>JAPOPA010000304.1 GCA_026713145.1 Chloroflexota bacterium
ATCCGGCTCGTGGGGCCACGGCAGGTCGCGGTCGTAGTCGGGATCGTATGGCTTGGTGTACATGAAGAGGGTGCCGGTGTAGCCGTACTTCGCGAGGGTGTCGTGGGTCTCGTAGCGCATGTTCTTGACCGGATGGTCGAAGTCGATGAGGATCGGCCGATCGGGCAGCGTGCCTTCGTCGTTTCGCCAATCGGCGTACTGATCGTAGGTTATGGAGGAGAAGCCCATCTCGCTCGCGACGCTCATCAGGGCATCGAGGCGCTCGACCGGCAGGGGTTTCTCCCCGTCGTCCCGGATACCGTGACACATGGTGATGGGAATTTTCATTGGATGGCTCCTTGACAATGGGTGCGAACTGACGGGGCCAGCATATCATGGCTTGAGAAGGGACCGCGCAACGTGTGGGCTCGCAGAATCCCTAGTCATTCCTACCAATCCCTCATGTAGGTTGCCACCGACACCACCAATCATGAAGGTGGCAGAAAGGGCGATTCGCGAATCGCCCCTACGGGAGGTTGGCGGGGTTAATTCTCAAAGAAATGGTATTTCGGAAGCGGTTATATACAAACGTATTCCATTATGGTATGTTTAGGCATCCGTCGATGGGTGCGCCGTGCGGTCTTCTGCGGAAGGAATTCACTCGCGCGGCGGAACGAAAGGAGGCATAGATGAAAATTGAATATCGAGGGGTGACCCTCAACTAGGAGAGGCAGCGACCTGATCGCGGCGGCTCCTTCGAGTCGTCGCGCAGGGTCAATATCTTCGGAAGGCAGTCGGGTGTTCCTGGCTTCCCGGATTCGGCCAACCGGGACCGGAGCATCCGGCTGTCTTTCTCTCTGTCTTGGAGTGAGCACGTATTCATGGTATGGGGTGTCGGTGGTTTCGTCAAAAGCGCGGTTCCGGGGAAGGACGTCCCGTCTCTGTAGCTCTCCCCCGGCGGAAGAGAGACTGTTGTGTAGGTTGGCGGGGGCACCGGTAACTTGATAATCCAAACCCAGTCCCCTCCCCTCTGGATACAGGCCTTCGCCGGTATGACGGAGGTGACGATTGGGACGAAGCGGGTGACAACATTGCGGGGTTGGTTTACCATCGGGGCGCTCAAGACTTGAATGACGGGGGTGATGAATGGAAGGGCCGAGGGCATGCACAGCGGAGGACTTCGAGGAGACGATGGCTCTCCTCAACAGCATCTTCAGGGCGGGATCCGACCAGAGGCTGCAGACCGACTATCCCCTGGTTTTCAGGCCTTCGAGACTCGAGTACATGCGGATCATCAAGGAGGATGGGAAGGTGGTCGCGCACGTGCCGGTGGCACCGCGGGAGGTGATCGTCAACGACGACCGCTTCACCGTGGGGATCATCAGTCCAACGGGCACACACCCCGACTACCGTCACCGCGGGCACGGCACTCGCTGTCTCCGCGACTGCCTGCGAATCATGGACGAGAACGACTGGCCCGTCTCCGTGCTGTGGACTCGGGAGGCGACGTTCCCGTTCTACCAGAACTCCGGGTACGAGCCCGTCGGGCCGCAGGCGCGAGGGTACCCGCTGAATCCCGGCGAATACGAATCATTCGAGCGGGGAACCTACGACATCTCACTGTACAACCCGAGCGATCCCGACCATCTCGACGGCGTCATGGGGATTCACGAGGCCGAGCCGCTGCGAATCGGGAGGACGCGGGAGGACTACGAGCACTACTTCAAGCTGCACAAGACGAGCACCCTGCTGGCCCATGAGAACGGGCGCATCGTCGCGTACCTGATGATGACGCGGGGGAGGAACAAGCCGGGCTTCGTGGAGGGCGGCGGAGACGCTAGGGCGCTGGAGGCGCTGTATCACCAGGCGCTCCTGCTGGGGACCGCCGGCGATTCCGCGTACGCGGTCGTGCCGCTCAACCCGACCACGTTCGGGGATGTGCTGGAGGCGCGGAAGCCGGGCACGTCGGTGCTGGACACCGAGTCGGGCATAGGGTTCCAGATGATGAGGTTGAACTCCCCAGGGAGTCTTATATCCAAGATCACCGGCCACCTGAGGGAGCGAAGCGCGTCGGGCGTCGAGGGGACGGTATGTCTCGTCTGCAAGGACGACGGCGAGGCGGTCACTATCACCCTGCGGAATGGGGATGCGGAGGTATCAGCGGAACGGTCGGGAGAGCCGGTCGAGCTAACGCGCAGGGAGCTTACGAGGCTCATATTCGGGCCGCATCCGGCGGGGGAGCCCATCACGGCAGACGGTGAAGCGGGCGGGGTGCTGGACGCAGTCTTCCCGTTCTACTTCCCGGTGTGGGAGCTGGACCACTCGTAGGGGGGAGGAATTAGAATAGCGCGTCGGATGGGATACGCAGGAATTCGCAGATGAAGCTTCCGCCCTACCCCTCCGGATTCCCGCCCCGTATGGGGGTACGGGGTGACGTTCCTTCGTGGGAATGACGATTAGCTTTCGTACCAATGGTGGAATGGGCGATTCGCGAATCGCCCCTACGGGAATAGGACGGGGGAGAGACTTTTTTGTAGGGGTGGTCAGCCGCATGGTGGGCTGGGGATACCCCCTACCCGACTAGCCGAACTGGTACTCGCGGGTGCCGGCGATGAGTGCGAGGACTCTGCCGGTGACACGGGAGGCGTTGGCGAATTCCTCGGCGGACTGCCAGGAGACGGTGCCTCCCTCGCCGGTCACGTACTCGATGAGCTCCTGCCGGGTCTTGTCCTTGACGCTCAGGGGACCCATGAGATCGAGGCAGTGGTTAACGAGGTCTTCTGCCGACATGGCGGTGCCGTTTGACGCGGCGACGCGGCGAATGATGTCCTGGACGCCCGGAAGTGACGTGTCGCTGAACTTGTCGGACATGAAGTTGACCCGCCGGACGAGTGCTCCGCTGTTGATCCACTCGTGGCCGGTATGCCAGCCCTCGACGCTGGGAGGATCATGGAGGCTCTGGCCCATGAACATCGGCTCCAGGGCGACCTCTTCCCAGTCGGGGTGCGGCTCGGACAGCGCTCCGGTAACCCTCAGCGTGCCGGCGACGACCTCGGCGGGATTGAGGACGTGCCGGTACATGGAGTCCTTGAAGAAGTCGGACGTGAAGATCGTCCGCAGGACGGGCTTGATCTCATAGTCGTTCTTGACGAAGGACTCGCAGATCGTCCTGATGGCCTCGGGATTGCGCGGCGGCTCGATCGGCCATGCGGGGACCTGCGGTTCGTCGGCCACGAAGAAGTTGTAGAGATGGCGCGCGATGAAGACGTGGCACGCGGGCTGCCGGACAACGATGTCGATGACGTCGAAGCCGTCAAAATTGCCGGTGTGACCGAGGTAGTCCTTCTCCGCGCTGTCGTGGTCCTCGGGGTGGAACTCATAGTTCCAGAGATGGGGGCCCCAGAGGAGCCAGTGAATCTTGGTGTCGAAGGACCAGCCGGTGAATGCGCGGGAGGCCTCGTAGACATCCTTTTCGGTGTAGTTGCCGATGCCCATGGAGAAGAGTTCCATGAGCTCGCGGCCCCAGTTCTCGTTGGGCGCTCGCTTGTGGTTCTCCTGGTTATCGAGCCAGTAGAGCATGGTCGGATTCTGCGCGAGACGGACGAGGAGGTCGCGGTAGTTGCCGAGGCCGTGCTCGCGGAACATGGCGATCTGTTCCTTGATCTCGTAGGCGCTCTCGACCTTGTTGTCACCGGTGGCAAAGACCTGATGCCAGAAGAGGGCGATCTTCTCTTCCAGTGGTCGGTCGGTGTTGACCATGCGGTAGAGCCAGCTGACCGAGGCGTGGTTTACCTTCGGCGGCCGCTCGGAGTCGGGATGGTACCGGTAGAGGAGGAACTCATCGACCTCGGGCTGGTCGTCGGGGTTTAGTAGCCACTCGACGGTGGCGTCGTAGCCGTCGTCGGCCCGTCGCTCGATTTCCTCGCGGTTCGCTCCGAAACCGGCGCGCCGCAGGAGGTGTGCCATCTGGGCGATTTCTTGCTGAGTAGCCATCGTTTCTACCTTAGTTTGAGGTAGGAATTAGTGTAGTTTGACCCCTAAGGTGTGTCAACCGGACGTATAATGGCCCGACGGCGATCTGGAGGATACGATGGTGAAGCACGGAGTCGATTTCCCCCCGTTCGAGGAGTTCGCGGACCCGCGATTCATGGCGGAGATTGCGTATGAGGCGGAGCAGGCCGGATGGGATGGCGTGTTCACGTGGGACCACGTCTGGCTGGGCATGAAGGCGCCCTTCGTCGATCCGTGGGTGGCATTGTCGGCCGTTGCGGCTCGGACCGAGCGAGTCCGCATCGGGGCGATGGTGACGCCGCTGGCGCGTCGGAGGCCGTGGCAGGTGGCGCGTACGACCGTATCGCTCGACCATCTCTCCGACGGGAGGCTGATCTTCGGAGTCGGACTGGGGGGTCCGATTGACGCCGAGTTCGCGGCATTTGGAGAAGAGACTGACAACAAGGTACGGGCAAGGAAGCTGGATGAGGGACTGGACGTCTTGGCGGGGTTCTGGAGCGGCGAGCCATTTTCGTATGACGGCGAAGAGTACCAGATCGACGACGTGACCTTTCTCCCGAAGCCGGTGCAGGAGCCTCGCATTCCCGTGTGGGTGGGAGGCCAGTGGCCGAACCGAGCGCCATTCCGCCGGGCGGCAAGGTGGGACGGCGCGTTCCCGATAATCAGCAACGGCAACACACAGGTCACGCCGGACGTCCTCCC
>JAPOPA010000297.1 GCA_026713145.1 Chloroflexota bacterium
ACAAGGCAGCGCTGATCGAAAAGATCGCGGCGCACGTCAAGAACAAACGGCTCGACGGCATAACCGAAATACGGGACGAGTCGGACCGGCGCGGCATGCGCATCGTTATGGAGCTTCGCAACGGCGCGCAAGGGATGGTCATCCTCAACAACCTCTACAAGCTCACGGAGATGCAAAAGTCGTTCTCCGCCAACATGATGGCGCTCGTGAACGGCAAGCCAGAGCTTTTGACCCTCAGGTCGGCCCTTCAGAACTATGTTGACTTCCGCCGCGAGGTCATCCGTCGCCGGACCGAGTTCGAACTGAGGAAGGCGAGGGCGCGCGCGCACATCCTCGAAGGGCTGCGTATCGCGCTGGAGAACCTGGATGCGGTCATCGCCCTGATCCGTAACGCGGCGGACGTCGAGACGGCGCGGACGGGCCTTATGAACCGCTTCGCACTTGACGAAAAGCAGTCCCAGGCAATTCTCGACATGCAGCTGCGGCGCTTGGCTGCCCTTGAGCGCGAGAAGATCGAGAACGAGTACCGAGAGATCCAGGAGATTATCAGCAGGCTCGAAGACCTTCTAGGAGACGCTCGTAAGGTCGATTTGGAGATCAAGAAAGAGACTCGGGCGCTCAAGAAGAAGGTCGAAGGCGAGCGACTGACGCAGATCAGCGACGCCTCGATCGATATCAACCGCGACGACATTGAGCCTCACGAGCAGGTCGTTATCACCTTCAGCAAGGGCGGCTACATCAAACGCATCCCCGCCACGACGTTCCGCAACCAGCATCGAGGTGGCAAGGGCGTATCCGGGATGAACACACGGGACAACGACCCGGTGCGTCACATTCTCGTGGTCGATACGCACGACATGCTGCTGTTCTTCACGAGCCGGGGTCGCGTCCTGCCGCTCAAAACCTACGAACTCCGCCCGGACACGTCGCGGAACACGCGAGGTGTCCCCGTAGTCAACGTGATCCCCTTGAGCAACGAGGAGGAGGTCGAGGCGATCATCGGAGTCAAGTCACTCGACCAGTCGGACCTTTACCTCGTCATGGCCACTGAGCAGGGGAGCGTCAAGCGGACGGCACTCAACGCCATATCCAACATCCGTCGCGCAGGGCTGATCATCTTCAACCTGCGAGAAAAGGACTTGCTCGTGACCGCGCGTCTTGCAAACGAGACCGACGACGTGATGATGGTGACTGAGCAAGGTATGTCGATACGTTTCCCGGTCGAGGACATTAAACCGCGTCTTCGGGCTGCAGGCGGCGTTCGCGGCATGTCGCTCGCGAAGCGGGACCGAATAGTGTCAATGGACATGGTGATTCCCGACAGCAAACTGCTGGTCATCAGCAAGAACGGCTACGGCAAGCTGACGTATCTCAAGAGCTACCGCACCCAAGGCCGCGGTGGATCGGGCATTAAGACGATGGCCGTCACAAGGCGGACTGGCAAGGTCGCAGCGGCCGAAGTCATAGCCGACAGTGACGAAGTCTACGTGGTGTCGGAACAGGCCCAGGTGATCCGCACGAATCTGTCGGAGATACGGAGCACCGGACGCGCGACCCAGGGCGTGCGCATCTTCAACCCGAACAAGGGTGATGCGGTAGCCTCCATCTCCTGTGTTGGGGAGTTCGAGGTGCCGGAGGAGAAAGTGGTTCAGCAGAATCCGCCTTCGGCTCCCGTGGCGCCGCCCGTGGATGAGACGAAAAGGAACGGCGGTTCTCCCTCGACGGGTACGACCGAGAGGTTGTTCGAGTAGGGGCGAGTCTATCCTATAGGACGACCTTTTCCGCACCCTCTCACGATTGAGAGGGTGCGGTTCTTTTTCCAAGCCCAGCCATGGGTCATTTGCCTCAGACCGGCTCGACGGTCAGTCATTCCGGGACAGGCGAGGAGTCCAGGGTGTCTAGTCGTCTTCAATGAGAAGGTTGTTGCTTGGAAGCTCTGCTAGGAGGACAACGGAAACTTCTCTCTCCGCTGCGTTCGGAATATGTCATGAGGGTTGCGTCCCGCACCACCTGGGCGCTGACAGGGGTAGGCATTTGACTACCGCCCACTCTTCATTGATGAGAAAGCAGCCCGGCCCTGTCATTCTGAGCGGAGCGCAGCGGAGTCGAAGAACCTAAGATGTCTATCACAACGTAAAGCTGATATGGAGAATTCTCACGCTGTTATCACTCTTGGTCACGATAGATGCCTAGGACTAGCTACCTGATCTTGC
>JAPOPA010000375.1 GCA_026713145.1 Chloroflexota bacterium
AACACCTCTTCAGCACGCAATTTCGTGGAACGTGCAGTAGATGCCCACCTTCACAATCGAAGTCCATGTCCAACCGAAAGCTAGCCGCAACCGAATTGTGGTGGCAGAAGGCGCGATCAAGGTCTACGTGACTTCCGTCCCGGAGAAGGGCAGGGCAAACAAGGCCGTAATCGAAGAGATGGCGCGACACCTCGGAGTCCCAAAGCGCGCGGTCTCCATCATCTCAGGAGAGCGGTCGCGGAAGAAGCTGGTGGCTGTCGAGGGCCCGAGTAAAGCTGAGGCCCTGCGCAAGCTAACCTAAGAGGGTAGGGACCAGGTATACCTGAATGACCTGCAGCAGAATCAGGGCAATCATCGGCGTGAGGTCGAACATACCCATCGGGGGAATCACCCTTCGAAGCGGAGACAATACCGGCTCCGTCATCTGGTTGAGCATATCGTTGATCGATTGCACGATCGACGACTCGGGGGCGAACATGGTCACCCATGACATAATGACACGGGCCAGGATCGCCAGTGACAGTGCGGTGAGGAACAGGTTTATGAAAGTCTGGAGGAAGTTCAACTGTTCTTACCCAAGTCCTGGTACTTTCCGTACGCTGCGTCAACTGCTTCCAAAATGGCCCCTCGAAAGGCAGACTTCTCAAACGACATCAGAGCCTCGACCGTCCCGCCGGCAGGCGATGAGACCATGTCCTTGAGCTCAGCAGGGTGCATTCCCGTCTCCTGAACGTACTTGGAACTCCCAATGACCGTTTGGAGGACGAGCATTCTCGCCATCGGACGCTGGAGGCCCATGTGGACTCCTGCGTCGATGAGCGCCTCGATGAACAGGAAGACGTAGGCGGGACCGCTCGCGCTTAGGGCCGTGACCATGTCCATATACTTCTCGTCCTCGACGTAAATCTCTTGCCCGAATGAGGCAATGATCCGTTGGCTGGCGGCCTTCTGCTCTTCGGTGACCTGATCGGTGGCAGTCCACACGGTCATACCCTCTCGAATTTGAGCGGGAGTATTGGGCATCACACGGACGACCGCTCGATGACGCAGCCCCTTGCTCAAGGTCTCTAGGGTCGCGCCGGCAACGATTGAGAGGACGGCCTGATTTGCGCGGAGGCCGGACTTGATGCCGTCCATAGCCGAGGCTAGGTGCTGCGGCTTCATCGCCAGGATGACGATGTCGGCGCCCTCGATCACCGCAAGGTTGTCGGCGTCCGCCGTCACGCCGTACGTCTCAGCAAGCTCGGCCCTGCGTTCCGCCACGGGTTCCCCGAAGAGAATCTCGCCCGCGTTAGCGACACCCGCGTCGAGAATCCCGCCGAGAATAGCCTCGGCCATGACGCCGCCGCCTACAAACGTGACCTTCATTGATGATTCCCGCCCATCTTAAAGTCCTCACATGACTGTGAGGCTATTGAAGGACTCCCTATCTTCCTAACGACTACTCTATTGTAGCCGACTTGCGCGACGTTTGGGGACTAATACCTTCTAGCACCGCGCGAGGGGCAGGTAAGTGAGGAGTTCCATTTGCCATTTGCCAGGAGGGGTTCCTGGCACAACCTTCACCGCAGCTTGCTCTCGCTCGCGAGGTCGACCGCGACTCCGATGGCCTCCGCCATGCTTTCGTGGTGGGCGATGCCCTGCCCGGCGATGTCGAAGGCCGTTCCGTGGTCGACGGACGTACGGATGAACGGCAGTCCGAGATTCACGCTTACGCTCCGCTCCCAGTTGTGGACCTTGATGGGGATGTGCCCCTGATCGTGGTACATGGCGAGGACGACGTCGTACTTACCGTTGATCGCCTGCGTGAAGACGGTGTCCGGCGGAACCGGTCCTGTAGCATCCATGCCGAGCGACCGGGCTTCTTCTATCGCAGGGGTGATCTGCTTCTCCTCTTCGTCACCGAGGAGGCCGCCGTCGCTGGCATGGGGATTCAGGGCCGAAACGCCGATGCGCGGGGTAGGGAAGCCCCATCTCGCGAAGTGTTCGTGGGTGAGGACGATCTTTGCGAGGACGTTGTCCACGGTAACGTAGTCGCAGGCAATGCGGAGCTGGCGGTGCGTTGTCAGGTGGACGA
>JAPOPA010000370.1 GCA_026713145.1 Chloroflexota bacterium
CGATGGGGGGAAAAGAACTGCCGTTCAACCCAGCCGATCTCTCACTGACCCCGGAGAGCTACGGCGACTCGCTAGTTAAAAGAGGGGCTGCTTGACAGCCGCCGGAACCGTCGTCACTCGCCGGTCTACCGTGAGATCGAAGTCCTGCTCGAACATGGCGCCGATGGAGTCGCCCGCATGGATGCGGCCTATAGCCTCGCCTAGCAGCGGCGCGACTGAGATGATCTCAAGTCCCGGGAAGCGCTTGTCCTGGGGTATCGGCAGGGTATCGGTGACGACGAATTCGGTGACGCCACTCCCGGCGAGCCGCTCATGGGCGTCCCCTGCGAAGACTGCGTGAGTGGCCCCGCAGTACACGCTGGTCGCGCCGTGGGCATTGAGCACCTTGAACGCTTCGACGACCGTGCCTCCCGTGCCGATCTCGTCGTCTATGATGACAGCGGTCTTGCCTCGTACATCTCCGACAAGGTTGATCGCCTCCGCCTTCTCATCGTTGCCCTGCCGTTCCTTGTCTATTAGGGCGATGGGTGCATCGAGAACGTTTGCCACTTCCCTCGCGCGCTTGGCGCTGCCGGGGTCGGTCGCCGTTACAACGACGTTATCGAGGTTCTTTTCCTTGAAGCGCTTGGCCAGCATCCGAATCGCGGATAGCTCGTCCAACGGGATATTGAAGAACCCCTGAATCTGTCCGGCATGGAGGTCGATGGTAAGGACACGGTCGGCTCCCGCGACCGTCGTAAAGTCGGCCAAGAGACGGGCCGTGATGGCCACGCGCGGCTGGTCCTTCTTGTCCGTCCGCCCATAGGCGTAGTACGGAATGACAACGGTAATCCGCCCCGCGGAGGCCCGCCGGGCGGCGTCGATCATGATCCAGAGCTCCATCCAGTGCTGGTCCACGGGCGCGGAGACGGGTTGAATGAGAAACACATCCTTCTGCCGAATGTTCTCAAGGAATTTGACGAAGGTGTTGTCGTTGCTGAACTTGAAGACCTCGCAATTGCCGAGGTTGACACCGAGGTATCCCGCAATGTCCTGGGCAAGCTGCGGGTGCGCGTTACCCGTGAAAATCTTCATCTCGTCGTAGAGGTGCGCCGTCTCCTCGCGGCCTCCGTTTCGCTGCTTTGTGATTGGCGGGGAACTATTCGACGAGGAGTGCGAGTTGTTCTGCACGAGTCCCCCTTTCTCGCAGTCGGTGGAGTCTTTTGCGCACGGTCGAGCCGCATCGAGGCGACCGCATTATAGCACATCCGCGGCACTCCGAGACCACCAATCAAATGAGTTCCGAGAGGGAGAATTCACCTCGACATGGCCTATCTTTGAACCATTTGCGATAATGAACTCATCCCAACACACCGGCAACGCCATGTCCACCCTGACTGCAAAGATTAAGGCGCTCGGCAGATCGCTGGGTTTCGACATCGTGGGAATCACGACTGCAGACCGATTCGCGCGCGACGAAAAGGCCGCCCTCAAACGGGTGAACGACGGGCTGATGGACGGACTTCCGTGGTACACGGCAGAACGGGTCCGCAAGGCAAACAGTCCACGGACCCTCTTAGAGGGCGCGCGGTCCGTCGTCTCGCTGGCGATGAGCTACAACTACGGGGAAGCAGAGCCTCAGGGATCAGGCCCTCACGGAAAGATCGCACGGTACGCCTGGGGAGACGACTATCACGATGTCATGAAGAAGCGTCTCCGGGCGTTCGTCGCCGCCCTGCCCGACATTGCCGGTCGGCCCGTGAAGACTCGCATCTTCGTAGACGACGGCCCAATGAACGACCGCGCAGCGGCGGAGCGGGCCGGGGTCGGCTGGTTCGGCAAGAATACCAACATCCTCAACCCCACCTACGGCTCGTGGCTTCTCCTAGGACAAGTGATTACCGACATCGACCTAGTGCCCGATGTCCCTCTCAAGAAGAATTGCGGGGAGTGCGTACGCTGTATCGACGACTGTCCCACAGGCGCGATCGTCGCGCCCTTCGTCATCGACAACCGCAAGTGCATCTCCTTCCTCACCATTGAGCTACGCGGCTCGATCCCAAGAGACCTGCGTCCCCTCGTCGGCGACTGGGTCTTCGGATGCGATATCTGCCAAGACGTATGTCCGGTCAACTGGAAGGCAGCACCCGCCCTGGAACCCGCCTTCCGCAAGCGTCACGACTTCGACGCGCCCTCCCTGCTGCCGCTTCTGGAACTCGACGACGAGGGTTTTCGAGAGCGGTTTCGTGGGAGTCCCATCAAGCGCACCAAGCGTGTGGGCCTCCAGAGAAACGTATGCGTCGCCCTCGGTAACATAGGAGATCCGGTGGCCGTTCCTGCACTCGCAGAGGTCCTCCAGACAGGAGAACCCCTCGTGCGCGAACACGCCGCGTGGGCACTGGGGAAGATCGGAGGACCGGAGGCGAGAGCGGCCCTGATCGACGCCATTCACTCGGAATCGGACGACGAAGTGAGGAAGGAATTGAGGATAGCCATCGAAGAAATAGACCAGTCCCAATCTTCCACCCACATCCCGGTCACCTAGACCCCATTTTCTTCCCTACACCCTCTGCTCTATTCCCTTGCTCTTGCGCACTCCCCCGCCTCTGCGGTGAAACCACCGGACCGCCGGTAAGTGGTACACTCATCGCACCAAACAGGAGGGGCAGCAGATAGATGAAAGTCGTTATGGAACCCATGCCGTCGGGTATCGGCCCCGGCGAAGCTCCGGACGTGTTCTTCAAGGAAATGCAGGCAACCTTCCCCGATGTTCACTTTGTCGAGGTAGCAGAAGAGGCGGACCAGATACGGGAAGTGGCCGACGCTGAGGTGTATTACGGCTGGCCGTCACGTGACGTTTTCCTCGCTGGCAAGAACCTCAAGTGGATACACTGCCCCGGCACGGGAATCGACCAGCATATGGCGATACCGGAACTGGTTGCGAGCGACATCCCGATCACGAACGCCCGAGAGCCGCACGTCGCCCCGATGGCCGACCACGTATTCGGCTTCATCATCGTCTTGGCCCACAAGCTCCACTGGATGTGGGACGACCAGAAGGCGAAGCAGTGGCGCATGTACGACTACGGATGGAAGCAACTCGACCTTGAGGGATCGACGCTCGGCATCGTAGCAATGGGCAACATCGGGCGGGCCGTCGCCAAGCGGGCGCAGGGCTTCAGCATGAAGGTCTACGCCGTCGACAAGTTCCCGCGACCGTCCGAGTACGCCGAGGATGTTTGGGGACTCGACAGGCTGGACGACCTGCTCGCTATCTCCGACTGGCTTGTCGTAACCGCGCCGATCACCGACGAGACGCGAGGCATGATCGGCAAAGAGCAACTGCACAAGATGAAGCAGGGTTCTCACATGGTAATCATCTCTCGCGGCGGCATCGTCGACGAGTTCGCGCTGGGCGAAGCCATCGCGTCCGGCCACCTCGGCGGAGCGGGCGTGGACGCCTTCGACCCCGAGCCACCCGTATCCAACAACCCCCTGTGGGACAACCCGAACGTCGTCATGTCGCCCCACGCCTCGGCCTTCACTCCGGGCCTCTACATCGGGCGTCGCAACGTCTTCAAGGAGAACTTCCGTCGCTACCTAGCAGGCGAGCCTTTCCTGTACGTCTGCGACAAGAATCTGGGGTACTAGCCGTCCCCGCTGATAAGAGAAGAGTCTTCAGTAAACTTGAAGGGGCGACACTTGTGGTCGACCTTCCCACATGCAAGCCTTGCCCTATTCTGTGGCGTCCAACCTATTCAGGTGCCCCTGCCAGTCCAATATGCGCCAGTCGGCCGTCACCGATTGGTGCCCCTGCAGGGCAGTAGCCACCACTTGACGGTCTGCTGAGTCTCCGTGAAATCCCTCCAGCACATTGGTATCCAGCAGAACCACTATTTGCCATCCAGGAGACCCTGTTCGGCCTCCCACTCCACTTCAAGAGGCTCGCTATTGACTTCTTGAATCTCGATCATGCCCTTCCCTCTACCGAATATGGTCTTCGGCTACTCCCTATTGGGCGTCAACCTCGACAATGGGCGACCATGCTGGGCGAAGACGATTTTCTGGCCGCTCTCGGCCACCTCGTCCACGAGCTTGAGACGCTTGGCCTTGAACTCGGACGCTTAGATCGTGCGGGTGTCTCGCTGCAACTCTCTGTCAGTAGACATTTCTGAATCCTGCTCACGATATATGACCATAATTTAGCAGCATCATAGCCATGTCCGTAGGCCGACTTCAGGGAACAGTGAGTCGAGTGTGAGGGACGTCCGCAGCCTTCAACTCCGCTGTGCAAAACCGCAACGTTCGTCCTAGGTGCGAAAAGTCGTCAATTATTGGTCCGATTTTCCTATTGACAGCACTTGTTTTGGTACCTAGTATGGCTCCACTCAGTGACATTTGATGCCCCATCTGGTCGATCCACCGAATTGAAGTGCGGGAACCAGTGCTGATTCGTAATGGAGGAGCAGATCATGGCTGACTATCATCAGCTGCGGAGTCGCATAGACAACGGCGAAGTCGTAATACTGGACGGGGCCATCGGAACGGAACTGCAGGCCATGGGCGTGCCCATGGATCCGGCATCGTGGTGCGGCCCCGGCAACTACACGCACCCGGCAACCGTGCGGCAGATGCACGAGCGCTACATCCGGGCGGGGGCCGACATTATAACCACCAATACCTTCAACACCCTGCGCCCCGCGCTGGAGGCGTCCGGGTACGGGGAGTTGGTGAGGGAGATTAACGTTCGCGCCGTGGACGCGGCGCTTGAGGCCAGAGAAAGGGCAGCCGGCGACAGGCAAGTCTACGTAGCCGGCTCCATTTCGTGCCGGATCCCTGTTCGAGACCGCAGGACAGGGACACTCCTAGGCGGCACCGGATACGGTTATGGCGCCAGCCTCTCGGCGGAGGAGCTCAGGAACTACGTCGACGAGCAGGCGGATATCATGGCCGAATCCGGCGTTGACTTCTTTTTGATGGAGAACATGTGGGCCGACAACGAGTCGAGGGTCATTGCCACCGAAGCGGCCATGGCGACGGGACTCCCGGTGTGGGTGGCCTTCACTGCATCGTTGGCGCCTGACGGAGAGACGGTCAGGCTGAGTTTGGGAGACGACCGCTACTATTCCTCCCGCATGGGGATGCCAATGTTCACTTCGAGCTGGCGGTCGGTCGACTATGATATGACTCTGGCCGACGGCATCGACGAGATTGTGGCTCTGAGACCAGACGTAGTTGGGGTGTTCCACAGCAGGCTTGATGAGACTACTGCGGCGCTGCAGGTCGTGCTTGACCGGTGGTCCGGGCCCATTGTCATCTACCCGGATGCGGGCAGAGAAGACTATCTCGAGGTCTGGCAGGACAGTGCTGTCACCAACGAAAACAGCGCAAAAGAGTTGAATCAGGAGGCCGCCACCTGGGTCGACATGGGAGCCCAGGTCATCGGCACGTGCTGTGGATTCGGGGTCGAGTACATCAAGTCCCTGAGCGGCGCACTGCCCGACCGGGTCTCATCGCCGAGAAAGGTCGCATAAGCTACTCTCGTAGAGAGTCGACGTTTATCCAGGCGCATTTGACTTAAGGGAGGCCTTCGGCTCGACAAGAGGGACCTCACATGGAATCAAAGCCACTGGTCGTCGTGGGAGCTGGGGCAGCGGGGACGGCCGCCGCCATCGAGGCGGCCCGAGCCGGAGTGCAGGTCACGCTCATAGACGAGAACCCCATCTCAACGGCGATGATGGGTTTGAATGTTCCCCAGTTCTTTGGCCGCCGGTACACGGACGCAATGCAAGACACGTCTCTGACGCTGGAGATGGTGACTTCGGCCAACGATGCTCTCTCGGAGGCTCAAGAAGCCGGCGTAGACGTCCGGCTTGGAACGTGTGTCTGGGGGGCCTTCGCCAACACCGAGACCAGCAGGGTCCTCGACGGTCCGCAGCTTGGCCTGTCCGACGGCGTGCGATCGTGGTTGATGAAGTATGACCGGCTCATCGTGGCGGCGGGGGCGCGGGACCTGGGCATCCCCTTCGCGGGGTGGGACCTGACGGGCTCCATGGGGGCGAACGGCGCCTACTCGCTGATGAGCCGGTATGATGCCCTGTCCTCGCGGCGCATAGTGGTATTGGGCTCCGGCAGCCTCGGTCTCAACACCGCTATCATGGCGCTCGACAGGGGAATCGAGGTCCCGGCCGTTGTCGACGTGTCACCCATCGTGCAAGGAGACGAGGCGCTTCTAGCGCAGTTGCGGCACAGGGGCGTAGCGCTCTACACCTCCCACACCGTAAGAGAAGCCATCGGCACAGACGGCGAAGTGGAGTCCGTCGTTCTGGTTGAGATTGACAAACACTGCGAGCCGATTTCCGGCTCTGAGAAGGTTATCTCCGCCGACACGGTCTGTCTCGCCATCGGATTGGTCCCTAACGTTGAACTCCTCAGTCTCCTTGGGTGCGAACTCCACTTCAAGTCGGAGCTTGGGGGGCACGTGCCCAACCACGACAACCGAATGAGGACGAGCGTCGCCAATGTGTTCGTCGCTGGCGATGTCGCCGGCTTCCACGATGGGATGACATTGGACATCGAATTCGCACGGAGCCGGGGGCGTCTTGCCGGGATCGCCGCTGCCCAGTCGTTGGGAGCTATCGACGAGGAGGACGCGGTTGCTCGGATGTCTGACTTGCGGCCAGCAGACTCGACACCGACCGAGGTTCACACGAATTGGAGGCGATGGCTAAAGTCTCTGGTGAACTGCGGTGGACCGGATATCTTTGTTTGCCAGTGCGAAGAGGTTACTTTTGCCGACCTTATCGAAACACGCCCGCCTCGGTACCTGGGTTGGGAGTCGGACCCAATGAGTCGCCGAAGTGTCAAAACACTCTTGGAAGACGGCCCGGTCAATCCCAATCAGGTCAAACGCCTGACAAGAGCGGGAACGGGCGAGTGCCAGGGGCGACTCTGCCGTGAGCAGGTGTCCATGCTGCTCGCAGAGGAGTCCGGCGCCGGGTTGGCCGATATCCCCCTCATGTCCTACAGACCGCCACTGCGACCGCTTCCTCTGAAGGTCATGTGGCCCCACGAAGAGACTGAGCAGGTGCGAAGCGACTGGCCCAAGTGGTTCAGCCCGACAAGTCAGGTGCTAGGATAGGTGGAAGACGAGGACGCGACAATCGGAGTGGCTTCATGCCCTTGGGAAGTGCAGATGTAGTCGTCATCGGGGCCGGGGTTTCCGGTCTGGCCTCCGCATACTACCTGGCCAAGGCGGGCAAGGATGTCGCGGTGGTTGAGAAGGGGTTCGTCGGGGGCGAGGCCTCCGGGCGAAACGGCGGTATGATCAGTGAGCGGGTCGATGAGCCGCCGATGATTCCGATGGCCGTCGAGTCTTTGAAGATATGGCCGACCCTCGACGATGAACTGGGCTATCCCACGGAGTTTACGCACCAGGGCAGGCTCCAAGTCGCCGTGTCCGAAGAGGAGATGGGCGACCTCTTCTCGGAACGGGACGAAGCGCTACGTCGCGGCCTCAGCGTGGAACAGCTCGACCCCTCCGAGGTACTGGACCTCATTCCAGGAATCACCGGAAGAACGCTCGGCGGACTCTTCTTCGCCAATGGTGGACATGCCAATCCCCAGCGATCGGTCCAGGCATTCGCATGGGCCTTTCAAGACCTGGGAGGCAGGATCTATCAGCACACTGCGGTCACCGGAATGACGGTAGCCGACAGTAGAGTCTCGTCGGTGGAGACTACTGCAGGCCCCATCGAGACGGATTTGGTGGTGGCCGCTGCCGGACCCCAGACCGGACTCCTGGCTGAGATGGTGGGCGCGCATGTACCAGTGGCTCCTGCAAGGGTGGAGATCATAGCCACCGCTCCTCTGGACCCGCTCTTCAATATCGCGATTGTGGGGAACGGCCTCTACGGGCGACAGGCCGCCAGGGGCAATCTGCTCTTCGGAGGAGGGCCCCACGAATGGACCGACGTTGGCCTGACGACCGATCCGAACAAGACCAACACTCCCCTGATCAGGAATATCGCAAGGCGTCTAGCAGAGCTGCTACCGGGTGTGGCGGACGTACCGGTAATTCGCAGCTGGGCCGGAGTCGTCGAACAGGCCCCGGACTATCTGCCCATAATCGACCGCCTGGACAACCCCAGCAACTACGTCGTAGTTACGGCTTCAGCCCATGGGTTCGGAATCTCACCGGCCACGGGCAAGGCCGTCAGCGAACTGGTGCTTAGCGGCCAGTCGAGCATCGACATCGGCGCGTTAGGGCTGGACCGATTCTCCGAAGTTGGCGGTGACTGGCGCGAGGAGCGGGGCTGGATTCCGGTGCCCCACCGGTCTTGACCTCGTCCTGTCCTCAACCGAGGGATGTAGCCGGCCTCTAACTGCTCAGGCTCACTTAATCGCCACGTCTCCGGTAGGCCGACATACGATAGACCAGGGGGGAGACGACGGTGAATCCTGAGCCGGCGCAGGTGCTATGAGTGGTACGCCTGGAGGGATTCGAACCCCCGACACCCGGTTCCGAAGACCGGTGCTCTATCCACTGAGCTACAGGCGCTAGTCCGTGACGGGTTACTGAAAACGGTGGGGTGAGCGAAGGGATTCGAACCCTCGATCTCCAGGGCCACAACCTGGCGCCTTAACCAACTTGGCCACGCTCACCACATTACGAACAGAATAGCACCGGCCCCTTACAAGGGTCAATGAACTCCGTGGCGCGGCCACTGTTCGGAGTTGTAGAGAGGACTAATTTCTGTTCCCTGTGGATTCCTACCTCGTGTCGGTGTACGGGGTGGGCATGACGGTGGTTCAGGTTATCGAGCGCTCTCACGAACTCTGAATTGCTAGGGAGGACTCTCGAAAATGAGGGACATTTCGGGACATTTCGGGACACTTACGTTGTTATTGTAAAGTTGACGGGCTGACAGCTCGGGCCTTGTCCGGGAGGCCCCGAGCGGCTATGTAACCGGCAGCTTTTCTAGAATTTTGTACCATTCCGTAGCATTTTGTCGCTCTCGAGGCTGACACACTGTTCGGTGGGGAGTGGCCCATATGTAGTGTGGTACAATTGTTCTTGTTTGTCAAGTCGGGGACCAGCGAGGAACTTATTCAGAGCTGGTGAGAGAAACGTTCTCTGTCCTGTGGACTCCCGACTGCGCGGGATTGAATGCGTTTGGTGTTTCGGGCGTTGTCACGAAGTCCGAACAGTAACGGTCTCAGCACCTCTTGCCTTGTGGCCCTCCCCCTCGGATCTCTCACCGTAATTGACATTGACTCGCCCAAGCTTGGCAAAATACTATCTTTGCATGAGTACCTCGGCGAAGACGGGCCAGTTGGCCGCCTTCATTCTCTCCATGCGCCCGAAGCAGTGGTCGAAGAACCTGCTCGTCTTCATGGCGCTCTTCTTCACCGTCGACCAGGCGTGGGATCCCACCGACCTTAGCGCCGCCCTCGACCTCTTCATAAGGTCCGCCGCCGCGTTCCTGCTCTTCTCCGCACTCAGCGGGGTCGTGTACCTCGTCAACGACCTGATGGACCGGGAAGAGGACCGTCGGCACCCGAAGAAACGCCACCGCCCCATCGCGTCCGGCAGGCTGCCGATTGCGGTGGCGAGCGTCGCAGCAGCGGTCATTGGAGTTCCCGCCCTCGCAGCATCCTACTTTCTCGAACCGCTCTTCGGACTCATCGCAATTGTGTACATCGCGATAATGCTGCTCTATTCGTTCGGATTAAAGAGGGTCGTGCTAATTGACGTGTTCTCGATCAGCGGCGGGTTCATTCTCCGGGCCGTAGCGGGCGCGGTCGTCATTGACTCGCCCATATCGCCATGGCTCTATATCTGTACAGGACTGGCGGCAGTGTTTGTGGTCCTCTCAAAGCGGCGGAGCGAGCTAGCCGTTGCAGGCAAGCAGGCGGAAGAGCAACGAGGCATTCTCAAGGCCTACACCCTACCCGTTCTCGACCAACTCATCTCGGTGGCGGCGGCGGCCGCCCTCGTGTCGTACACACTTTACACCGTTGCGTCCGAGAACCTGCCGGAGAACCATGCGATGCTCTTGACCGTGCCGTTCGTGGTCTACGGCCTGTTCCGATACATGTATCTCGTCCAGCGCAAGGACGTGGGCGAGACCCCTGAGGACGTCATTCTGACCGACATACCGCTAATCATCGCCATCGTCCTTTGGCTCTCCACTGCGGGCGCCGTGCTCATCGCTTTCCGAGGATAGCCCGCGTTCCCGCACCGCAGGGGTATGGTAAACTCCCCGCAATTTAGGCGGACGGCAGGTTGAAGCGTGGTTCCTCCTGACAGTGTGCTCGGACTCCTTCCGACGTGGGCAGCGCTCTACGCCCTTGCCCTATTCGCGTTCGGGTCAGCCGGTTTCATCCTCTATCGTCGGGTCTTCCGTCTCATCCTGCTCGGGCGTCCAGCCGACAGGTTCGACCGTCCAGCCGAACGCATCATCGGCGCCATCCCCCTCATATTCGGTCAGCGCAAAGTCCTTCAACGGGTTTCCCTTCGTCGCGACCTGGCCGGCCTTGCACACTTCTTCATCTTCTGGGGATTCCTCTCCTTCACTGCCAGCTACGTCGTGTTCATTTTCGGGGACGCAGTGTGGCCGGAGTTCTCCGAGACGATTCTCACCGAAGCAGGCGTTCGGGTCGTCGCGATTTACCTCGATCTGCTCGCCGCAACATTCTTCATTGTCCTGATTTGGGCGGCTATACGGCGGTGGGTGACCACTCCCCAACGCCTCAGCTTCGATCTGACCCAGAAGTGGGAGTCTGCAGTGATCCTGCTGCTCATAGCTGCGCTGATGCTGATGTCTATCTTCGCCGAGGCTATGTACGTCGCGTCCGGCGGGGACGGCCCGACTGCGGCGGCAATCGTCGGGTCCGCCCTCGGCAATTGGCTGTCCGGCGTCGGCCTCAGCACGAATCTCGCCAACGGGCTACATTCCCTCACCTGGTGGGCGCACGTTGGCATCATCCTCGGTTTCGCCGTCTATATCCCATTGTCCAAACATATTCACCTCATCGGCGCGCCCCTCTCGTTCGTCTTCCGTTCCCTCGAAGCGCCGGGAACGCTTTCCACGCCACTCGACCTCGAGACTGCCGAGGTCTTCGGCGCGGCAAACGTGCGCGACTTCACTCAGAAGCAGCTACTTGACGGCTACGCCTGTGCCGTATGCGGACGCTGCACCGAGGTCTGCCCCGCCAACATCAGCGGCAAAACGCTATCGCCCATGCATATAGCAGAGAACCTCAAGGAGCATCTCATTGAAGCCGGTCCCGGCCTCGCCGACGGCAATGGCGGACACGGAGACTCCGCGCCCCTCATCGGCCCATGGATTGGCGAGGAGGCCCTTTGGGACTGCCTGACATGCGGCGCGTGCGTGCAGGAGTGCCCGGTCGGTGTTGAGCATATCGACATGATCGTCGACATGCGTCGCAACCTCACCATGGAGCGCGCGGAAATACCCGAGACCGGAATGAACGCCCTGATGAGCATGGAACAGCGCGGCCATCCGTGGCGCGGCACGACGTACAGCCGCACCGACTGGGCTGAGGGACTCGACGTGCCAACACTCGCCGAGCACCCGACAGCGGAGGTGCTCTTCTGGGTCGGCTGCACGGCGGCACTGGAAAAGAGGAGCCAGAGCGTCGCCCGTTCGATGGCGTCAGTCCTTAAACGCGCAGGAGTCGACTTCGCGATACTAGGCGACGAGGAAGGCTGTTCCGGCGATCCCGCCCGACGCATGGGCAACGAGTACCTCTACCAAATCATGGCCCAGCAGAACATCGAGACCTTCACCCGGTACGACGTCAAGACAATCGTCACCATCTGCCCGCACTGCTTCAACACCATCAAGAACGAGTACCCCCACCTCGGCGGCGACTACCAGGTCCTCCACTACAGCGAGTTCATAGCCGAGCTCATCGCTGAAGGAACGCTCAAGCCGCTCGTCACCATTGACACGACGCTCACCTACCACGACTCCTGCTACCTCGGACGCCACAACGGTGTGTACGACGCACCCCGCAAGATCGCCGAAGCCATCCCGGGTTTGCAGGTGCGAGAGATGGAGAGGCACCGCGACAAGGGATTCTGCTGTGGAGCCGGCGGCGGCCACATGTGGATGGAGGAAAGTCGTGGCCGGCGCATCAATCACATCCGCACCGACCAGTTCCTCGAGACCGGCGCAGACACAGTGGGAGTCTCCTGCCCGTTCTGTCTCCAGATGTTCGAGGAGGGAATCCAGTCCAGCGACTCCGCTCCAAACGGCACACAAGCCAAAGACCTTCTCGAAATACTCGACGAGAGTCTCGGTTGAATTGCTGAGTCTCCCCCACCCCGCAGCGGTCGCCTTCGATCTCGACGGAACGCTCATCGACACGGAGTCGATACTCATCGAGGCGCAGCGCCGAACGCTCATGGCCTTCGGCATCTTAGAATTGGCACCTGATCACCTACGAACATTCGGCATGGGCATGGAGCCGGGTGTCGCTCGGCTGAGCGAGTTCTACGGACTGGACAATGAGGAGGCGCTGGAGGTCTTCCGGCCACAGTGGAAGCACCTCTCGGCGACCGAGCTCACACCGATGCCCGGCGCAACCGCCCTGCTAACACGACTCAAGATCGAAGGCGTGCGGATGGCCCTCGTGACCTCCGCCGACCTCATTCACGCTCAAAACGGAGTGGCCGCCCTCGACGTGCCTGAAGCCTTCGAATGCGTAATCGACGCCGAGATGGTCTCGCGACTCAAGCCCTCACCTGAACCCTACCTCAAAGCCGCAGAGTCCTTGGGCATCGACTCGCAGGATATTGTCGCAGTCGAGGATTCCGGTTCCGGAGTAGAGGCCGCACTTGCCGCGGGCATGACATGCATCGCCGTTCACAGCGAAGTCATTGGCCGCTCTGAACTGTCCCCGGCTCACGTCAAGATTCAGTTGCTTGAGGAGTTTCCGACTTTCGGCTAGGACGAGTCATCAACCCGTCGCTACAACCTCCGGCCCGTCTACCTCCGCGCCACGTTCCAGCGCGGCACCGATCAGGTCCACCAACTGCCTGGCCGATTCCCGAGTAAGCTCGACAGCGACGCGAGCGCCCAAACCCTGCGCCTCGTTGACGAAGTCGATATTCAGCGCGTGCTCAATCGTCATATGAGTCGGATGGTCGTACGAGACGTTGACCTTGTTGATCTTGATCCAGCCTGAGGTGCCCTTGCCGCTGCCGGTTATGGGCGCATTTTCCGCGATCATGGTACACATCGTAGATCTCCCTTATCTTTCGACAATGGCCTTAAAACGGCCTATGACGGCTGCCCACTAGGCGAGATGCTTACGTAGGAAAGCGAATGTCTTGTCCCAGCCGTCCACCGCCTGCTCCTGGCAGTACACCGCGCGGTCGTAGTAGAAGAACCCGTGCCCCGCCTCCGGGTACATGTGGAACTCGTACTCCTTGCCGTGCCGCTTCAGGGCCTCTTCATGAATCGCCACCTGCTCAGGCGAAGGACTGCTGTCCTCCTCACCAAACAGTCCCAACACCGGACACGAAAGTCCCGCCGTGTAGTCGATCGGCGCGACGGGAGTCTTTGGCGTAAGCGAGGACTCCGGCATTACGACACGTCCACCCCAGCAGTCGACAATCGCGTCAAACCCTTCCACCTGCGACGCGGCCAGCAGGACGTGACGCCCGCCAGAGCAAGTTCCGAACCCTCCAACCTTGCCGCTCGAGTTCGGCAGCGACCTGACGTAGTCCATCGCCGCCGCCAGGTCTCCCACAGCCTGATCGTCGGCTATGCCTCCTTCGGAGCGCACCCGTGCCGCTACATCATCCGGCGTTCCGTGTCCCGTCCGGTGGTACAGGTCCGGGCAAATCGTGACATAGCCGTGATGCGCGAACTTCCGGGTCGCCTCGCGGTACCACTCGTCCCACCCCGGCATGTGGTGGGCGAGCACCATGCCCGGATACGGTCCAGGTCCCATCGGTCGAGCCACGTAGGCGTTGATCACGTCCCCACCGTGACCCTGTATGGTGTTGGTTTCCGCGATCATCCCTTCGTACATGTCCGTCGTATACATCGTTCCCCCTCCACGTACTATCTCGGAATGGCTAGAGCTTGCCGCCGAATGCGTGGGATGTCAAGGGCGACGCCCAGTCTTAAGAGCATCCCGTTGGGGCGCGGTAGGCGACCGGACTATCTGTACCCTAACCGTCCCCGCCCGATGCGGGTTCAACTCCCGGTGTTGAGCGGGACGGCCTCTGGAAGTAGACAAGAAGAGCACCAAACAGCAGTATGCCCACCACGACGAGGGTCGACAGTTCGAACCCTTCCAGGAAGAAGACCCGTGAAGACTCGAACGGCAGGAGTTCCACGCCCGCAGGAATGGCGATACCCAGCGCTGCCGCCGCCGCCATCGCTCCGAAGGCATGTCCGAACTCTCGCGACGTTTCGAGCATCCCGGAGGCAAAACCTCGATGCTCCAGAGGGAGGGAGTTCATGATGTGGGCGTTGTTTATCGGATTGAAGATGTTCGTGCCGACCGAAATTGGAAGCATGAGAAGCGGCAGGACCCAAAAGCTCACGTGCGGCGCCATCTGGCTCAGGCTTATGAATCCCACTGCAATTATTAGCATCGCCCAAAGGCGGAGGTATTGGGGCCGGTACGTATCGTAAATCCACCCTGCCACCATCGGCATGAACAGCCCCAGAGTCTGGCCCGGAATAAGGACAAGCGTCACAAACATGGGCGATCTTCCGAACCCCTCTTCCACCAGAATCGGCACGAGCGTCATCGTTCCCAGCATCGAGGCGTGGTAGATCACGTTCGAGCCGAGAGACAGCGTGAACTCCGGCCTACGAAAGTTCCTCATGTTCACTATGGGGTTGCTGACCCTCTGCTCGAGGACCACGAACCCAACGACCAGCGCGAGAAACAGCACGTGCATCGGCAAGTGGTAGCTGAGCGCGTCCGGGGAAGTGTACGACTCCTGCCCAGGATGCAGGTGACTGCCTCCCAATATGAAGACCATCCCGGTCACGAACAGCAACGCCGCACCCAGCCAGTCCAGCGGACCTTCCGCGCCCTCGACCTTGGGCTGTACCTGTTTTGCTGCTTGGCGCACGAGCGGCATCGATAGCCAAATTGCGATCACACCCAGCGGAACGAAGGTCGCGAATATCAGTCTCCAACTCAGGAAGTGGAGAAACGCGCCAAAGATGGCGAGCCCAATCAGCGTCCCGAATCGCGCACCAATGATCGGAACGGCAAATGCCCTGCCCCTCTCCTCCGGCGGGAACGCCACTGCTAGGATAGCGTTCGCGTTGCCCATGATCATGGCGGCGCCCATTACCGTCAGGCCTCGAAGCGCGATCAGGTGCCACAGTTCC
>JAPOPA010000378.1 GCA_026713145.1 Chloroflexota bacterium
AGAGAGCGGTCACGTGCGCGCCGACGGCGTCCTTGATGCGCAGGGCGGCCTCGACGGCGTTCTCGTCGAAGCCGTTGAGGACGGGAGGCGTCCCCTGCGACTCGACCACGCGCTTGGAGTCGGGATCAACCGTGAACGCCGATGCGGGCATCTCAGGGTCGAGCACCTGTTTGACGCACACGATGATGTTCACTGGGCGGACACGGTCTCCTGTTAGCGTCTAGACCAACTCATATATGGTACGCCATCGAGGGCATTCGGCATAGGAAAACGCGCGTAGTAACAGTTCAGTCTCCGTTAGTTGAATTGCAGAGACCCCCTCTCTGTATCTCTCCCCCGGCGGGGGAGAGATTGTAGATTCTTCTTCGCTGCGCTCCTCGGAATACTCCATGAGGGTTGCCACCCTCACTACCTGGAATGAAAATGGCGGTAAGGGCGATTCGCGAATCGCCCCTACGGGAGGTGGTATTCGTAGCAATGACAGCAGGAGGACAGTCCCGCATATCTCACCGACTCTGAACAGTTACCACGACTTGACTTAGCACCGCCGAGACACTGGAATCAGGACGCCTTTTCGATTCTGTCCATGAACGGCTTTGCGCCCGAGGTTACCCACTGCGTCCAGGGGGTGCTGAGGAAGCGGATGTTGCGTTCGAGGTAGTAATCGAGGTTGTCGTCGCTGACGAGAGCGCCGGCGTGCCTGCCCGCTCCCAAGATGGCCTCGTATCCGCGGTCCGCGGCGGCGAGAACGTCCGGGTGGCGGTGCTGCCCGAGGAGGCCCATGCTCTGGGAAAGGTCGCCGTTGGCAATGAAGAACACGTCGATGCCGTCGACCTTGACGATCTCCTCGATGTTTTCGATGGCGACAATATCCTCGATGAGGACGATAAGCATGGTCTGGTCGTTGCCCTTATTGTAGTAGTCGTCCACCCCGATCCCCTGGCGGCTCGTGGCCATGCCGCGCTTGCCGATGGGATGGAACTTGCCGCCGTCGACGACGTTCTGGGCCTCTTCGGCGGTGTTGACGTGCGGGACGACGATGGCCTGGGCGCCGAGGTCGAGGGTCCGGTAGATGAGTCCCTGCAGATTGAGGTGAAGCCTTACGACGGAGGTGAGGTCCCACAGGTCGCAAGCCCGCGTGAGATTGGGGATGTCCTGGAAGTCGAACGGGCCGTGTTCGGCCTCGATCCACATGCCGTCGAAGCCGAGCGGGCCGAGGAACTCGATCATGTCGCCGCTCATGATGCCCATGGCAACGGTGGCAATGCCGCCCTCGTTCAGGGTCTGTTTCGCTTTGTTCTTGCGCAGTTCCGTCATTGTTAGGTATGTCTCCTGTCGTTCCGGTTGGTGGGCGGGGCGATTATATGTGCCGGTCGAGAGCAGCGTCAATTAGGGGAGAATCCTGGAACCATGGGCCTACTTCGATTCTAGCAAGCAACATATCCCAGTTGTGGTTGAGTTTATTCAACTACTTGGTCGATCTTCCATCATTTGCGGTGGGATGGAATCGAGGGCAGTCAAAATTGAACCTCCGTTGGGGCACGCTCGTAGTTTATCGGTCTATGACCCGAACGGCCGATCCCTAGTGTCATAAACCTATAGTTTGAAACAAGATCATGCCTGGCTCAGCGCAATTGCCGACAAGACTCTACAATGTCGTTGAATATAACGAACCCAGAATGACCAGCTTAGAAATAAGGCACAATGAGCGCTAGTTTGAGTCGCTTGAATAAGGTGATTGACGAAGTAGAGGACTGGATGGGCCAGCTTGAGCCCAGGGACGAAAAAGAGTTGCCTCTTTTTAATGTTGCTCGCCAGCTGCTTTCAGAGAGCAGTGAGTTTGCTACCGCTGTGGCGGACTGTGCTTGTCGCGGCAATTTGATAGCTGCGTACGGAAACCTCCGGCCACTAATTGACCGCAAGCTACACCTTAAGGCATTTTGGGAATGTCCGAATCTACAGGGTGATTGGGAACAGTGGGGTATGGCTAAGCTGAGTAACCTGATTGAAGGCAGCATGTCCCGTCATCACCTTGATGCAACGCAAATGCCTGAAGCACGAGCCGTACTCAAGAAGCTCCGCCACTGGTATTCGGATCGTCAACTGAAGAGGGCAAGCTCTTATCCTTGGCGCGATCGTCTGAGGGAACTGTATGCAGACATGACTGTTGAGGATAAGGAACTATACGAACTGGGCTCAACATACCTGCATCCAACGTATCGAGGTAGCGCCGACCCTGTACTTGACTCTGATCTAGTTGCCCGTTCCGCTATGCGTAGCCTGCTCGAGATTTTCCTGTGGTGCGCCCCTCTCACTATAGCCAGCCAAGAATTCCGTGAGTTACCGGCCGAGAATAAGGTGGTGGGGCGGGGATAACTCCGACCGACTCGCCTAAGAAGCGTTCAACGCCTGAATTGACGTGCCGATAGCATGGTGATAGGTTCCGTTCGCCGGACTTGGGTGGAGGGCAGCTATGGCGACAGTCGAGACCGCGATGGGGCCCGCTGACACCGCGTCACTCGGATTCACCCTCAGTCACGAGCACGTTTGCATCGGATTCAGCGGCTCGTCGGTGATACCGGAGTTCCTCGACCGCGACGCCACGCTTGAGCGGGCCGTTCGGGATTTGACCGATGCCAAACGTGGAGGAGTGGACACCATCGTCGATGTCGCGCCGTACGATCAGGCCAGGGACGTGCGGCTGCAGGCCGAGGTGTCGAGGCGGTCGGGGGTGAACATCGTCGTGTCGACGGGCACCTGGCTCGACGTGCCTCACCTGTTCGAATACGTTCCCATCGACAGGATCGCCGACTTCTACGCGCGCGAAATCACCGAGGGGATAGACGGTACGGGAATCAAGGCTGGCATCATCAAGTGCGCGAGCGATCGCGGTGGGGTCACACCGGGTCAGGAGCGCGTGCTACGCGCGGCGGCCCGGGCCTCCATGAGGACTTCTACGCCCATCATGACCCACACATGGGCGCCGGAGCGAATCGGAGAGCAACAGGCGGACGTGTTCGAGGACGAGGGTGTCGAACCTGATCGCGTGTGCATAGGACACAGCAACGACACGACCGATCTCGGATACCTGACGGGCCTGCTGCGGCGCGGGTTCTGGCTGGGCATGGACAGGCACAGGGAGAGCGGGCTCATGGGACCGACGTGGCGGGAGCGGGCGGTAGTGCTCAAGCAGCTGATCGACGCCGGATGGGGCCACCGCATCATGATCGGCCACGACTGGCACTCGACCATGGGACTCTTCTCCCCGGAGGCGAGAACGGCGCAGGACGAAGAGAATCCTGACCGCTGGCTGTTCATCACGCGGCAATTGCTCCCGATGCTGAGGTCGCTCGGCGCGAGCGAGGACGATATCAGGAAGCTGACCATCGAGAATCCACGGCGGTATTTCGAGGGGAGGAGTTAGGGGCGCAGTCGTTCGCCCTTCGACAAGCTCAGAGTGGGCGGCTGCTTTGCGAACGCTTACGAGGAGAAAACATTGGAGCACCACATCATCTACAAGAAGGACGGCGTGTATGCGGCGTTTCCGCAGCTCGATCACCTGGAGGACGGGCGAGTGGCGGCCAGCTTCTCGATCTCGTTCAAGCGCGACCACCACGTAATCGGCGACTGGGCCGTGTTGGCGTCCGATGACGGCGGGCGTACGTGGGCGCCGTCGGACGACCCGTCGATACCGCACAACTGGCCCGCGCAATCGACCCGAGAGTACTCCGACAGGTTCAATGACATCCTGAAGGACGGGACGTATCTCTGCGCCGGCTCCACGGGCTCGGAGGTCTGGGAAGAGGACCGTCGCGACGAGGCCGAGGCGGCGGGAATGAAGGTGTGGCCCCACCCGTGGCTGGAGGGGAAGATTGCAGTCCGAGCGATCAAGCTGTTCGTTCAATACTCCGAGGACGAAGGGCAGACGTGGGTACGCCGGGAGTGGCCCATTCCCGGCTTCCAACAGCTGAATGCGTTCTCGCGGGGGACGATGCTGGAGGACGGCACGGTGCTCGTGCCGGTCTACGGCGTGGACACCGACGGCAACGGACGGAACATGGTCTGGCGCTCCGGCCCCGACGGAAAGAGGGGCTGGCGACTGCTTTCCCTGGGCACTCAGACCAAGAGCATGCACATAAATGAGTCGGCCTTTGTGGAGGTCGAGCCGGGGCGCGTGCTCGCGCTCTCGCGCAACGCAAGCGGGTACTTCACGCAGATGTGGTCTGACGACGGAGGCCGGAACTGGTCTGAGCCGTTGCTTACCGACATCTGGGGGCCGCACTCCCCTCCCCACCTGTTGAAGCTGCGGGACGGGCGAGTCCTGTGCACGTACGGGTATCGTCGGATGCCCATGGGCATCCGGGCCGTCCTGAGCAGCGACGGTGGCGAGACGTGGAACACGAAGGATACGGTCATACTACGGGAGGACGGCGGCACGCCGACGCAGTCGATGGCGATCACGGAGCCGCCCGACCTGGAGTCGCTCCGGCTTTCGGGAGATGACTTTCGGAAGCGAGTGGCGGCTGCGGTGATAAGCGGATACTACCAACCGGAGAACGCGAGGCCTGACCTGGGCTACTCGATCTCGACGCAGCTCGAGGACGGGACGATATTATCGGTGTACTACATCACGCTCGAGGACGGCATCACCCACTGCGCCTGCACGCGGTGGGAGGCGTGACGGAAGGGAGAAGCGAGGAAGGAAATGAAGAAGCAGGATAAGCTCAGGAAACTCAAAGACAGGGCGCGGTGCGTCTCTGATGAACTTAAGGAGACGACGGCCTCGAAGGCCGGTCGAGTACGAGATGCGGTCGGGGATGCCGCCTCATCGACGAGGGTATCCGACGCGGTGTCAACAGGGAAGGGCGTGGTACGGGACGCCGCGAAGAGGGTATCGGAAACAGGGAATGCTGCAACGCAACGGCTAGGACTCGATTCGTCCGTGAGTTTCATTCATACGACCGGTCAAGCACTCCTTGCCAGCAACCTGTCAACCGAGATAAACAGCCTTGTGCAGAACGTGGTCGCGGGAAGTCCGACCATATACGACAAGGCTATGGACGCCAGTTATATCACCTCCCACATTGGGGGCGCTCAGCATCGGCTATTCGACGGCGGGCACACCATCATCGGAGCGTTCAGGGCCGGGCATGCGGCATCGCCGGATGACAACATCATTCAAGAAGCGATGGGAACCATCCAGGGGCTTCTTCGCGACGTGAGCACGCCCAACGGACTCCCCCTAGCGAACTGGGATTACGATACCTATCAAAGGGTTGCCGAAACACTCGAGTCGAAGTTCTTCATACCAAAGAGTTGGTTCTACGATCTGAATACCTACGACGCTGCCGATCTGCTCGGCGGCGCAATCGGCACCGTCGCCGTGCTCTTTCATTGGAACCGAGGAGACACGGAGGAATTTGCCAAGCTCGTCGGAGGCATGGGACTTTCCGCCGTTCTTTCAGCGAATCCACTGCTCTTGATTGTGACCGTGGTGGCAATGGCCAGGTCATTTCACATTGCCCGCCGATCAGGGGAATACACCGAATTCGTGGACGGTCAGATCAAAGGAGTCGCCGGAGCGGGAGCGACCATTGGAGCCGTCACGTTAGTTGGGGTCGCAGGAGGTCCGTGGGGAGTGGCCCTCATAGCCGGGCTGGTTGCCGGCATCCTTGTGAATCAAGCTATGAAGGACGTGAGCGTAGTCGAAGTTGGCCAGGTCGTGGCTAAGCAGGCGACCGTTACCGCATCCGAAGCGAAGAGATTGATGAGAGAACGTTACGTGGAGGACCCCAACTTCGGCAGTGTCACCGTCACATTCTAAGTTCTTCCGTATTGCGTAAACACCATCGGAGCGGAAGACCGAGTGTGATGTAGTAGGATACGCGGTGGGATATGTCCTGAGGTTTGCACCCTCACCACCTGGAACGAAAATGGCGATGTGGGGGTGGCGCGAAGGCCGTATCCGCTGCGAAGATTGGGTGTTGTTAGTAGAGAAATGGAGGTAGTTCCATGTTGCGCATGAGTCCACCACTTGGAGACCTGCTTAGGCCGGGCGACGAAGGGGCGGAGGGCAGAGCGTTGCTCGCCAAGCGGGCGGCGGTTATGGATGTCGACACGGTGTCGGTCAAGGCGTTTCCCGATTGGAGCGACGAGGAGATCGGCGAGGCCAAGGGATGGCTGGATGACAACGGCCTTCGGATCGGAGAGGTCGCGCCCTTCTGGCAGGGACGGCACCTGGGGTTTCACGACCCCGCGCTCCACGAGATTGCCCTGGCGAGCTACTCGGAGCAGGTACGCATAGCAGCCAAGATGGGGGCGCGGTGCGTAGGCTTCGGATGGGGCAAGGAGTTCGGGTGGCCCTCTCCCGACATCTGGTCGGAGGAGACGTGGAAGGCGCGCGTCGCGGCGGTCGCGCAGCTGTCGGAGGTGGCGGAGCGCGAGGGGATGGACATCGCGGCGCACCCGCTCTACTACACGCCGCTGAAGTCTGTGGAGCGCTGCAAGGACCTGCTCGACTCGGTCGGGTCGCCGCGGTTGAAGATCCTGCTCGACCTGGTGAACATGTGCGAGCCGTACATGTACTTCCGCACGACCGACCTCGTGAACCATGCCTTCGACGTGTTGGGCGAGCACATTGCTTCTGTGCACGCGAAGGACGTGAAGATCGCGGGCGGAGGCATAGGCGGCGGGGCGCAGGCGGAGAAGGGCAACCCCATCGTCCATATCGATGAGGCCGTGCCCGGCACGGGAGTCATGGACTACGAGACGATCATGAAGCGTCTCGGCGAGCTGCCGCAGGACATCACGATGCACGTGGAGCACTTCGAGTACGAGGACACCATCGTGGGGCAGCAGTACGTCCGCTCCGTCGCCCGAAGCGTCGGGGTTGAGGTGAACTAGCTCGCAGCCCCGCTTGGTATCTCTTCCACGGCGGGGGCATTGCCCTCACCCCAGCCCTCTCCCATGACGGGAGAGGGGGCTTCACCAGTTGTCTAACGCCTTGTGTGCCCCCACCAATTCACCAAGGTCGACAGTGAGTAGGTACTCACTCCTCCAATGCGCCCTCGAGGTAGCGGCGGAATTCGACGGGTTCGTGAATGAGGGCCTGGATCTCCACGGACGGGATCCTGTACGGGTCAGTCTCCTTGGTGGCGTAGCGGGCGGCCATGGGCGGGCCGCCGTCGGCATCGTCCTCGCCGGGAACGCCGACCAGGTCGGCGTAGCGGATGGTGCGTCCGTCGGCCTTGTATTCAGAGCCGATGATCCATAGCCTGCCGAATCGAAAGCGTTTCTTGACCTCGGTTTCCGCGATGCTGCTCCAGCTCGTGCCGGTGAACGCGAAGTCCTTCGGGCGAAAGCCGAGG
>JAPOPA010000201.1 GCA_026713145.1 Chloroflexota bacterium
CCCCCTATACGCCAGCCCAGCCACGCCCGTCCGCATAGACGTCGCCGAAAGCATGATCTTCAAGAACCTGACTGTCCTCGCCCTCAACGGCAGGCGAATCTTCGATACGTGGTATAAGACGAGATGGCTGCTGGAAAGTAATGTTGTGGACCTGCGTCCCATCATCTCCAAGGAGGTAGGTCTCGAAGACATCGAAGAGGCAATGCGGCTATTGGACGGCGGGGATGTTGGAAAGATCATCATACGCCCGAACGCGGCGGTCGATGTCGTGCCCGCCCCCGTAAGGGAAGCGCCGCCGGACCCAAACGTGCAGGGGCAACTCTTTCACCCCTAGCGCAAGTTGGCTGCCCGCTCAGGACCCTCCGCCAATGGCCGGGAGGAAGTGCACTTCGCTGTTTTCGCCGACCTTCTGGAGCATCCCGATGGGCGTGACCTCTCCGTCGACGGCTACGGTGATGTTGGGCCTGAGCTTGAACCCGTCCACGAGTCGAGCCTGCGTGCCTGGATAGGCCGCCTCGAGGTTCTTTATGACCTCACGCACGGTCATGCCGGGTACCTCTACGGTGCCCTGATCGTCGGTCAGCTTTTGCATGAGAGGAGGAACGAAAACGGTTGCCATCTCACGCTCCTGAAGATTATCCGCCGCGCTAATCGCAGTGGTATCAGCGGCACTATACCATATTAGTCATAGGCAAGCCGGAAGCGTCAATGTGCCACCTGACATGGCACTTGCTCATCGTGTGTTCCTCAGCGGGAAACCATGCCTGTGACCGCCTCAGGACTTGGATGCCATTTGGTCTTGAGAGTCATGGGGATTGACAGCAATGATAGTCTGTATCACAGTCAGGCGGTGGTTCTCGTACTGTAGCTTTCGAGAGCTTTCGCCAGACACTGTTGAGGAATTTGGAGTCTTTTCTTGAGAAAGGCACCGAAAAAGCTACATTTGCCAAAGGGAAGGGAAGACATCCTATGTCGTGGAAATTGATTGTCCTGCTCATTCTGCCCGTGCTTCTGATTCTGGCCTGTGGATCAGAATCGGACGAGCCCTATACCATCGGGGCAATGGACGCCCTCACAGGAGTTGCCGAGTCCTACGGAAATCCTCTTCATCAAGCCAAGCTGCTGGCAGTCGAGGAGATCAACGCTGCAGGGGGCATCAACGGCCGGGAGTTGAAGCTCATCGTTGAGGACTCCAAGTGCGGGGCCCAGGATGCCATCACCGCCTACAATAAGCTGACTGACGTAGATGGAGTTAAGATCATCCTCGGCACGACGTGCAGCGGCTCCATGCTTGGGGCTGCGCCACTCGCCGAGAGAGACGGGGTCGTACTCCTTTCAGCGTCTGCGACCAGTCCGGATATCGCGGGGGCGGGCGAATACATCTTCCGCACGGCCATCAACGACCAGCGACTAGGCATCGACATGGGCAACACCATGTGGGTCGATGGCAGGCGCAGCATCGCCACCATCACCGAGTCCACGGACTATGCCGAAGGTACGCGGCGCACTGCGGTTGCACGATTCGAAGAGTTGGGTGGCTCAGTGGTGGCGGCAGAGGGCTATTCGTCCGACACTATCGACTTCCGCAGCCAGCTCACCAAGCTGTTCGAACAAGAACCCGATGCGCTTCTCCTGGCTGCCCAGGGCGAGGCTTCCGGCGGCACTATCTTGAAGCAGGCCCGTGAGCTGGGGTACGGCGGTCCAATTTACTCGGAGATAGTACCGACAGCCCGTGAGGCGCTCGGCATCGCCGGTGACGCCGCGACAGGCCTGAAGGCCGTCATACCGAATCCGGATCTGGCCAGCCCCGCTGGAAAGGACTTCTTAGCGAGTTTCAAAGACCGTTACGGAGAGGTCGCTTCACTGCCGTGGTTCCAAGGTTCGGCGTACGACGACGTCTACATCGCCGCCGAATGTCTGAAGCAGACCGGCGACGATCAGGACGCCGACGGATTCCGAGATTGTCTGAGCAGCCTTACCTATACAGGGGCCATTGGCGACGACTACAGCTTCGATGAGAACGGGGATGTGGTCGGGCTGTCCAACGTGGTTGTGGAAGTGCTCCCCACCGCCGAGCGAAATGACGACAACCTCGGTTATCGCGTGCTGGGCCCGGCTCCGACGCCGTAGGTCCTGGAGCGGGCTGTTTTCAGCAGGACGGTTCGCTCTCTGTATCTCTCCCCCGGCGGGAGGGGGGAGATGGTAGGTAACTGCAGGGAATTCACTGACACGCCGGCACGGCGTCAAACCCGTGGCATGACGCTGCTCAGGATGAACGGAGACTTTTTCGGGGTATCATCAACGTGTCAGCCTTTGGCAAGGCTTTCGAGCGTTTGAAGCGCGTTCTGAATGTGGCTGGATACCACAAATTCGCTGTGGAATGCACCCCTTATGACGCCCTCGCCGTCGATGACGTATGTCACACGAGAAGTGACCAGCCCAAACCACTTCTCAGCGCCATATAGCCGACGGATTCTTCCTTTGGTGTCACTCCCCATCGGAAACGGTGTTTCCATCTTGCGGGCAAACCGTTTGACCGTCTCCACGCTATTGGTGCTGATACCAAGCACAACAGCATTCCACGCCGAGATATCACCGTAGGACTCGCAAAAGCCCCCGACCTCTGCCGAGCAGCCGGGAGTGAACGCCATTGGATAGAAGAAGAGAACTACGTTCCGTCCCCGGTGTTCCGAGAGAGTGAACGAGTCGCCGGAACCGATCGTGATCGTGAAATCGGGAGCTTGAGAGCCAACCTTGAGCATAGTCTCTTAAGCTCATATGTATGACCGACTTTTGTCAAGTGGTCGATGAAGTCCTGCAGCAGGTGGACCCCTGGCAAATCTTTCGGGGTGTATTCCCCTTCCCGCTGAGTGTCCCGCGAAACCGCCGTTGTCAGGTATAATTCAGCCCTCAAGGAGTGAGCGCGATGGAATCCCGGTTCCGCGACCTTCCCAGCGTGAACGATGTCCTGGACGACGAGCGAGTGCGCCATCTCGTGCGGGAATACTCGCACGATGCGGTGCTGGAGCTCGTCAGGTCCGAGATCGACCGGGCGCGTGACGTGATTCGGAACGGTCATTCTGCCCCCGAGCTCAACACGCTTGTCGAAGCAATCCGAGAGCGTGCCGAGTCCGGCTGGCGCCGACTCCCGACACCGGTGATCAATGCCACTGGCGTGATACTGCATACCAACCTGGGCCGTGCTCCGCTGAGCGATGATGCAATCGAAGCGATGCGGGCTGCTTCCGAGGGATACGGCGATCTTGAATTTGATCTTGAAACAGGCCGTCGAGGTTCAAGGCAGGGGCGAGTGGCCGATATCCTTTGCCAGCTTACCGGCGCGGAGGCCGCGCTGGTAGTCAACAACAACGCCTCTGCGGTGCTCCTGGGTCTGGCCGCAGTTGCGCATGGCAAGGAGGTTATCGTCTCGCGGGGCGAGGCGGTGGAGATCGGCGGAGGGTTCCGTATCCCCGACGTGCTGCGGCAGAGTGGCGCGACGCTCGTTGAGGTCGGGACTACCAACAAGACCTACGTCCGAGACTTTGAGGCCGCTATCACGGACAACACCGGGGCCATCCTCTCAGTCCACGCCAGCAATTTTCGGGTGGCGGGCTTTACTCATGCTCCCTCGCTCCGGGAGTTAGTAGAACTGGGTGCGCGCTCCGTTATTCCCGTCCTCCACGATCTGGGCAGCGGATGCCTGCTCGACACGGCGCGGTTTGGCATGGCGCACGAACCGATGCCGCAAGAGAGCATAGGAGACGGCGCCTCACTCGCGTTCTTCTCCGGCGACAAGCTCCTGGGTGGACCGCAGGCGGGGATCATCGTTGGCAGGGCCGATCTTGTCAGTGTTGTCTCCAAACACCCCCTTGCCCGGGCCGTCCGAATCGACAAGGGCAGTCTGGCCGCCCTCCATATGACACTTGTCCACTATCTCAAAGACGAGGCCACGACGAAGATCCCGATTTGGCGTATGATCTCCCAGTCGGCAGACTCCCTCTCCAAGAGAGCCGCGGCCTGGCAATCCGTCGTCGGTGGTCCTACCTCCGTCGTGTCCGGCCACTCGACGGTTGGAGGAGGCAGTTTGCCGGGAGAGACGCTGCCTACTTCTCTGCTCTCCATGGACGGAACGGCGGTGCCCGGCGGGGCGACAGTGCTTGCGACGAGGCTGCGGGGGTGCACTCCGCCTATCATTGGACGCATCGAGGCCGAGCGAGTCATGCTCGATCCCCGGACGGTTCCTACTCACCTCGACGACGCGCTTGTTCGTGGTGTCATCGAGTCGCTTTGAGAGACCCGTTCCTACGCTTCGGTTTATAGACCTTGGTCGTACAATCACGGCAAGCCGTCGCGTGGCGGTTCCATCGAACCGGGCGAATCGACTTGTAAAACGTTGACCCGTAGGCGAATTGGTGCTAGAAATGTATTTCAGCTTTGCAAGGCAAGGACGAAAAACACATGGCAGAAACCAGTGAGGAAATAGCGGTCGAGTACTACATCGACGTAGACGGTGCGGGCGCCCATGGCAGGGCGATCAAGCCCATGATAGTTTCGCGGATGGGGTACATCATGCGACAGTCGTTGACTGCTGAGATGGTGGAGGATATGGAAGCCCAGGACCTCATTCAGCAGGTGGCCTACCACGCGGCCGACGACAGAGACTTCCTTCTCCCCGACACTCCTTTGAAGGAGTCGGTCTTTCGCGTGCTGCTCGCGAACGAAAACAAACCGATGACTGCCGAGCAGGTTAGCAAGATACTTGAGGACAAGTGGTCTCTCAGTCCGTATCCTCGTGATACGACTCCGGAGGTCATCGAGCGGCTCCTGTCGAGCGGAGGCGATACCTACAGGTTCGTCGCGGTTCCCCCGCCTCCGGAACAGGAAGTCGAGGCGGTGTCTGAGGCTCCCGCTGATGCGGAAAGTGAAAGCGAGGAGCCGACGGAAGACTAGACACTCTTCTCATAGACTCCCTTGCATGGCGAGAGTCGGACCGGGAGAACGAGATCTAATGGGCTTAAGCGAAGGGGGCAGACTTTGGTCTGCCCCCTTTTCGTTTCCGACGATCGCAGTCTTGCTAGAAGTCCTCTTCCCTAGGCTTCCGTTTCTTCTTGATGACCTCGACCTCGGATGACGCCACGATACCAACTGAAGAGATACTCGACATGCTGGGCGCCGCCTTCTTTGCCTTCCGTGCCTCTCGTTTGGGTTTTCCGCCTTTACCCATTTGGTACCTCCCTAACGGTGAGATTACTTGGTCCGGCTCCCCAAAGTGTAAAATACCACCCATGACCGTGTAAAGCCGAGGCCATGTCATGCGTCCTCTCTTCAAGACACAATGACGCTGGCCTGGGCCTGTCCCCAACTTGAAAATTCAATGCATTGCAGTTGTACCGCACGAGTCAGGCGGATATGATCTGGGTGAAATTCAGGTGCAACGATCATGAGGAGCACATGATGGTGGAAGAGACACTGCGCCGTCTCGAAATGGACGGCTTTTGCATTCTCGAGGGCGTGATACCCGAAAACGATGTCGTAGGCGTGCGGGATGAAGTCGAGGACGCCGTATCGGGATTCCGAGAGGAAGTAGAGCGGATGCAGGCAAACGTCCGCGCGCGCGGGCATCGCATCGGAGCAAGCGGCGTGTCGGCCGTCGGTGGCCTTATCAACTACGTGCCAAGCTTTGGCCACCATCTCGCCAATCATCAAATTCTCGAACCCTGTGAGAGCATCTTTGGTCCCTACGTACGCGTATCGTCGGTCGGCGCCGTCATGAACCATCCGGGGAACGCGCGTGGGTATTGGCACTCCGATTGGCCCTTCAACCAAACGGTTGCCACCCACATCCCGGCGCCTTATCCCGACGCCGTTCTGCACATAACGGCTATATTCATGCTTTCCCCTTTCACCGAGGAGACCGGTGGGACCCTCGTCGTTCCGGGCAGTCACCGGTCATCCGTGAACCCTTCCGGAGAGACCGAGGTAGATCGCGACTCGCCCTATCCCACCGAAATCAACGCGATGGGTCGGCCCGGCGATGTGCTGTTGTTCGACAGCCGGTTGTGGCACAGCGTAGCCCCCAATCGCGGTGACCGCCCACGCACGGCAGTTATCGCGCGCTACGCGCCCTGGTGGCTGAATCTCTCCGTCCAGCGGCCCGGAACGCCCGACCACACCCAGATTATCGCCGAGACCGGCGGCAAGCCCAGTGAGGCTCCTCTTGTCAAACGAGAAGTGTTTAATGGTCTGCCCGACGACGCAAAGACCCTGTTCCGCCACTGGGTCGAGGAGTAAGTCCGAGAAGTGTCGACCGTCCTTAATCTTTCCGACACTGAGACATCGGCCTGAGCCGACATGTTCAGCTTTGCCATCGACTACTATCTCATGGTTGTCATTTCCGCCATTGGCGTCCTACAGATTGCCGCCTCTATCGGTAAACTCCACGCACTCCTCCTCGTCAGGTTTCCTCTAGTGTCGCGGGCCGTGGGCATCATCCTTGCAATTGCCGGCCCGGTCTTGTTCTTCGCAACCGACGAACGCAACATCAACGACTATGAGGGCGGCCTCGATGGCAACTACCAGGGCATGTTCTTCATCCTCGGCACGATCACAGCGCTGGCCCTTACCATCGCGGCAACCTCGTTTGTAAACAGAAGCATGGATCATCCTACGCAAATCGAAAGCGGGATCGAGTCCCTGAAACGGACCAACTACACTCGCGGCCTGGCGAACAATATCCGATTTCTGCGCAAACATTGGCGAACGTGGCGGACATGGACGAGACCGTATTTCTTTGGCTGAACGGCTTCGTGGGCAGGGCGCCCGCCTTCGACGCTTTCATCGAGGTCGTAGTGAGCGACTACCTCGTGCCGGTCACGCTGGCGCTCACGCTGTTGGGCCTCTGGTTCGCCGGTGATACGGCATCGCGGCGTCGCTATCAGTTTGGAGTAATTGCCGCGGTTCTCGCCCTTGCCCTTGCGAACGGCACCATCGAGATTCTCAACAACTTCGTCTTCCGCGACCGCCCATTCGTCGATCACGAGGTGTCACTGCTCTTTTACGAGCCGACTGACTCGTCCTTCCCTGCAAACGCCGCCGCGCTTGCCTTCGGTGTATCAACTGCAGTCTCTATCTTCAATCGTTCAGTCGGAAGCGTGCTCTTAGTCATTTCGATTCTGTACGCCTTTTCCCGCGTCTATGCGGGTGTTCACTACCCCCTTGACGTGATCGCGGGCGGCCTGATTGGAGTCGTCGCAGCCGTAACCACCCACGCCCTCGTTAAGCTGGTTCGCCCCTACCTCGATATCGTGCTCAAGGCCGGCCGCGTTTTCCTGCTTGCATAAGTCCGGCCCCTGCACTCTGATATAATTGAAGTCAGTCGAACGGCCCTCGCAAATATCGGCTGGTTCGAGGCGGTCATATGCAGACGTTCCGGTCTTTTGCGGGTCTTTCGATGCTACTTGTTCTCATTACGGCATGTGGTGAGTCTTCTCCTCCTGTCGATCCCACTCCGCTTCCCACGCTCACACCAGTCCCAACGGCCACACCCTTACCATCCCCCACGCCGGCACCCACTCCCGAACCGCAGCCCACCCCCGATTCTGCGACCGACGACGCTCCTCCCACGGCCGAGGAATACTATGTGGCGGCAACGTCATACTCCGACGCCGGAGACGACGATTTCGCCATTAACCTATTCAGCAAAGCCATTGAACTGGACCCCACTTTCAGCGATGCCTACAACGACAGGGGAGCTTCCTACATGGCGTTGGAGGACTTCTCTAAGGCCGAGTCCGACTTCTCGAAAGCAATTGAGCTTGAGCCCGACGACGCTGACTATTACAACAACCGTGGTGTCGCGCGCATGTCTCTATTTGACGTCGAGATGGCTATCGACGACTTCACCACCTCCATAGATCTCGATCCTGTAATGATTGACGCCTATCTCAATCGTTCGATGGTCTATGTGAGACAACAACAGTTCGAGGAGTCTCTGATCGACCTCGAGATAATCCTCAATATCGACCCCCAGTATGCCGAGATCCACAACTATCGCGCCAGCATCTTCATGGCGCTCGACCGCCCACGGGACGCACTTGGAGAACTCGACCGCCTCATCAGCCTGAGATTCGCAGACCGCGACGCGCACGTCAATCGCGCCATCACTCTGCTCATCCTGGGAGAGGACGAGCGCGCGCAGCTCGATATCGACGTGGCCATCGAGCTGGGAGTGGACACGGACCGGCTTCAGCAAACACTCGACCGTGTACGTGCCGAGCGCGACGCCGACGCTGAGTGACGTGGTGGGATGTGGTCTCCCTCCGCTTACACAGCGTAAGACTCCGGTAAGGAATCCGGTCCAATGACCCGCAAGGCAGCGTTTGTATACGATGACGCGATGTCCCGCCATGTGCTGAGCGAGACCCATCCTATGCGACCCGTCCGTCTGCTCTACACGTATGAGTTGGCCGAAGCATATAGTCTATTCGCCCATGAATGCTCCACGCTGAAGGCCCCACGTCAAGCGACAGTGGACGAAGTCTCGACTTTCCACACGCCTGAGTACATCAACGCTGTCGAGCGAGTAGGGCAGGGAGACTTCTCCATAGATCCTATGGAGTTCAACATCGGGCCCGGTGACAACCCAGGATACGAGGGAATGTACGACGCGGCCCTGCTGTCCACAGGCGGTTCCATGCGCTGCGTCGAGTTGCTGTTGGATGAGGGGTACGATGCCGCCTTCAACATATCCGGCGGACTCCATCACGCCATGCCGGGCTACGCCTATGGCTTCTGTGTCTTCAACGACCCCGTGCTGGCGATCAATGAGATGCTTCGACGCGGACTCCGCGTGGCCTACGTAGACATAGATTGCCACCACGGCGACGGCGTGCAGCACGCCTTCTACGATACCGACCGCGTCATTACGATCTCGCTCCACGAGACGGGACAATTCCTGTTCCCAGGAACGGGTTATGCCCAAGAGACCGGTACCGGACGTGGACGCGGCTATTCCGTCAACGTTCCCCTGTATCCGTACACCGGCGACGAGACCTATTACTGGGTATTTCAGCAGGTCGTCCTGCCACTTCTTGACGCATTCCGTCCCGACGTGCTGGTCTCGCAGCTAGGCATCGACTCCCACTACCGCGACCCGATCACTCACCTAGCCCTCACGACACAGGGATTCGGCAAAGTCGTCTCTGAGTTCTCCGGCAAGGCCCCGAAGTGGCTGGCGCTCGGCGGTGGCGGATACGATTTGCAGGCAGTGGCGCGCTCCTGGGCGCTCGCCTACGGCATCATGTCGGAGCAAAGTCTGGACGATGAGATTCCGAAGTCGTACCGGAGGGCATATGGGGTTGGGAGCCTTCCCGATACCGAGCAACTGCCTGATGTCGTCCTCAAGGCGCAGGGCGACGCGAAGACCTTCGCTGAGGCCAGTGTGGGTGCAGTGCAAGGCATCATCTTCCCAACGCACGGCATCAGGTCGGTATAGGTCTCTGACCTCTTACGGCCAAGGAACAAAAGTCGAGGGCCGTCCGATATCGGACGGCCCTCGACGCAAATCTATTCTGTAGACTTCCGGCTACTTCACTTCGCGGAACTCACCTTCGACCGTGCTGTCGTCGTCGCCGTCCTTGTCATCGGATGCCGGTGCATCCA
>JAPOPA010000343.1 GCA_026713145.1 Chloroflexota bacterium
ACTTGGCCATCGCCATCGCCAAGTTCGTGGGCCTTTCCCGCCCCCCCCCCGGCCCCCCCCCCCGCCCCCCCGGGGCCGCCCCCCCCCCCCCCCCCCCCACCCCCCCCCCCCCCCCCCCCCCCCACAAGCCCCCCCCCCCCCCCCCGCCGCCCCCGCCGCATCCTCCGCCGCCACATCCGCACGCACCACCGCCACCACCGCATCCGCCTCCGGCGAGCTCGACGTTCGGGTTGCTGATGACGAAGCCACTCCGCATGAGACCTTCCATGTAGTCGATCTGCGCGCCTTCGACCAGCGGAGCGCTCTCCGAGTCGACAAGCACCGTCAGGTCCTCGATGCTCATCACGAAGTCGTCATCCTTCGACTCTTCTTCGATGCTCATCGCATACTGGAATCCGCCATGAGGGCCGGGCATCGGCATGACCCTCAGCAGCGCCCCCGACTGCCCCTGCTCCTGGAGCGCGTCCTTGAGCTTCTGCGCCGCGAGCGGAGTGATATCGACGATCTGGGATGTGGTAGCCAAGGAATGGACCTCCGACGCCGTGCGTTGGTTCGCATCAGCGGTCTTTTGAGTATGGCCCGATACTATCACGGGGCCTTGAGCAGGGTCAATGTACAGAGCGGTGTCTCAGGACTGTATCAGCCCCTCCTGAGGCTGTGTCCAAGGGAGATTGTAGAAGGGCGCAAACTGCGGCGCGCGTGGAATTGGCATCTCTCCGAATGGCACGTCGATAATCACCGGAGCCTCACGTTCAAGCGCGAGCGGAATGAGAGTCTCCAGTTCCAAGGGGTCGTCAGCCCTCATACCGACTGCGCCGAAAGACTCGGCGAACTTGACGAAGTCCGGGTTGTGCAGGTCGGTCCCGTAAGCGCCTCCGAATGCGTCGTCCAAATCGCGGGCGACATTGCCGTAGGAATCGTTTCTGAAGAGCACCGTTACTACATTTATGCCGTACTTGACGGCAGTGGAGAGCTCGGACGAGTTAAACATGAATCCGCCGTCCCCGGCCATGCAGATTACGGGGCGGTCGGGTTTCGCCACTTTTGCGCCCAGCGCTGTCGGAAAGGCGTAGCCGAGGTTGAACGAGTATCCGGAGTCAATGTACGTCTTTGGGTGGGTGACCCTGTAGTGGGTACGGGCGTAGTAGCCGAATTGCGTAACGTCCCAAACTATGAATGCGTCTTCCGGGATGGCATTCTGGATTGCCTCGAGGACCGCATACTGCGGTTCCTTGAGCCGGATGTCGTAGTAGGCAATGAGGTTGCGGGCTGCAGTCACCGCCTCGGCGGGCGGCGGGCGCTCTCCCGCTCCCTCCCCCATGAGGTAGGGGAGCAGCGCCTCGATGGTCGCCCTCGCGTCGCCGTGCAGGGGAATTGTGTTGGACTGGACTCTGGTGAGTTCCGAGTCGTCTATGTTGATGTTCACCAGCGTTGCCGCCTCGCCAGCTGGATTGCCTAGCGAGAAGCGCGCGCCGATTCCTATCACCACGTCAGCGGACTGCATTACTTCAAAGAGCTGGTTCATCTCCTGTCTCTCTCCGCGAGGACTGAAACAGGAGCCGTACGACAGCGGATGATCGTCCGAAATCGTCCCCTTGCCGCCGCTTGAGGTAACGACGGGGATGTTCGTGGTCTCGGCGAGTTTGACCAGGGCTTCTTCAGCGTCGGAACGCGCCACTCCGCCTCCTGCGTATATGAGCGGTAGGTGGGACTGAGCAATGACCCGAGCGGCCTCTCGAAGGTCGTCGGGGTTCGGCACGACTCGTGAGATGCGGGCGGGATTCCGCAACTGGACTTCCTCTTGCTCCACTCCAGCGTCGGGAGGCATCTCTATCAGAACGGGACGCGGGCGGCCGGTCCGTAACTGCCTGAAAGCCTCGAACACGGCATCAGGGACTTCCCGTGGCCTCGACGCTTCGAGCTGCCACTTGGTCACGGAACGCACTGTGCCGGGCTGGTCTGCGATTTCGTGTACGACCCCAAGGTTCTTGCCAATTGCGGCGCGCGGAATCTGGCCCGCGATCATCAGCACCGGCGTGGAACGGGAATACGCATTCGTCAGGCCGGACGCCGCGTTGTACAGGCCTGCGCCCGGCACCACCAGTGCTACGCCAGGTTTACCCGACGCGCGAGCATAGCCGTCGGCCATGAAGGTCGTGGCCTGTTCGTGCCGGGTTGTGATCATGCGAATGCCCGGCTCTTCCCGCAACGCCGCGACGATCCCGTAAATCTGGATGCCGGGGATGCCGAATACAACTTCGACGCCTTCTTGTATCAGTGACTTCACAAGTGCTTCGCCGCCGCTCATCTTGACCATGGCCTACAAACTCCCTCCTGCTAGACTGCGTACGTTCAGACTAGCGATCCAACCCCGGACGATGTGATCGTCAGCCAACTGCCCGTCGCAATGGAGGCTCTACCAGTGGAAACATTAGATCTTCCTATTGCTCCTAATGACAGTGAGTGGCTTGGGACTGAGTCCAAAGCCACCACGCCTTCCAAACAAGGTCAGGGGCAAGGGCGGGCTATGAGCCCTCGACGATCACCATGTTGATATTGGCAGACTTGGTGCGAAGGTCATCAAGCGCGGTGTACTCGGGGGAGGTCAGCCAGACATGGATCTGCTCCAGGCTGTCGAACTTGAGGACAGCGAGGCGATCAGGCGTCCAGTCCCCCAATATGACCTCAAGCTCGCCACCTCGCACCACAAACTTGCCACCGTGACTCTCAACAGTCGACGTGACCCGTTCCATGAATTGGCCGTAGAGACTCGAGTCAGTAATTTCAACGTCAGTTATAACGTAAGCGGACATACCAACAAGCCCTCCTTCCAAGTTAACGACCCGTTAGGATTCCGGCGTCATCGTACCATAGCCCAGAGTCGGTTGACGTACTGACAGCATTGGCGAGAAAGCAAGTTGCGTTTGAGCGGCGCCTGTAGGGCTGCAGGGTCTACAACACTGGGTCTAACCGAAGGCCACCGTAGATAGCTTCGGCATCCCTGCGATTGGTAACCTCGTACATACAGGGGCCGTCTAATTCCGGTAGAGACCTATGTAACAGCGGGAGGCAATTTGCCGAAAGGGCAGTGGACAGAGACGGGTGCGACTGGGCTTCTACCCTGCCGAAGGCCAATCGTGTGCAGAGCACGTAGTCTTCAGAAAGGTGCTCGTTGCCTACTCCTACCCTACTCCTACCCCGCACAAAAGCCTGAATTGACGAATAAGAGCGTATGAACTGTTTTAGGTTTGGGACAATCAGGGCCGAGTAAACGCGTGAAGGTGGTTTGGTGAAAACCCCATCTCTCTTTTGCCTCAGTGCACTCCGTGTTCTCTACGGTGAATCTTCTTGCTGTATTGAGCAGTCATTTGAAAGCCTGTAGAAGGGCAGTACTCCGCCAACGATGTTGTCTGAGGAATAATCGCTAATCCTCCGCCTCGTACGTAACCGCCAGTTCCACGTTCGTCAGCACGATATCGCAGGCGACCTGCGGGTTTCGGTGCTCCAGCACCACCTTGACCGTGTGCTTTCCCTTGGCCGCCTCCTCGGGGTCGAGGTCGAGCAGGAACCAAGACGCATGGCCGACATCGTAGATCTGGGCATCCATGGGATTGCCTGCCACGTCCTCTGCCAGATGGTACTCCTGCCGCACGTCCGACCGCTCCTCGCCGTCCCAATACACCTTCACCACGTCGCCGACAACCCACTGATCGAGGAATAGCCGGAGCCTTACATCCGCCGGCTGGTTAGCCTCCAGGTCGTCGCCCTGCTCGATGGTAATCGTCGGTCCCTCGCCCATCATGGTCGGCTTCAGCGGCACCGGCACCTGGCCCCACAGGCGGTCGTTGTCGAACGCACCCGCCCATGATTGCCCTACCGTGCCGAACGCGTCCTTGTACCGGTGCGCGGCAGCGAATATCTTGTCAGTGCCCGCCAGCGTGTCCAGCGAGCCGATCTGGTTCATCAGCTCCCTGCGTGAGTCACGATTGGCGTGCCAGTTGAAGAGATAGATGCCGTCCGAGCCCGCCGCGTGCCACTGGCTAGCGACCGCGCGAGTCCTCAACTGGTCCTTCAACAGGGGATTTTCCGGCCCCACGAACCCCGTCCAGTCCCAGCCGTCCACGCGAGCGTCGAAGCCGGGGTACACCACAACGTCCGTACCCTCGCACATGGCCAGGTACTGCTCGACCGCGACCAGCGGATCGGTGTGCGCCCCGCCGGCCGGGATGAGTATGTCGACCAGCCCCTCCGCTATCCACGCCTCGACGTCGTATCCGATGCGATACGACATCTCCGGCGTGCCCGATACCCGTGCCGCGAGGTAGTATGGCCTCCCCCGCTGCTCCGCTAACTCGTCTGTTACCTCCCGCACCGCTCGCTGAACGTCCGTGATCACGTAGCGCAGCCGGTAGCCGTAATCGTCCGGCAGATGGAACCCATGCCGCTGCCAGTCGAGCTCGATGCCGTCCCAGTCCCATCGACGCGCCACCTCCTCGACGTGCCGGAAGCGGTTCTCCCTCACCTCCGGATGCTCGAGGTTCCACGACACCGCGAACCATGGCGTTGTCTTGTCTCCCAGCACCCATTCGGGATGCTCGATCCTCAAGCGCGTCAGCTCCGTATGCCGCATCGTCGCCAGGTCGGACGGCTGCGCCCCGCCGAAGTGGTTGTCGTTCATCCGCACCGACGCGTACACCTCCATCCCAAGCTCGTGCCCGCGCGTGACGATCTCCGCCTGCGGGTCCTCGCCGCGCGCGATCATGCCCCTGACGTTCTCGTGGAACGTGTAGGCCCGCGCGTTCTCGTAGACCCGTCCGTGGACGTCACCGACGGTCTCTAAGACGTCGCTCTCCCACCGGGCCGCGTGCTCCCCTACGCACCAGAAGTGCGCCCCGACCTGCGTGTCCTCCATCGGCCCGTAGACCTTGTCGAGGAACTGTTCCATCGTCTGTGGATACTCCGAGTATCCGTGCGGGTTTCCGTCCCAGTTGTATATCAGTCCATATTCCGGTGCTCTTGGCATAGCCTTTTTCCCTTCGGCAATGATGCTTGGTACACTGTCTTGAGGCGTACCGCATTGTAGTCCAGCACCCCCGGAAATGAAACACGCGACGCGCCATGGTCACAAGATGCCCATTGAATACCGCCGGATAACCGAAGACGATCTCGTGTCCGCCGCGCGCACCCAGGCGTGGGCCTTCCACGATCAGTTCGATGAGTCGAACTTGCCAAGGGCGCGCGAATGGTTCGAACTGGGTGACTACATCGGCGCCTTCGACGGTCCCGACGCCGTGGGGGTCACGGAGCGCTTGCCGCTGGAAATGACCGTCCCCGGTGGAGTCGTCACCACTGCCTGTATCGGCGGGGTGACCGTTTTACCGTCCCACCGCAGGCGAGGCCTGCTCACCGAGATGATGAAGCGTCAACTCACGGCTGCCCACGAAGACGGTACTATCCTGTCGGCGCTTGAAGCGTCAGAGGCCCCGATCTATGGGCGGTACGGGTATGGCATAGCCGCCATGCACGACAACTGGGAGATCGATCGCCGGCGAACAGGGTACCGGCAGGAATACAAGTGGAACGGTTCGATCCACATGGTCACGACCGACCGGGCGCGCGAAGTCTTTCCAGAGGTCTACTGGCGTTCGGCAGGGAGCCGCGCCGGAGTCGTTCAACCGCCAAAACCCTGGTGGCCAAACATGATCGACGACAAGCAGCCCAACTACTACGTGGAGTACCGGGAAGGGGACGTTGAGGGCATGGCCATCTACCAGATCAAGGAACAGGTGGTCATGGTCAGCATGCTCATTGCCCGCACGGAGGCGGCATACGCCGCCTTGTGGAACTTTTGCTTCAGCATCGACCTGGTCAAGACCGTCAAGGCATGGGCCAGGCCAACCGACGATCCGCTCATGTGGATGCTCCACGATGCCAGGGCACTTGAGCGAAAGACCTACGATCGCACGTGGCTCCGACTAGTCGACGTCCCGAAGGCCCTGTCTTCCAGGACGTACGCGCAGGAAGACGAGATCGTCTTCGAGGTCCGTGACGAGTTCTGTCCGTGGAACGACGGGGTCTACGAACTGAACGGCGGTCCGTCGGGCGCTGTCTGCACGCCGACCACGAAGTCGCCCGACATCACATTAGCTGCCGACGACCTGGCCGTGCCGTATCTCGGAGGCTTCCCGTTCACGCCGCTAGCCCACGCTGGGCGGGTGGTTGAACACACCCCTGGGGCACTCCACCGGGCGGACGCTATGTTCGCGACGCCGTTGAAGCCGTGGTCGCCGATGTTGACGTAGGGGGCGGCGCTACGCCGAGAATCGGAGCTTGACGCCGCAGGCGGCGGACAGTTTTGAGAGCGTATCCAGCCGGGGGACTCGCTGCCCGGACAATGCCCGCGAGAGGGCAGCGCGATTCAGGCCTGTCTCTCTTGCCAGCGCAGATACGCCCCCGCGCGCCTTGACGACGTCGCGGAGTGCCATCATGAGCAATCGCGGGTCGTCGTCCTCACCCATCTCCTCCATCACCGCATTGAGATATCCGGCAATGTCCTCGGGAGTTTCGAGGTATTCGCTGGCGTCATATTCTCGTGTCGGCATCTCGTTTCTCCTGCTTGTAATCGCGCCAGAGGGTCTGGGCCAGCGCGATGTCACCGGCTTGTCGCTTCTTTGTTCCGCCTGCCCATAGGATCACGAGGTCGTTGCCGTCCCGCGATACGCACTGGACGACTCGTATCAAGTCCCTGCTGTAGCCAGGTGGCAACACTGTGTCAATTTACCCCGGCGCACTCAAACGCGCCGACACCATGTTCGCGACGTCGTTGAAGCCGTGGTCGCCGATGTTGACGTAGGTGGAAGGTGAGGGCAGGGTCGGGCTTCCGGCTAAGTCCCTCTACCCAACCAGCCCCCGCACCGTCGCTATGATGTGGTCTGCTGACAGCCCCACATAGTTCATCAGGTCGTCCGCCGAACGGCCCGATTTCGGGATGCGCTTGACGTACATCTGGTTGATCTTGAAGTTGCCGCCGTGCTCCAGCAGGGACTCCGCCACTTCGGAGCCGAAGCCCGCGCCGTAGTTGTCCTCGACGGTGACGACTTTGCCGCCACTTGCCTGGGCAGCATGTGCGATTGCCTCGCTGTCGAACGGGAGGGAGTACAAGTCGATGAGCCCGGCCTCGATGCCTTCGTCCGATAGGGCCGCGATAGCCTTCAGCGTCTCGTGAACGGCGTAGCCCGACGCCGCGATGAGGACATCACTGCCCTCGGCGAGCACGCCGTGGCCGCCGAGTGTGAAGTCGGCGTCGAGGTCGTAGAGGAACGGTGTGTCCGGTCTGGCGGCGCGGAGGTAGCAGGCGCCCTTGTGCTCCGCCATCTGCACGGTCAGAGCATAGGCCGACACCGCGTCCGACGGATTGAGGATATACAGCCCCGGCCCGCCCTCGTCGGCATGCACCTTCGCCATAGACCGGAAGAACGCCACGTCCGACAGAGCCATCTGGCTCGGCCCGTCGGCGGCGATGTTCACCCCGACGTGCGAGCCGACAACCTTGATGTTGAGCCTGCTGATGAACCCCATCTCGAACTGGTCGTACCCGCGAGCGACGAATTTTCCGAAGCTCGACGCGAAGGGTATCTTGCCCCCTGACGCCAGTCCTGCCGCGCACGAAATGAGGTGCTGCTCCGCGATGCGGCACTCGAAGAAGCGGTGCGCCAGGTCGGGGTCCTGCGAAAAATACTCCGCAAAGGTCGAGTTCTTCACGTCGCCGTCGAGAGCGACGATGTCAGGGTTGGTATGTCCCAAGGCCCGCAACGCGATCCCGTAGCCCTTTCTGGGTGCGAACTTGCCATCCGAGAGGGCTCCGGACTGTCCGTAGGTGTTCATCGCCTCGACAAACCCAGGAGGAGAATCGCATCCGGCAGACGGTGACGCCATCGCGGGAGTCGGGCCGACCTTCAGGTCACCGTTCACCCCCGACGCGCCCAGACTTGCCGCCGTCTCTTCCAGTTCCTTCAGAGCGGCTGCCTCATCGTCCCCCGTCAGCGGCTTGCCATGTAGCCCCTTGCCGGCAGTCTTGACGAATCCCCAGCCCTTGACGGTCTCCGCGACAATGGCGAATGGCCTTGCATCGGCATCTTCCGCGTGACGGACGTGTTCCAAGAGGGCGTCCCGCACAGCGACCGGGTCGTGGCCATCGATCACCGCCACGTCGAAACCCCCTCCCCGTAGCTTGGCCGCTATCACCTCGGGCGACTGCTGAGAACTCACGGGATCCGACTGCCCAAACCCATTGCAGTTGAAGATTGGACATACCGAGTTCAGCCCATAGTCGACGATGAAGTCGACCGCCTCCCACACCTGACCCTCGCGACTCTCTCCGTCCCCGATGATGCAGAATACTCGCTTGTCTGAACAGTCGAGCCGTGCCGCTGCCGCAAGACCCGTCGCGATGGACAAGCCCTGTCCCAGCGATCCCGTCGCCGCCGGGAAGAACGGAAACCCTTCCGCCGGGTTCGGGTGCCCGTCGATCTCACTGCCGATGTCCCGAAGCCGCATCGCGTCCTCAATGGTCATCGCCCGGCGACTTTCGGAGCTTCTCCCTACAGCAAGTCCCAGTTCGGAGCCCGCTGCGTACACGATGGGGCAGGCGTGTCCCTCTGATAGAACCAGTCGGTCAGCTGTCGGACTCGCCGGGTCGGACGGGTCATATCGCATGTGCCCATACATTAATGCGGCCACGATGTGGGCTAAGCTCGAAGCCGACGTCGGATGCCCCGAGTCCGCCGCCGCCGTCATCTCGACGGACAGCCGGCTTAGGTCGATTGCCTTTGCGTGAAGAGATTCAACGTATCCCACTGTGCTGGTCTTCCCATTCATATAGTTTGGAGCGGCGCCAGGACTGCAGCTCGCTCGGAGTATACTACTAAAATCCCGACTGGAAAACGCATGAGTGGTGTTATTTGGGGGCAGGATAATTCCCAATTGTGACTCTAGCGAAGGCTCGCACACCTCGGCATAAGCAATACTCCCTACGCACGCCGCTCCCCGTTGACTGAACCTTGCCCGCCGCTCTATACTACCGAGCGACTTTGACCATCGAATGGAGCGTGGGAATATGCGTCTTTCGTGCCTGCAAGAAAACCTCAGTCGCGGCCTTGGAATCGTCAGCAGTGCAGTAGCCGCTCGGACAACCTATCCGGTTATGCAGAACGTCCTAATTGCGACCGACAACGCGCGGCTCAAGCTGGCGGCAACCAACCAGGAGATTGCCATCAGCACGTGGATCGGGGCGCAGATTGAAGAAGAGGGCGAAGTCACCATTCCCGCGAGACTGTTGACCGAGTTCGTCAACTCTCTCCCCGCCGAGCGCATCGATCTCGAATTTACCGAACAGCCCGTTGGCATTTCGGTGAAGTGCGCCCGCTTCTCCGCCCAGATCAACGGTACACCGGCGAGTGACTTCCCACCCGTACCCACGGTCGAATCGGGCGTAGCCGGTCAAATCGATCCCAGGGTCCTGAACGATGCGATAAAGCACGTTGCCATTGCCGCCGCCACTGAGGACTCGCGACCCGTTCTCACGGGCATCAAGGTAGAAATTTCCGGCGACGAGTTCACCCTTGCCGCAGCGGACGGATTTCGTCTGGCCGTATACAAGGGCAAGCTCCTGGAACCGCTTCCGGAGGATGTCGACTTCATAATTCCTGCGCGTGCGTTACGAGAAGTATCGAGCCTCGCGGATGGTCAGACCGACCCGGTAGAGTTCACTGTGACGGCCTCAAATAACCAGGCCCTGTTCCGCCTGAACAACATCGAGGTTGTTGCGAACCTTTTACAGGGTACGTTCCCCAACTATCAGCAGCTCGTCCCGGACAAGCACGACACCCGTGCTTCCGTCAACCGCGAGGAGTTCATTCGCGCCACTCGAGCCGCGTCGATCTTCGCCCGCGAAGGCAGCAACATCGTTCGGCTCTTGATGGACGGCGGCGAAGAAGAAGATGGCAAGTTGATGGTTCAGTCCCGATCCGAAGAGGTCGGCGAGAATAAGGGCGAAGTCGCCGCTGAGATCGAAGGTGGCGAGGCCAAAATCGCTTTCAGCAGCAAATACCTCACCGATGTGCTCAACGTGCTCGAGACCGGCAAAGTCGCTCTGGAGACCACCACTCCGTCGAGTCCGGGCGTCATCAAGCCCGTCGGTGACGACAACTACGTCCACGTCGTCATGCCGATCTTCGTCCAGTGGTGACGGCACTCTCCGTCATCCCAGCGAAAGCCAGGACCCGTTCGGCCTGAGCCTGTCGAAAGGCGAAGGCTGGCGAATCCGTCTATCGCGAGTATACCTCTACCTGACAACCTCGCCGTTCTCGGTAATCCGCTTGACCCGCTCCGAGCCCGTGTAGGCCACGACTCTCACGGACGATGAGACCTTCTCGCCGGCCTGCAGCTCCATGACGGTGCCGTTGGACATGGCGTCGGCGATACCCTGATTCGTCCAGCTTGAGAAGGGCTCAAGTCCTACGTTGTACGTCCGTCCCCACCAGGGGTAGCCGTACCCTCCGCCATACGACTGCCAGAACCAGAGGAACTTGTATACATCCGTGGGCCAGTGAACTCCGAGGCCCACTCCCATCTTCTGATTGGTGATGGCGTACCAGCCCTCCGGCATGTCAGCGATGTACGACATGTCGTACCGACGCGCCTCCTTCGGGGCTATCCTGCTGGCGTCGATGGGGTTGCCCTCTTGGTCCTCGGTCATCGGCCAGGGTGTGCGCGCGCCGAGCTTCAGCTTCGCGTTCGGATGGTGCTGGTCATCGTGGTTGATGAGCGTGCCGCCCGGCAGGTCGATCACGCAATCCGGGCTGAGGAATGGAGGTCCTAGGGCGATGTGCTCGCCCCAGACGCAGTGGGCGACCTCTTCGCCTTCATTCGTCAGCGTCTGCTCCAACTCGAGAACCGACGACCCGGCGTTGAGCGCCAACGTCTTTTCGAAGTAGTAGGGCGTCCTCGCCGTACGCACCCAGCACTTTATGGCGACTCGCTCCGGCGTGTCCTCGACGATAGCCGCGTCCCACGGCACCATGTTCGCTTCGGCGTGGAGGCCCATGTCGGCCCCTTGGTACTGTGAAGGGAATCCCCCACCGGGAAAGACCGTCTGCCATCCGCCCTCGTAGAAGTCCATCCACGTGCCCACGTTTTCACCGGTGGTGGGCGTGAACGTCCTCGGATCGCGCACCCCGTGCGGGTCGCGATACATGAAGTCCACGTCGGTCGGCTTGTGGACGAACTCGTAGACGTCCGCACCTTTGTCGATGAGAATGACGATGCGCAGAAGCTCGTTTTCCAAGACCGCCGTCTTCAGTCCCCTAAAAGTCCAGGCGTCCGATATCCGGCAGCCGTAGTTGCGCTCAAGCTGGTAGTGTGTCATGTCAAATGCCC
>JAPOPA010000169.1 GCA_026713145.1 Chloroflexota bacterium
GCAGTCCTGGAGGTTCTGGCCTTCGCTCAGCACGTCGGTTGCGACCAGGACGCGAAGCTCCCGCTCCGGTTTGCCCTGGCCTGGCCGCTTGTTGCTGTCCGGGCTGAATCGCCATGCCGAATCCGTGGGGTCGGCGGAGCTGCCGGTAACTCCTGCCATTTCCGCAACCCCTCTCTTCTTGAACTGCGCTTCCAGGTAGTAAACAGTGTCAGCGAACTGGGAGAACACCAGCACCTTCTGCTCTGGGAAGGTCTCCGTCAGCAGTGAGTTGAGCGCGTCGAGCTTGGCGTCTTTGGCAGGGTCCCAGTCCCCGTAGGCCTGGAGTATGTCCAGGAGAGCATTGGAGTCGGATTGAAGCTCGTCTTCAAGAGAGCGCTTGAACAAGTCGGCGCGGAGCCACTTGAAGTGTCCTCTGTAGCGGCCCTCGTACTCGCCGTATATCTGGGCTGCACGCGCCTCGAAGACGGAGGCAGTCCACACGCCGCCGGTCTTCTCGACCGCTTCCTCCTGGTCATCGTCGTCAGGGTCGAAGAGAGCGCCCTTCGCCTGGTCAGCGTCCTCGTCGGTGAATCGGGAGTCCAGCATCTCGGCGTCCTGCGTGCCAAGAGGCAGGGGCAGCCCGTTCCTGATGGCGTGGAGGAAGACGTAGTTGCGGAGCACGTGCCGCTCTACGGATTGCAGGAACGCCGCTCCGCTGCTCTCCAGCCGCTTGAACAGGTTCGTGCGGCAGAATCCGATCAGGCGTTTCCCAGCCCGGGACAGGTCGTCGATCTGTCCATCCTCTACCTTAGTGGGTGGCGTCTCCGGGTTATCCAACAGATAGTTGCCGAGGCCGTACCTGGGCAGGTAGAGGTCCTTCACTATGTCGACTACCTTCGGCGAGTACAGCTTGGCGTACTGGTCGTTGGGGTTGGAGTCGTCGATAGCAAACTTGACCGTCTTGGGCACGCGTGTCGGGAAGAACGACCTGGTTCCGTCCTCGTAGGTGAGGAACTTCCGGCCAGTCTCCTGGTCCGTCTCCGCGTAGTTGTCCTGGATGAAGCTGCGGGTGCGGCGCACCAGGTAGAGGCGCATCAGGTCTCGCCAGTCGTCGGCGTGTTCGCTGAAGTCGAAGGCTCCCAGTGTCCTGAGACCGGCTTGATGGCGTCGGACGAACTCTACCTCTCCCAAGTCGCGAATCAGGCTCTCCGGGCGGATGCCCAGGTCCTGGTCTTCCTCCACGAAAATGCGCAGTTGGCTGGACAGATCCAGGTACGTCTTGTTGTAGGGTGTGGCCGATAGGAGGATGCACTTGCTCTCGTTGGCGCGCACGTACTCCTGGACGGCCCTGTAACGGCGCCCCTCCCGATTGCGGAGGTTGTGGCTCTCGTCGAGGACGACGAGCCGGTAGCGGCGCAAGGTGGGCAGCTCGCCGAGCACCCTGCTCAGGGACAGCACTCTAGCGCGAAGCTGGTATTCGTGCACATAGTCTTCCCACATCGGCACGAGGTTCTTCGGGCAGATGATAAGCGTCTCCAGCCCGTAGTCGTCCTCGAAAATGCGGGCGACGGCGGTGGCCATGAGCGTCTTGCCAAGTCCCACTACGTCCCCGATGAGCACGCCGTTGCGTTTGTTCAGGTGATGGGCCGCTATCTTGACCGCAGCGGCCTGGAAATCGAACAGCCGGTCGCCGAACACCTTGGGAATCCTAAACTCGGCAAGCCCGGCGCGGGCTTCGTGGGAGAGGTGGTAGGCCATCTTCAGGTAGACGTGGTATGGAGGTATCAGCGCCTCCCGCGCCCAGCTCTCTTCGATGATCTGGAGTAGTTCGTCCGTGATGTCCACGCAGAATTTGTCGTTCCACCTGTCCTCGAACCATTGCTTGAGCTTCACCGTGGCGTCTTGGTCGAGTACGTCCAGGTTCAATTCGCCCTGTCCGGCGAGGCCTGCAAAGGTCAGGTTGCTGCTTCCCAGATAGCCGACGATGGGGTTGATGGGATCGTTGCGGAACAGAAGGTAGAGCTTTCCGTGCAGCGGGTGACGGAGAAAGAGCTTGACAACTACCTTTTTGGCGCGAAGCTGCGCGGCCAACTGCCGCAGGGTCCGCTCGTCAGCATTGGTAGGAGCGCCGATGGTGAGCTGCTGGCGAAGCTGTTCAGCCAGCTGGACTCTGAGACGATGCGCCGTTTGGTTGTCCATGCTGGAGGGCCTGTCGACAAGGCTCAGGTCATCGCGGAGGTCGTCGTGCGGCAGTCGCTGCATCCCGATGAGTACGCGGCACGGTCCGTCACCGTCGCTCCAGTCGTCCACATGCGGCGCAAGCCCGCCCCAACCGCGCAAGTTGAAATAGCCTACGCAGAAGTCCGCACGCGAAGACAGGTCCAGGGTCTCCCGCAACGCGGGCAGGAGACTGGTGTCGGACACAAGGTTGTCGAAGATACGCGGCATGAACGCCTACCTGTTATCCGGCCTTTCGGCCAGTGTCGCCCTAATGACCCTGATGAGTCTTCGGCCTATTGCCACCCCCGGCCCTCACCCACTCATCTACTTCCGAAAGCTGAAAGCGTATGAGCCGCCCCACTTTGTCCGCTGGGAAGTCTTTTGAGTCAACCCAGCGGTATATGGAGTCCTTTCCCACGCTCAGGTGGGAAGCCACGTCTGCAATACCGACCCATCCTTCTTCCTTCAGACGCCATGTTCCGCTAACTTCTTACAATGAAAGCCTACAACTTACGATGAAAGTATAGGTTACGAGTATCTGCCGTCAATATCCACTAGGCTTACTTCACGAGGTTCGCCGCCACGTCACACACCCGCACATCCTTTAGGGGTCCTGTAGGGGGCTTCGCCCTCTCAACGTCACCCGGCCTGACTTCAGATTCACTCGCTCCCATGTCGCTCCGATGTAGCAGGACTTCCCTCCAACGCACCCGCATGGCCCGATTGACTTTTGTCAACTTTCGCCCAAATCCAGTGAACCAGCCCTTACCACAAAGTGCTCGCAACAACGGCTCAGGGTCCCCTTTTATTGCACCTTTTGGCTTCAAAACCGCCCTCAGAATTGACTTTCTGCAACTGACGCCAATCCTTGTACACAGGTAAGACATCAGATCCGGCCCCCGAACCCTGTCAAGGGCGACTATGAGAACTTCGTAGAAGCCGTCCACGGTAGGTCATTGATACACACAGGCAACGGATCCCGCGCCGACGAACTTGAGCTCAATGCGAAACGTCTGGTCTGCATCTACGATCCCGTGGACCTCTGATGCGATCTGCTGCTCCCATTGGTGCCAGTTATACCATTCCAGTCTGATGGAGGCGTGTTCTCGCTGCTTGGGATCTCTGGATTTCGGCCTTCGCCAGAATGTCGGATGAGGGTACCTGCCATAGGAAACTTGCGCCATAGTCCGACTGTATTGGTATTACACCAGCCGGGGTGCCATAATGGTGGGATTCCAATGTGAGGAGCATTAGCGAGCATGACCCGGCAATCACTTCGAAATCTCGGCCAGCGGTTTGAAACCCAGTCGAAATTCACATGGGAGCGCCTTGGCTACGCACACAGGTCGATCATGGACCCGGGGCAATCTGCGCCATTGCAGTTCGGCGAGGAGACGATTACCAACCTCTTCATGATGGATCTCTATGTGCAAGGGTCGACCGTAGTTCTATTTGAACAGACGTCGAAGAAGAAGGAATCAAGGTCGGGAACCGACTTCGAGCTGTGGGTGGGATCCCAGCGGCTCGGATGGTTTCGGTTCGCAGTCCAGGCCAAGAAGCTCAATTTAAGGACAGGTCGGTACGACGACCTCAACCACAAGAATTCGATTGGACGGCAACCCAAGCTCTTGGAACAATACGCCATGAGCAACATGGCGTGTCCTGTGTACTGCCTCTATAACTTCACCGAAAGAGTCGATAGAAACGATCACTGGCACTGCTGCGACGACACGAAGAATGACCTGACTGAGCTGGGCTGTTCAATGACCTCACTGTGGACCATCCAACAGGCGATTACGACGCCCCGCGGCAAGAATTTCCGGTGGATTCATCGCTGGAAGAATACATTGCCCCTCAGATGTCTTGTCGCATGCCCCAAGGTTCAGAGGTCACTTGAAGCCAAGAGGGAAGGAGCAATGCTCAGCACAATGGCGTTCGAGTCGTCACCGCTCTTCACCCCCGACCACTGCTATTATCGGAGGTTACCTCGTGGACTTTCAGACCCTGGCGATGCCGTAATCAGTGAGAACAGGCATGGTGGCCGCTTGGTTTCGATACGACTCGATTCCGAGGACAGAATGTCGCCTGAATTGACTAGGGTTCCACGAGAGATAATTGACGACTTTAACGAAAGATACTCTGCGGAAAGTGGCCCTCCAAGGGCAGCAAGCGTCATAGACATCGAATCTCAACCGGTTGAAGACTCGGATGCAGATCATGAAACATGAAGAACACCAGCCTTGGCCACATAGGAACGATATCGAATAGGCATGAGGCGAGGCTGAAGAGTGCTCGGCCGCACGTCCTGGCAGACGTGAGCGTCGAAGACTGGTGCTGAAACATTCGCGCTGGCTCTGGTCGGAAGCCAATGGGAGTGAGAGAGGAATCAATCTTGTTAAACGCAAGAGTTCGCCGGGAGGCGATCGCGAGACTCAGACGGTCCGTCAATCGCCATGAGGCCGCTCGTAAGCAGGTCGAGGATGCCAGCGTGGAACTCCACAGACAGCGACTGGACGCCGCCACTGACGTGATTGACGAAGTGGAGCAGTACGTGAACACTCTAGCCAACTCGCCCAAGAATTTCGACGCCTCGGTCGGGGAGTTTCGTGTGGAGTCAGACAGGTTCCAGGGGACGGTGAAGCGATTCGAGACTGATGCCGCGAGATCCACCAGGATCGGGAGCGCGATCGGAGTCGCAGGAGTGCCGGAAGGCGCGGGCGTAACGGTGTTGGGTCCAACTGCCGCCATGGCTGTGGCTACCACGTTTGGAACTGCGTCCACCGGAACTGCCATTTCAGCGCTCTCGGGCGCGGCGGCCACCAATGCCGCCCTTGCGTGACTTGGAGGTGGGGCACTCGCCGCCGGCGGTAGTGGCATGGCTGGGGGGAGTGCACTGCTGACCTTGGCGGGACCTGTGGGTTGGGGAGTGGGCGGTGCGGTTCTGGTGGGATCGGGCCTGTACCCTAACAGTCGAATTAAGAGTCACGCGAAGAAGGCGACCGAGGAGCTAGTCAAGGTCGAGGCGGAAACCAGTTCGCTCCTGGCGGCGGGACATAAGATTGACGGACTCCGTAGCCGGACAGTCAAGCATTCGTCGGGATGCAGGACGGAGTTGGCCTGGCAGGAGTTCAGCGCTCCCGCCGACTACAGCGAGTTCGACGTCGAACAGAAGGAACGACTCGCAGCTCCCATCAATCACATCCGCTCGCTGAGCGAGCTACTCAGGACGGAGGTCGTTCTGTGAATCGCAGTGAGCCTCGTCAGTCAGACCCGCCCCATATCGCCGCTCAGGTTGCGGCAAAGTGGGTTAGCCTCGACGCTGCAATCCGGGCCGGAAACCTCGACATAGCCCTGAATGTCACTCGCCATGGGTCACTCTCCACATGAGATTGACCCCAATTCTATAACTTGTCTAAGACTTCATTTAGATGCGATTGCCCTGGCAATCATTCGCTTGGTCTAGAAGGCTGACGTCAAAGCCACGTTAGAAGCCAGATTCGACACTGGCACAGTCGTAGGCGAAGTCGCAAGAAGCTACTTCCCCGACGGCAGACTTATAGAGGAATCGTACCTGGAACACGACCAAGCCGTTGAGACAACTCAAACCCTGCTGAGTGACGCTTCCATCTCTGATACAGGATACTAGTGCAGTCTATTCGAACTGATCCTCTATCCCGTCGAAGTCGGTATCGACTATGATGAACTGGTGTTGATAATAGTCGTGGATAGTGCCGGCCTCGATGAGAGTTCTGTAATAGCTCCTTGATACCGATTCATCGTTGGTAATGGTGATCGGCAACCTTCCCTGCATATCGAACCGCCACTTACTCGATCTGAAAACGGCCACGCCGTTGCTGATCGGGGCGGTGTGAGCTTTGCCACCGATAGTGATTTCCGCTCTACCCTCAGCTACCCCGTCTATTCCGATCATGATGACGTATTCGGATTCTCTATCCTGTTCGAAGTCCTCGAGGCCGAAGAAATAGTAGCTATCCCTGGCCCCTTCGTCGTGCTCGACATAATCGGTGAAGGTCACCGTCCCTTGGTATAGCCCGATAGGGAAATTGTCCATCTCGAGTTCTTCGGCGTAGGACCATCCGAATCCGGCCGGAGAGCCATCAGGATACCTATCCCATTCAGTTTTGAAGTCGTAGGTGGCGTACTCCTGTCCGTATGCGTCAGTGACTTCCACGAAGAAGGGGGAACGTTGCGTATCAATGTAGTGTAGTCCATTTTCTCCAGGGCTTGTCGATATCCAATCCGGGACGTCCTTGAGATCTTCGTCTGACATGTTCCACAATTTTCCCCCTGAAATTGCGTAGGCTAGGGCGAACAGCTGATCGCCAAATTCCCCATAGGACCGAAGCGCTTGCATTACGTACGCGCCTTCGTCAAGTTCCCTTCCGTTGAATACCGGCAGAGTGTCCAAGTGTTCACTTAGGCGATAGCCGTTCAGCTCCGGAACCACGGTCTCCCACAAATTAACCATATCTTTACGGTTGGGACGCCAGTCCGGATCTTCTCGAATCGTTTCATAGTAGAGCGACATAAACTCTTTCATGAAATTGGGGTTCTCTCGGACCATCATCTGGACGGTTGTTGCAGCAATGGAGTATCTGTTTTCCGCTCCACTCGGAGGGTTCCAGAAATCACCTGCCCCCGTCCACCTGAGATTCTTGATGGCGTCGTAGATAGTAGTCCCTGAGCTCCAATACTGAGCGGACCTCTCTTCCAGAAGCTGCAAGGTCGCGGGATCGTTAGGATAGCTGCGCACATACTCGTGGACGATCTCAAAGGCCATCCCCTCGGCGGTCCCCTCTTCGAAACCACTCAGGGCGGTGTCAATCTCCCAGTCCTCGTCTGTGGCTATGACGTACCTGCCCTTCCAAGCGTGCGCCATCTCATGGACGATCAGCCTGGGTATAAAGCTCGTATCGGTCAGCAGAGTACGTCCCTTGTCGGTTATCTCAATAAAGTCGCTGTCGTCTCCCGCATTCTCGATGGAGACATTCAAAGTTTCTGCCGGCGGGCCCAGATATTTGTACAGAATAGGGAACACTCGCTTCAGAAATTCCCTGTACTGGCTCTCCGCCTCTTCAGGAAAGTTATTTGAAAATGTGTAGCTGATCCTGTTGGATGAGTCGCCTATTGACGACGGTTCCGGAAATTCCCTTGTGGATAGACGAATGCCGAACTCAGAATAGTAGTTTGCTGCGAGTTCGGGTTCTTGGGGAAAACTGGAGGCGTCGAGGGGATCGAATCCGTATTTGTTCTCTGCCACGTCCGTCATTCCGTCTCCATCGGAGTCTGTGAAATCCCCGGACAAGTACTTGGTCAACCCGATGGGAGCTGCAGAGTTCTGCTCAGTGGTTTGCGTGGCCGTCGGCTCGGAGGTTGGCGTGACCGTTAGGCTGGGCAGAGGAGAGGGAGTAGCTGTTGATGTTGGGCTTTGAGCGGGAGTCGGCGTTGGTGTCGAACTGTTAGGGAGAGTGGTCGTCGGAGTAAGCGTCGGCGTTCGGGTAGGCGTCGGCGTTAGTGTAAGAATAGCCTCTTTGGTCGCCTGAACGCTCGCGTCTATGGCAGTCTGTTCATCAAGTTTGGCCGTGACCTGAGCCTCGACGGTGGCATCCAAGTCGGGGGAATCGTCGCCGCAGGCTACTGCCAAGGCGACGAGAGTCGCCACGATGGCGGCGGCTGTTGCTTGGAGGTTTCGCAATGGGGCCTTCACAATGTGTGGGACGGGGCTCGAAGTCCCGCCCTGTGTGAATACGAGTACCGTGTCAACCCGGTATTTCCCATATCGGGAGTCTTCTGGCTCAATGGGTAGTCCAAACGAGATGATGGCATGATATCGGGTCCTGCAAGGCCAAACAATCTCCGGTCTATCCAATAAGGGGTGCGTTTCTTGCCGTGAACCATTCGGTGCTGCACGTTACGGCCGCCCCGACTCTCCTGCAGACATTCATCCGCCGTCTCCGTCAGTCCCAGTGCATCATCCAACTCGCGACAGGCCAGCAGCCCAGCGTCCGAGGTGATGGTGGCGCCGCGAAACTCCAACCGTACACGTCGGTCGAAACGGAGCGTGGCGCGGGAGTTGGTGCTTTCACCCATCGGGTGCCTCCAGAGAGCGTACGTAATCAAGAACTAAAGTAGTAGATCACGACCAGTCTAGCACTCATGATAACCACTACGCTCTGCTATTCGGCTACATTAGGTAGTTCTATTGCTGATTACGGCA
>JAPOPA010000380.1 GCA_026713145.1 Chloroflexota bacterium
AGGCGCTCGTGGATGAGGTCGTAGGTGTAGAGCTGGACGCGCTCGAAGATGAAGTAGTCCATCACGTAGAACGTGAAGAATGCCGCATACAGGTAAACTCCCGGATTGGCGTTTTCTCCATGTAGCTCGTAGTGGTACCAGGCCCCGGACAGGGCATTGAGCGACAGCATCGTCCCGCCGACGACGTAGAAATACATCTTCACGTCGAAGCGGCTGTTGAAGAACGAAAGCTCCTGGACTCTCCCGGTCCAGAGCTCCGCGAACAGGCTCTTCGGCTCGGTCTTCGGTTGGCTGAGCACCGCGAAGGCTGCAAAGACGGCGGTGAAGACCGTTCCGCCGGCCACGGCATAGATGGCGGACCGGTAGAACCAATCGCGGGGCCACTCGGTGAATTCGGGAGCGATAGCCCACACGGCCAGCGCGATCACGAACACGAGGAGACCGTTCAGCCGGTATTCGCGGGGTTCGCCAGTCTCCTGATCTATGACGTAGCCGGGAACCCGACGTGCCGGCAGGATGAGCTGCGCCACCAGGAACACGGCGAAGATCACCAGCGGCGTTAAGAACCCCGCAATCGCTTCCATTCCCGATAGTTCGAAAAGGTGTTCGATGCCAAGCCATTCAATCATGACCGATTACCCCTTCCTCAAGTGATGAGGTCATTATGGATACGACCACAAAGGAGGTCAACAACACACTCCAGTGCCACCACCGCGCGTATTCCACCACCAGCCCCGACCTTCAGTCACCGAGTTGCCTGCTGTCCGTTTGGGGAGGCGTAATGGAAAACTCCCGTTCACCGTGATCTCTTCGAAGGGCGAAGCGACGTTAGCGATTCACCATCCTCGAATCAGAGGACAACGAAACGCTGACTTCCTAGAGACATATCCCAAGCCCGCCCGGTCGCACGGGACTGGTGTAAACTACATCCTTCAAATCGTCCTTCCGACTTGGATACGCCCGATGGCCCTGCCTCAACTCCCCCTGCGCGAGACCCTCGCCAACCTGCCACCCGAGTGGCCTGAAGACCCTACGGAGGTCATACGCGCGACTATAGAGAAACAAGGGGAGAAGTCCGTCGTCATCGACGACGACCCGATGGGTACCCAGACGGTCGCCAACGTATCCCTCCTCACGGAATGGCCGGTCGATGCCATAGCTCGCGAACTCCAAGACGACCGTCGTGGCATCTTCCTCCTGACGAACTCTCGCAGTATGCCCCTCGGGGAGGCGGTCGAGACTGTTACTCTGGCGGGCCGGAACCTTCGCGAGGCGATGGAGAGCACCGGTGAGAACCCCATCGTCATCAGCCGGATCGACTCCACGCTCCGCGGACACTATCCCGACGAGGTGAACGCGCTGGCCGATGTCTTCGGGCGGCCCGATGCGCTCCAGGTTATCGCGCCGTTCTTCTTCCAGGGCGGACGCTACACCATCGACGACGTGCACTACGTGGCGAGCGGGGATTGGCTGATCCCTGTGGGACAGACGGAGTTCGCACGCGACGCCGCCTTCGGATTCACGTCCTCCAACGTCCGCGAGTGGGTCGAAGAGAAAACGCAAGGGCGAGTCACTGCCGGACAGGTGGCCACCGTCTCACTGGAAGACATTCGCGCCGGCGGCCCTGACCGTGTTGCCGAGCGCCTCCTCAATATGCGCGATGCAAGAGTCTGTTTCCCGAATGCCGCGAGTATGCGCGACATTGAGGTCTTTACGCTCGGGGCCATGCTGGCCGAAGAGCAGGGAGGGGAATTCTTCTACAGGTCGTCCGCTTCCTTCCTCCAAGTCCGAGGAGGGCTGGAGTCCCGGCCAATTCTCTCATCGAGCGACTTGAAGGCCAACGAAGGTGAGGGAGGACTCATCGTCGTAGGCTCTCACGTGACCGTCTCCACTAGTCAACTCACCCATCTCCTCGACCAACGGGAAGTCGAGGGTATCGAGGTCGCGGTCGCGAAACTGATCGACGAAGCTACGAAGTCCGATGAAGTCGCGCGTGTCGCCAAGAAGATGAACGATGGACTCCGCCGCGGTCTAGACGTGGCGGTGTTCACAAGTCGCGAGTCCCTTTTGACGCTAGGGGGAGATGCCAGCCTGCTGGCCGGTAGCCGGATATCCAGCGGTCTTGCCGATATTATCCACCTGCTGGAGACGAGGCCCCGCTATATCGTGACAAAGGGCGGCATCACTTCCTACGACATCGCCACTCGCTCACTCGGCGTCAAACGGGCCGTGTGCATCGGCCAGATTCTTCCGGGTGTCCCCGTCTGGGAGCTTGGCGAATCGAGCAAGTTCCCCGGGCTCAAATATGTCGCCTTCCCTGGCAACATAGGTGGCCCTGACTGGCTTTCAAGAGTGGTCGCGAAGCTGCGAACCGATCCCGTCCTCACGTCAAAGCAATAGGGTCATAGCAGTGTTGATGATCCCCTCTTTCCTGAGACCTCAATCCGACCTGTCGGAGCAGGATGCCCAAAAGGGCCTTCAGAACATGACGTGGCAGGGCGTCATGGCCTTTGCCGCGGATGGCATGGCTTCGGGGGGTTTCCTCGCGGCATTCGCGTTGATCCTAGGTGCTTCCAACTTCCACATCGGGATCATGACCGCGATTCCATTCATCGTACAGCCTCTCCAGATTCTTGCAGTTGTCCTGGTTGAACGGATGCGGATGCGAAAAGTCGTAGCAGTGACGTCCTACCTGATCGCATACGCCACGTGGATTCCCGTTGCATTTATCCCCTTTATCATCAACGTGCCGAACGCCGGAGCCGTCACCTTGCTGCTGTTTTTCATCGCCGTGCGCGGCGCGGCCACCGCCTTTGTTACAACAAGCTGGAATGGATGGCTCCGAGATATTGTGCCGGCGGACGTTATGGGGGACTTCTTTGCAAAGCGTCTAAGGCTCGCTACCATCGCCGCGGCTATATCGGCCCTGCTCGCCGCCCTGTTCATTGACTGGTGGAAAGGATTTGCTGGCGAGGCCAACGAGATCTTCGGTTACTCGTATGCGATTCTGTTCGGCAGCATCATTCTCGGCTTCGGCGCAGTTCAGTTCATGGCCCGGATGCCCGAACCACAGATGCCCCGCCTGGACGACACGCGCCGTTCTATTGTGGGCACCCTCGGCGCGCCGTTCCGCGACAGGAACTTCCGGGGCCTCATAAGCTTCATGTTCATGTGGAACTTCGTCGCTCAGATGGCCGTTCCCTTCTTCGCGGTGTATATGCTTCTTCGGTTGGAAATGCCCCTCTCGCTCGTCGTCGGGCTGGGCGTCTTGAGCCAAGCTGCCAACGTTCTCTTCATTCGCGTCTGGGGAACCTACGTCGATCGTTTCGGTAGCAAGGTCGTCCTTTCACTTTGTTCCTCTCTGTACTTCCTGGTCATTCTCGCCTGGACTTTCACCACCCTGCCGGACAGGCACGACCTCACTGTGCCGCTCCTGGTCATTCTGCATATCCTCATTGGAGTCGCGACCGCGGGTATAAACATTGCCTCAACGACCATACGCATGAAGATGTCACCCCCTGCTGAGTCAACCGCTTATCTAACCGCAGTGTCGCTGACGTCCAGCGTCGCGGCCGGCATAAGCCCGTTGATCGGAGGCGCGTTCGTCGACTACTTCAGCGTCCGCCATCTGCAAATCGCCGTAGAGTGGGTCTCGCCCGCAACCGAGGTTGAGTTTCCGGCGCTCTTCCTTACCGGCTACGACTTCCTGTTCGCGATCGCCTTCGTCCTGGGCCTGTTTACGTTAACTTTGCTCGGCAGGATCAAGGAGGAAGGGGAAGTCGATGAGGACGTGGTGATGGACGAGCTGATGACTCAAACGCGCACGAATCTAAGGTCCCTCAACTCCGTTCCCGGCCTGAGCGTCCTATCGCACTTCCCGGTGTCCACACTACGATATGTTCCGGGCATCCCCGGTCTCGATGTGGCTGTCGGAGTCACTGTATACCAGATAGCCTCGTCAACGAGGATTGCTGTCGAAGGAGTAATGCGTGGTGGCGCTATGGCCAGGCAGATCCGGACCAGAGTCAACCGCGCGGTGGCGGACTTGGCGCACCAGGTTGATGACCTCGGCAAGCAAGGTGTGGACGTGGCTCTCGGCGCAACCCTGGGCGCAATCCATGCGGCCCATGACACTGAAATCGAGGCTGAGCGACTAACGGAGGAGTCAATCCGAGGCACGATCAGTGCACTGAGCATGACGAGTGCGGTGCCGCGCGACATACTCCGGGGCGCCATATTCGGGGTCATACGTGGTGCGAGCGAGACCAATCTCGAGATTGGTTCTGTGGCCGTCAAAGCAATTGAGGCCTCAAGAAACGCCGCATCCACACTTGGCTTGTCGAAGCAGGAGGTCGCACGCTATGCAACCCAGGTTGCAGTAGAGGCAGCCGAGGACTTGGGAGGCCAAGTGGAGACTGAGATAAAGAATGCAATCCTTGGTGAATTTATAGGGTCGCCCGAGTCGGAATCGAAGGATTCGGATGCGAAGGCTTGAGCCTCAGTGTTCTATCCCAACCGCTCGATGACCGCAGTCGCTATGCCGAGGAACAGGAGAATCCCCATGATGTCGGTGAACGTCGTGATGAACACCGCCGACGACACTGCGGGATCTTGCCCCGCCTTTCTCAACAGCAGCGGAACTCCGGCGCCCGTCAGTCCGGCGATCACCATATTGCACAGCATGGCTATCGCGAGCACCACGCCCAGCATGTAGTCGCCTTTCCAGGCATACGCCGCAATCCCCACCAGCAGTCCGAACAGCAGCCCGTGTGCCGCCCCGAGCATGAGCTCCCGCGACACGAGTTTCATTCCCTGAGCGCTTGGAAGCTCCCCAAGCGCCATGCTGCGAACGGCCAGCGTGAGTGTCTGAATTCCGCCCATCCCGCCCTGACTGGTCACGAGAGGAAGCAGTACCGCCAGCGCGACCACCCTCCCGATGGTAGTCTCGAAGAGCCCGATCGCCAGGGCGGCCAGGAACGCGGTCGCCAGGTTGACGCCCAGCCACGGAAGCCGGCTCTTGACTGCGCCCGAGAGGGGGCCGAACACCGCCTCGCCTCCAACCCCTGCAAGCCTATACATGTCCTCGGTCGCCTCTTCCTTCAGAACATCCAGCACGTCGTCGCCCATGATGATGCCGTGCAGGACTCCCTCGGCGTCCACGACCGGAAGCTCATTCAAGTTGTACCGCTGCATGATCCGAGCGCACTCTTCCTGGTCGGTATCGACCGACACCGACACCATGTCGTCCGTTACAAGGTTGGCCACGACCTCATCATCACGGGCCAGCGCCAGGTCCACGATTGCGGCGTGGCCGACAAGTCGTTCATCCTCATCCACCACCAGCGCATAGCTGGTCACCTCGGCGTCCCGAGCGCGGATGCGAATCGCGTCAAGTGCCAATACCGCCGTCAAATTCCGGCTCACCGCCAGGTACTCCGGGTTCATCAGTCCGCCTGCAGTGTCGTCCGCATACTCCAGTAGGGGGACGACGTTGTGGCCCCTGGTCATCGCCTCAAGAGTCTGCGCCGTCTGCTCGTCATGAATTCCCCGCAGCACGTCTGCCCCCACGTCGGGATCGGCCTGGTCGAGAATATCGGCCAATACCCGAGGCGTGATCGGCGCGGCAACCTGATCGGCCTTGTCCGGGTCGATGTACTCGAAGACTTTCGCTGTCGCCTGGTACGTCATCTCACCAATGATGTCTTGCCGGGTCTCCTGCGGCAGCGCGACCAGCAGGTCGTCCTTGTCCGCAGGGTGCAGCCTGTCGAATTGTGCCAACGCCTCATAGAGATACTCGCGCTAGAGTAGCCCGCGAATCTTGTCTATCAGCGCCTGCGCGTCGCTTTGAGTCTGCGTTCCCTCGCCACCGTCATTTTGAATATCTTCCATCGGTCGTCCATCGGCACGCAAGAACTATATGGTTCCGAATATCAGCAAAGCGGACATGTCTAAAACTTCTCCCAAGCCGAATATTCTGCTCGTCTACACGGGGCGGTGGTATTATTGACCGGCACCCTACGCATGGAGTCACGCATGTTCGACTTCCACACGCATACCTTCCTCAGCGACGGCGTCCTCTCGCCCGTCGAGCTTATCCGCCGCGCCCACGTCGCCGGATATCGGGTGATGGCCATCACCGACCACGTCGGTCACGGCAATCTCGAGTTTACCCTCAAGACCCTCGTCAAGGACTGTGAAGTCGCCTCAAAACAATGGGACATTCTCGCCCTCCCCGGAGTCGAGATCACTCACACGCCGAAGAATGAAATCGACTATCTCGCCCGGGCCGCCAGAGAGTTGGGCGCAAGGGTCGTAAACGTTCATGGAGAGACCATCAACGAGCCCGTCGAGCCGGGCACCAATCACGCAGCGGTGTCCTCGGAGCATGTCGACGTCCTCGCCCACCCGGGTCTGATCCACCCTGAGGACGCCCGGCTAGCCGCCGACAACGGCATCTTCCTCGAGGTCTCCGCCCGAAAGGGCCACGGCATGGCGAACGGACACGTAGTCCGCATGGCGAAGAACGCCGGAGCGCGCATGGTACTCGACTCTGACGCCCACGAGCCAGGCGATCTCCTCACACCCGCCTACGCAATGAAAGTAGCCCGGGGAGCGGGCTTGGACGAATACGAGGCGAAGGTCCTCCTCGAAGACGGCCCACGAGCCCTGATTGAAAAGGTCGGCGCCACATACGACGGGGACTACACCATCCAGTCATAGTGTCCTGGAGGCAATTCGTTCGCCCTGAGCAACGCTACTCTCCGCGCTGCCACGGGCGCTAGGCCGCACCGGGGTGTCAAGAGTTGCTGTGCAATTGCACCTAATCTCTCTCCCGCCGAGGGAGAGATTGGGAGAGGGGTCTTTCTCACCCCTGCCGAGGAGTCCCGTACACATCCGTCATTCCGGGGAGAGCCGGAATCCAGAAGGGGTTTTTTGGAGGCGCCTCCAAACTCCTATGTCCCGCAGTCCGGTTAGCAATAGAATAGTCTCCTATGCGTGAAGTCAAAGCACCCGAAGCCATATCGCGTTTCTCTGAACTCCTACAGATGGTCGAGCACGGAGAGACCATTGCTATCACCCGGCACGGCAAAACAATTGCCCACGTGGTTCCCTCTGACGCGCCGGACCGCGTTAGTAGACAAGCGGCTGTTGAGCGATTCCGCCAACGTAGAGCGGAATGGAGGCGCGTCAATGTCTCAATCGAAGAGATACTCGCGTGGCGACACGAAGGCCACCGCCCATGTCCTTCCGAACGAGGCGGAGCGCAGGGAGGAATCTAAGAAGTTGAGTAGCATGAGTTGCGGATGAGTCAACCATGAACATCCTGGATTCCTCGCCGAGCTCGGAATGACAGGTTTCTGCACTGGACAATGGTGATCGGAGGACGCAGCGACAATTCAAAAGGGTATTCGAGAGGAGGCCCGTTCATCCTGAACATCGTTACGCGCCGAGGTTAGGGCCATGCCGGGATGTCAGTAACTGCCACCTAGACAGCATAATCACACTTGAAGATGGGTCTAGTGGAGAAACCGAATACTCTCTACCCTCTGTGCTCTCTGTGTTCTCTGCGATGAATCTTCGGCCTACCCCTCCAGCCAATCCCCCAGCGGCCCGCGATTCTTCTCCAGCCATGCGACGTTCAGGCGAATGGCTTCCAGGGCCTGGCGAATTGTCCGGTCCGCTGCCGGAACGGGCGTATCGGTGAAGAACTTCTCCACGTCCTCCAGCTTCTCCTGCGTCGTGAACCTCCCCGCGATGCTGACGAGGGTCATCAGGCCAAACCCGCCCTCGCCGTAACGCCGGTCGAACTCGGCCCAGTTGGCCTTCAGGAAGTCCCACGCTAGGTCCTTGCCCTTCGGATTGCCCGACATCCTCGCCATGATCCCGATGGTATTGTGCGTGCGTACGAAATCGGCATCCAGCGACCGTTCGAGCGTGGTCATCTGGAGATCTTGGTCTTCGAATTCCGTGAGCGCGCCCAGGAGCCTGACTTTCTCCTCTTCCAGGGTGGCACCCTGCTCCAACGACCACATGGCGTGGTAGACGTCGCTGTCGCCCTCCTTTGCCGTGAGGCTGAGGATGACCTTGCGGATATCGGGGTTCACCTTGCTCTGGTCCTTGGCGTAACCTTCGAACCTCCGTCCGGCCTCCGCGAGGGTGTCGGGGTCTCCATACCCTCCGAGTCCGGCCAGCACGGTGCTGCGGAGCAGCGCGTCGAGGTGGCCCTCACCCGGCTTCGGGTCCCAGCCCACGCGCGCGCCCGCAGGCCCGAACAGGTCTCGCCCGAACCCTTGATATGCCTCGAAGAACGGCTCGTCCGACAGGAGATTGTCCAGCGCTCCAAGGTTCGCGCCGAGGTCGCCCCATACGTAGGCGTGGTCCTCATTCACGTAAGCCTCGGCGATTTCGAGAAACTCGCTGGCCGGTTGGATGCCCGCTTTTGCCAGGGCGTATGCGTCACTCTGGATGCCCAAGCGGTCGATGGCAGACAGGTCGAGGCTCTCGATGGCCGGCCGCAGCAGCGCGAGGTCCTCGCTCCGGTACTTCACGCGGAAGAAGCCAGTCTGCTCAGGATTGACCTTGACCCAGTCGCTCGCGCCCCCGCCAACGCTCAGGCTCGCGGTCCTTCCCCGTTGGAGCGTGGACGCCGCCTCGTCACTCGACGCCGACCGCGCCCGAAGAGGAACGTGCCAGAGGGTGTCTTCCTCCCCGGTGTCGTCGATGATGGAGTCGTAGGCGAAGCGCTGCTGCGCGACCGAGACGGTGATTCCGGTCTCCTCCCTCTCGATCTCCGCCTCAAGATACGGGTACCCAGTCTGGTGCAGCCACGTCTCCATCATCTCCGAGACCGGCTGCCCGGACGCCTCGCCGAGGGCGTCCCACAGGTCTCCCGTATCGGCGTTGGCGTAGCTGTGCTTGACGAGGTAGTTGTGGAGCCCCCGCCTGAAGTTCTCGGAGCCGAGGAAGTCTTCGAGCATCCGCAGCACGGAGCCGCCCTTGCTGTAGCTGATCGCGTCGAAGAGCTGCCCGATCTCGGCGGGGTTCTTGACCTCCTGGTGAATCGGGTGCGAGTTCTTGAGTCCGTCGAGACTGAGGGCGCGAGTCGTATCCTGGGACACGAAGCTCGTCCACGTATCCCACTCCGGGAACAGGTTGTCGACCGCCATATCCCCCATCCACGACGCGAAGCTCTCGTTTAGCCAGAGGGCGTCCCACCAGGCCATGGTCACGAGGTTTCCGAACCACTGGTGGGCCATCTCGTGAGAGACGATGCTGGCGACGATCTGCTTCGTGCCCGCAGACGTGTTCTCCGGGTCGACGAGAATGGCGATCTCGCGGTAGGTGATGGCTCCCCAGTTTTCCATCGCGCCCGCCGCGAAGTCGGGAATGGCGATGTGGTCCATCTTTTCGAGCGGGTAGGGGATGCCGAAGTACTCGTTGAAGTAGGCCAGCAGGTCGACCGACACGTCCAGCGCGAACCGCCCCTGCTCCTCCTTGCCGCGCGTCGTGTAGACCCGGACGATTGTGCCGTCTTCCGCCGTCTTCTCCACGCAGCCAAGCTCGCCAATTATGAAGGCCAGCAGATAAGTCGACATGATGGGAGTCACGCCAAACTCCAGCCTCTTCAGTCCTGGCTCGGCCTCGCTCTCATGCACGATGCTCATGTTCGACACTGCGACGAGGTCTGATGGAATGATGAGCGTGACCTTGAATGTTGCCTTGATAGCCGGCTCGTCCCAGCACGGGAACGCCCGCCGCGCGTCGGTAGCCTCCAACTGCGTTGTGGCAAGGTACTTTTCCGTGCCGTCCGAATCGACGTACCTGCTCCGATAGAACCCTCGCAGCTTGTCATTGAGTTCTCCAGTGAACTCCAGGTGCAATCGGGCCTGTCCGGCCGCGAGCTCCTCGTCGAACCCCAGCGTAACGGTCTCCTGCTCCTTGTCGAAGTCGATGCAGCACGGTTCAAGGCTCCGTCCATCGGCCACGGTCAGCCGCGCCGCCTGTATTTCGAGCTCGGCGGCGTTCATCACGATCTCGCTCGTCGGCTCGTGAATCGTGAGGACGACATTCTCCTCGCCTTGGAAGGTGAAACTCTCGAGGTCCGGTTGGAGTGTCAGGTCATAGGCGGACGGTAGGACGGCGGTCGGCAGCATGGTGGGTGTGGTCATATCAGGGTCCTCTCTTCAGGCGTATCTATTATTTGCCCTTCCAAATGGGCTTGCGCTTGGCGGCGAAGGCTCTTGGGCCCTCCACGAAGTCCTCTGAGTGACGAGCCCTCCGGAATTCGCTGTATTCCCGGTTGATCGCGACGTCCAGGGTCGATTCCAGCCCTTGCAGCGCCACCTGCTTTGTCGCACGCACCGATAGCGGGGCGGCCTCCATGATGTCGTTGGCCCAGCGTTCGGCGGTCGGAATGAGGTCACCTTTCGTAGATGCTATTTCGTTGACGAGACCCCACCGGTGGGCCTCCTCCGCGGTGATCGGCTTGCCTCCCAGGAGGATGCCCATGGCAATGTTCAGCGGCATCTGCCGGACGATGCGGTGCGGTCCTCCACCGCTAGCCACCACGCCGACCGTCGCCTCGGGAAGACCGAATCGCGCGTCCTCCGTCGCGATGATAAGGTCGCAGGAGAGTGCAAGCTCGAACCCGCCTCCGAGTGCGTAGCCGTGCACTGCCGCGATGATCGGCTTCCAGCACTTGAAGTTTGCCGTGATGCCTCCGAACGGATAGAGATGTGCGTCGGGGTAGGGTTCGCCGGGCTTGCCGTGCTCGGCCATGTACTTGAGGTCATTCCCCGCGCAGAATGCCCTGTCTCCCGCGCCGCTCAGGATGGCCACGAGGACATCGTCGTCGTCACGGAAGTCGGTGAAGGCCTCTCTCACTTCCCGATTCCCGTCCGGGTGCAGCGCGTTCAACTGCGAAGGCCGATTCAGCGTGACGTAGGCAATGCGGTCTCGCTTTTCGTACAGGATGTGTTCGAAGTCCATGTGCGTCGGTTCCCCCCGCTCTGTACCTCTCCCCCGGCGGGGGAGAGACTTGGAAATTGAAGCTCAGATGACTACTTGCGTGCGTCCGGGCCGCGCCCGTTCACGCCGGATGATCGAGTTGATCTCTTCCACTGCCTCGTCCATTTGACCGGTTCGATTGACGACAATATAGTCGTACTTCGCCGCCTCATCCATCTCCCTCGCCGCCGTCGCCAGTCTCACTCTCAACGTCTCCGCCGACTCTGTCCGTCTTTGCCTCAAGCGGTTCGCAAGTTCAGCCATATCAGGAGGAGCGATGAAGACGTACATGGCGCCCGGCACGAGCCTCCGGATGTTATCGCCTCCCTGCACGTCGATCTTGAGGATCACGTCCTGCCCTCGGGCCAGAGCATCGCGCACGGGTGACTTTGGTACACCGTAGGGATACCCGTACACCTCTGCCCATTCAAGCAGTTCGTCGTTCTGAATCATGTTCTGGAATTCGCCCCGACTGACGAAGAGGTAATCTACGCCGTCTACCTCGTTGTCCCGTTTCGGACGAGCGGTCGCGGTCAAGGCGAAGTGGTAGGG
>JAPOPA010000377.1 GCA_026713145.1 Chloroflexota bacterium
ATCGTAGTAGTGTCCACGAGCGCCAGTTCAATATCTTCGTTGCCTGATGCCTTCCGCATGTCCGATGCACTTGTCGTGAGAAACGCGGAGATTCCCTCGTCGCGCAGTTCGGCGAGGTAGTCAGACTCCCCTCGTCGTATGGGTATCGGGTTGGCTGTCATGGCAGTGTTCGTGACGGACACAAGCCAGAGTATACCAAGTGCGTCCCGGTTATGGCAGAATGGTTCAGTCGGCGCGTACTAACGGATCGACCGAGCAAGGCTGTCCGTCGCGGCGGCTCTCCAATTCAATTGAAGGATGTACAACACGTGAAGGCTCTTGGAGACCTGAAGGTCCTCGACCTGTCTCGCGTGCTCGCCGGCCCGTTCTCCACGCAGATACTCTCCGATCTCGGCGCGACCGTATGGAAGATCGAGTCGCCGCGCGGAGACGACACACGTCGCCTCGGGCCTCCCTTCATGGAGACCGAGTCGGCGTACTTCCTCTCCATCAACCGGGGCAAGAAGAGCATCTGCGTTAACCTCAAGGACGCCCGCGGCCAGCGTCTCGTGCAGCGCATGGCGGCGGAGGCCGACATCCTCGTCGAGAACTTCAAGACCGGCGACCTTGCGCGGTACGGACTCGACTATACGAGCATCGACCGCGTAAATCCCGGCATCGTCTACGCCTCGATAACCGGCTACGGTCACACGGGACCACGCGCCTACGAGCCCGGCGTTGACACCTCCCTGCAGGGAATGATCGGGCTGATGAGCGTCACGGGAGAGCCGGACCGACCGCCGTCGAAGTCCGGCATCGCGTCCATCGACCTGCTGACCGGCACGCTCGCGGTGACGGGAATCCTTGCCGCCCTGCGAGAGCGCGACAGGACAGGACTTGGGCAGCATATCGACCTATCGCTCTTTGACACGGGCATCATGGGCATGGTGAACGTCGCCCAGAACTACATCGCCACGGGGGAGCCTCCCCAGCGGTACGGGAGCGCGCACCCGCAGATATGTCCCTACCAGACATTTGAGGCGAAGGACGGGCACTGGTTTATGCTCGCGGTGATGAACGACGGGATGTTCCAGAAGCTCGCTCCGCTGATCGACCGCCCGACGATACACGAGGATCCGCGCTTCGAAACGAACGCGGCGCGTCTCGCTCACAAGGACGAGTTGATTCCCCAACTCGCCGAGCGCTTTCTGACGAAGGACCGGCAAGAGTGGATCGACGCCCTCACGGAAGTGGGTATCACCTCAGGCCCGATCAACACCTTCGACGAGACGCTTGCGGACAAGCAGGCAAAGGCGCGTCAGGTCGTCTGGGACTTGGAGCACCCCACCATCGGCGATCTGCCGGTGATGGCGAATTCGCTTCAGTACATGAGCCGCACGCCCGCTGAGCCCCAGGGCCCTCCGCCCTTGCTGGGAGAACACACCCGCGAGGTGCTGGCGAAGTTCCTGGGAGATGACGAGTTGGATGAGTATGAGCAGGACGGGGTGATAGGGGCGAGTCGGGCCTGACGACGGGCCGCGAGGGCTCGCCTAACTCAAAAAGGGTGAGAGGACTGATCCATCAATTCTTGAAAGAACGGGCGGGCCGATGCAGTTTAGTCCGCGAGAGTTGTGATGGCGGAAAACCTACTGCGGGGGCGGCACCCACAGTAGATTGCTTCACCCTAGTTTCGTCGTCTGGCGGTGATGATCACGCCATCGGTGACGCTGTAACCAACACCGGTATCCACGAAATGCTTTCCATCCTTCGGGTAGGTCCGGCTGTAAACCTGCTGTTCCGCCTCCATGGACGCTTCGGTCGCACGACCACTGACCAGTGGAAGGATTGAGAACACCTCGTAGCCGGAATTCTCTAGTTCGGTGCAACTGCGAGCTATCTCATCGGCGAGTTTGCGCCCGGCTGGGCGCTCGTTCGCGATCCCGTAAACCTGCTTTGTGGATCCGTTGCGCTCGGAGAAGTGCGAGTCTATTCCCAAATATCGGGAAACGACGGGAGGCTTGGATGACCTCTGATTGGAACCTTCTGCGGCATTATGCCTACTACTTGTGCTCATGAGTGGCGATTCTCCCTAAAAAGTCTACGCCGTTCGTTAGGAGAGCAGTACCTGTGACAATCGTGTCCCACACTAACGCCGCCAGTGTAGGAAATTGCCACTCTGTTCTCGCTACGGCTACCAAAAACTATAGCTCGTAATCCCTGATTCTTGCAAGCGTAGAACACATCCCGACACGAGAAAACGTTTCTAGGGAGACGAGAGTGTACAGCAGTGGCTACCTTGCATTCGGAAAAGACATAAAGAGAGGGGGCTTACCCCCTCACTCCAAGTCGGCTATCGCCTGGCCGTCGACGACCTGTTCACCGGCGGTGACGTGGACGGCTTGCACGATACCCGACCAGTCCGCCCTTAGCGTCTGCTGCATCTTCATTGCCTCAAGGATGCAGATCGGGTCTCCGGTCACTACCTGGTCGCCCTCTTTCACGGCGACGGATACGATCACGCCGGGCATCGGCGTCTTGAACGACCGTGAAGGTTCCTCAGAGGGTGCAGCCCTTGCCGCACGCTGCGACGGTGGCGTGGGTGGGGGCCGCGATGGCTCTCTAGACTGGACGGGTAAGTCCGCGGCATCGGTCTGTGGCGACATTGCAGTGGGCATGTCGCTCATCTCGACCTCGACCAATTCGCCGTCTACGACCGCCTGAATGGGAAACTCGTCGAGGTCTCCCACCTCGACGGTGTACCATCGCTCCCCGATTTTGACCATTAGTGTTGCTGCCATATCGCTCGTACGAAACCCTCTATTGGATCAGCGCCAGGAACACGCC
>JAPOPA010000309.1 GCA_026713145.1 Chloroflexota bacterium
CACCGTGACGACACCACCGTCACGACAGCGCGATTTGGAAGTCTTCATCCTCGACCGAATCGGGAAGCGTGCAGATGGGTATCACGGCCCCACCGAGCATCCGTCCCTCACCCGTGCTTGGCAGTCCGTATCGTCCAGCTCATCGTCGTCGACTGTTCATTCAACCGGTTGAAGCCTCCCGCCATCTCTGGCGAAATAGCCAAACCGGCCGGGACAGGAGCCGCCGACATGCAATCGACCGGAACCGGAAGCGACGCAGTGTTCGCTCACGTCGATCCCCATTCCGGCCCCTGCGCGGTACTACCGCCGAACGGCGACGGTCCACACCGCACCGATCGAGGGCATTTCACCACCTCAGCCGAGACGTCTCCTGCGCCAACAGCTTCAGTGGGCCGCGAGACGAGCGACTATCCCCCGTTGAGCCATTCCCGATCGTCAGGGATTTCCATTGTTCATCAAAGATCTCCCAGCCGCCGGCGCCGTTCCACCCGACGCCACGCGGCTGGGCGAGCCCCAATCTGCTGGCCATGATCCTGTTCGAGAAGCATGGCGTCCATCAGCCGCTGAACCGCCAGCGTGACCGCTTCGCGCGCGAAGGCGTCGATCTCAAACCACAACGCAAGAACACGACCGACGGGTAGCAGGAGGAACCCCACCCCATGAAGAGAGCATTCGATCCAGCGGCTTTTGTGAAAGACATCGGACACGACCTCGTCCGCGACTTCGGCAGAGCACGGCAAGGCACCACTCCTGAGCTGGTGGGCGACGGCATGGAGCAACCGATCCGGGACCGGTTACAGCAGATACTGCCACGCGGAATAGGCGTCGGCTCGGGATGTGTCATCGACATCTACGGCGGCACCAGCCGTCAGATGGACGTTGTGCTCTACGAGAAGGAGCAATGTCCGGTGTTTTGCATCAACAACAGCCCGGAGGCGACCTACTACCCTTGCGAGGGCGTGCTGGCGGTCGGCGAGGTCAAGAGTACGATTGGCAAGAAAGAACTCGCGGACTGTTTCAAGCAGATCGCGTCCGTGAAGTCTCTGCGAAGAGCCTTCGAGAGAACGAAAACCGGACAACATGTCGGCAGACCGTACGGCGAATACGGCTCAGCGTCCGCATTTGGCTTCGACTTGAAGAATACCAACATCGGCGACATATTCGGGTTCATCGTCGCGGAAAAATCTAGACTCCAAGTTGTCCCGTCCAAGCGTGGGGCCTGCCTTTCCGCCCACTATCACGAAAATGTCAAGGCGATGCAGAACGACGTACTGTGTCCAGACGTTACCGTGTTTCTCGACGGGAACATGCTAAGTCCGTTCACCATCGACACCGAGAACCGTAGCTCGGAGAGTTCCTACATTCCGACCCGAATCTATCCGGTACTACCGCACAGCATCGTGCCCGGGCAGTCGGAGTCCCCGTTCGCTGAGCTGCTCAATGCGATATGGCGACGTCATCGAGAGGGGCTGACAGCTCATGTTCCCCTACGCCGATACATCCACTACAGCTCAAGTATGGAACCGAGTTATACGTGGGCTGTCATCGTCAATGTAGAGACAACGGAAACCACGGCCATCCCAAGTACGCCAACAGAACACTTGCGGCCTGACATACAGTTGCTGCAGAAAACCGCCGTCCAGCCACCTCGCTAACCCGCCCCCAATCGACGCCGCCCCTGACCCCGCTTGTTGCCCTTCCGACAGCCCCGGCCTGTGAACACGTACTGCGTGTTGCCTACCACCGAGTTCGCACCCTCCCCTATCCGAGACAAAATGCCAGCCTGCCCTTCTCGGAGGGTTGCCAATGGCGGGCGAAATAGTCGTAGTTCTCGTCGAGACGGGACTTAGGCGAGACGCGAGACGCCCTGCCTGCTGTGGTGTGGCCGTCGGGGTTCCGGGCCTTCAGGTCGACCCTCACGCTGCTCTGAACTTGTCTGCCTCCGCCGTCGTAGTGGCCCGGCGCTTCGCCGCCCACGCCTCCAGATCCGACCTGCGATAGCGCACCCGGTTCCCGAAGCGGTGGAAGGCGGGTCCGTCCCCGCTCACACGGTAGCCGTCCAGCGTGCGGTGCGAGAGGCCGAGATAGTCCGCCGCGCGCCTGGTGTCGAAGAATCCGCTCTCGTCGCCGTTCATGCCGCCTGCCCTTTCGGTTGCCGAATGCGCCAGACATTCCGCGCCGCCGGCCCTGTGCCATCA
>JAPOPA010000382.1 GCA_026713145.1 Chloroflexota bacterium
ATCATGACCATCAACCCTCCAAGCGTCCCCCACATCAGCAAACGGTCGAACCTGAAACTCGGCCTCTCGATGACTTCCGCCGAAGTACCTTCCTCAACCGACCCGCCCGAAAGCCAGGCCACCGCCATGCTTGCAACCACAAGCTCAGCGAGACCCAGGTGAATGAGCCGTACCCACCACGTGAGCTCGCTCAATACGGTCAGCCCGCCGAGAATTGCCGCCGCGATGACAAGGATCGTTGCCGCGCTCGTCGATATCAGCGCCGGGCCACTCCTCCGGTAATGTCGCCATGCGAGATACAGTGCAATCACCACCAGTATGCCCACGACCGTCGCCGTAAGCCGGTGTGAGTATTCCAGCATCGTGTGATAATCGAGCGGTGGAATGAGTTGCCCGTGGCACAACGGCCAGTCGGGACAGGCGTCGCCGGAATTGGTCACTCGGACAATGCCCCCGAGTGTCACCTGCGCAATGGCTGCGATCAGGCCCAGCAAAGCCACCGCACGAAACCTAACCTGCGCGGTTGTCATGCTGTGGTCTTCGGCAATATAGGCCGCTCCGGGGTCAATTCAGGGTCTTTTCAGACACATTAAATCTAGCACAGCCCCCGCACCCGGTCAACGAAACCCTCCCGAAGAACCGACGCTTTGGAACCGACTTCCCCTCACTCGACTTCCTCTCCCTTGGGAACCCCCTTCCGCGAACGGGACAGGGTTGGGGTGAGGGTGATATCCCGGCTTCTGCTACAATGCCTCGCCATGAATCTACCAACCATGACCGGCAAAATATGCCTTGTCACCGGCGCAAACGCCGGCATCGGCAAGGCAACCGCGACTGGTCTCGCGCGCATGGGTGCCGCCGTCGTCATGGTCTGCCGCAATCGCGAACGCGGCGAGACGGCGCAGGCTGCGGTCGCCGCAGATTCTAACAGCCAAGACGTCGACCTCCTCATCGCAGACCTCTCATCGCAGGGATCGATCCGCAAGCTGGCGCGTACAGTCACTTCTCGATATCCTCAACTCGACGTCCTCATCAACAACGCGGGCACGATTACCCGTATAAGGCGACTCACCGTCGACGGCTTGGAGACCCAGTTCGCCGTCAACCACCTCGGCCCGTTCCTCCTGACGAATCTGCTCCTCGGAATCCTGAAAGCGTCCGCCCCCGCCCGGGTCGTTACCGTTTCGTCGCAGGTGCACAGCAAGAGCCATCTCGACTTGGACGATCTCCGATCCAACCGCGAATACACCGCCAGCCAGGTCTACCGAAAGACCAAGCTCGCCAACATCCTCTTCACCTACGAGCTCGCCCGCAGGCTGGAGGGAACAAACGTCACCGCCAACTGCCTGCACCCAGGCGTCATCGCAACCAAGCTCCTCGACGACTACATGGGCGGCTCCCACGAAGCCGGTTTCGGCTCGGGCAATAGCTTCGGGGACAGCCCCGAACAGGGTGCCGCGACTGTCCTTTACGCCGCCACGTCTCCGGAAAGCGAGGGTATCTCAGGCAGGTATTTCTACGACAACGACGTGCGCGAGACGGCCCCCATAACCTACGACGAAGACCACGCCCGCTGGCTATGGGACATCAGTGCGGAGTCGACCGGCCTCAGGTCCTGGCCTGCTCCACGAGGTCATTAACTGGGTGAAGGCATTTCCCTGGCATCCAGCCTCAAGGAGCAAGAGGCTTTGCCCCTATCGAGAGAGATGCCAAACAAGAGACTCTCCCCCTAACTGGGAATGATACAACGTGCATCCCAATCTCTCCCCCGCTGGGAGAGATTCAGAGAGAGGGTTCCTACTAAACCCCCAACCGCCGCGAGAGCCGGTACCCCAAGAACTTGTAGTCCCCCCAGCGCTCAAGGAACGGCTCGACCTCCTTTGGACTGATGCCGTGCCGCTCCCGAAAGAACTTGGTGACCTCAGAGTCGACGGGCACCCGACTGAAGTCGTGAAGCAGCACCCGAAGGTGACTCGCCGCATACGGCCCTATCCCGTGCAGCCCGATCAGCGCGTCGTATGTCAATTGACTCTCCACCGCCACGCCGCTCTCGTCCACCAGTCCTTCGCGTAGAAGCTTCTCGGTCGACACCATGATCCCCTTGGCACGGAATCCCATGGACGCCCGTTCCCGCAGTCCCGCTTCCCCCGCATCCAAGATTTGTACCGGCGTCGGAACGAATCCGCTACCAATCACTTCCACGAGACGACCGGCCATCCGCTTCGTACCCGCCCAGTTGATCTGGACCGTGCATACCGTTTTGAGGTAGTCCTCGTAAAACGTCGTACCCCTCAAGAATCGCCCGCCGCCTCCTCGAATCACATCAGCAACGTCGCCATCGACGCCGGATGCAACCTCGATCGCCTCCGTAGGGTCCCAGTCGAGCGAAAGCCACCGCCGCACCGTCTCCTCCACGGCGGACATGTCAATTCTTCTCTCTGCTTCCGCACGAACGGCTATCTCCCTCGGCCCACTCTGTGTAACCGTGATCGCCGTCGACCCTCCGAGCAGATCGGTACGAGACAATACCTCCGCCTTCCCGTCCCAATTCCATGGTTCAAGTGCGACCCAACCATGACTCTGCACGGTCATGCGGAGCGATACGACGTGTGGGGTTGTGATCGTGCGGTGGCCGTTCACGGGCGCCCATTCGTAGGGGGATTTGCACGGCATGATATCATCGTAGGCGAATGGGCTTGATGTAGGAAGAAGCAGCGGGGCGAGAACCGATGCTGCCAGGAGTATACCTTGCCAAAGCAGCCGAACGTCCTGTTCCTCTTCACCGACCAGCAGCGGGCCGACTCGATGGCGTGTTACGGCAATGACGACATCCAAACGCCAAACCTCAATGCGCTCGCCAACCGGAGCTTCGTTTTTGACAATGCCTACGTAAGCCAGCCTGTCTGCACCCCCTCCCGCGCTACCATTCTGACCGGGCTCTATCCCCACACCAGCGGATGCACGGTGAACAACGTTCCCCTCCCACCGGCCACAAGAACCATCGCCGAGTTGGTCCCCGACGAGTACAGGACGGGGTATTTCGGCAAGTGGCACCTCGGCGATGAGCTCCGCGCGCAGCACGGCTTCAACGAATGGGTGAGCATCGAGGACCTCTACCGGCCCTACTACTCCGACAACACCGATCTGGGTACCTTTTCCGACTACCACTACTACCTCATCTCTCAGGGCTACGATCCTGACGTACTGGGACACGAGACGCTCATGAAGGAATACGGCGAGCGCGACGCGCGCACGCGCTTCCCCGACGAGCAGCCGGTCTTCAGCCGCCCCTACACCGCGCAGATGCCCGAGCGCGACACCAAGGCCTCCTACCTCGGACGGGCCGTCGAGCGCTTCATCCACGAGTCCGCCGAAGACGACCGGCCCTTCATGCTGTACGCCAACTTCTTCGAGCCTCACAACCCCTTCACCGGCCCGTTGGACGACCTCCACTCCCGCGATAAGCTGAATACCGGTCCGGCATTCCTGCAAGCCCCGGGAGAGGACACCTCTGCTCTCCATCAGATGATGGCTGACTACTACAGGAACGCTGTGGAAGAAGGTCTCGATCTATCGAACGATGAGGCCTGGCGAGAAATTCGCGCACGGTACTTCGGGTTGGTTACGTTGGTCGACAGGGCGGTCGGCGGCATCATGCGTGCACTGGAGGAGGGCGGCCAGGCCGAGGACACCATCATTGTCTATACCAGCGAGCATGGAGACATGATGGGCGACCATGCCATCCTCCACAAAACGATGATGTACGAAGAAGCCATGCGTGTCCCATTCTTGATGCACGTACCTTGGATTTCACAGGAGCAGCAACGCGTGGAAGGTCGCATCGGTCTGATCGACGCGGTGCCCACCCTGCTCGATCTGCTCGGTCAGGAAATTCCTCGCGAGATTCAAGGCGAGAGCCGGGTGCCCGTCCTCGAGGGCAATTGCGACCTCAGCGAGAACGACGTGGTTGTCCAGTGGAACGGCAGCGACGGTCGGCCAACTACACAATTCAATACATCCATCCCCGAGCGCGTTATCCGCCGAGCCTCTTCCATGCCCCGCCGAGCCATCATCTCCCACGAAGGCATCAAGCTCCACCTGAGCCCCGGAGACCAGTGCGAGCTCTACGACCTCAACAACGACCCGCACGAGCTTCACAACCTCTACAATGACGAGGCCTACCGCCACACGATCCGAGACCTCGCATCACGCATCCGCCTCTGGCAGGAAAAGTACAAGGACTATACCCCTGTCCTCCCCGACGAGTGGGACTCCATGTAGCTTGGTGCCATAGAATGCGAGCCTTTCTACCGCGCTATGACCGGGACGAAACCAGTAGAGGAAGGTTTGAAAGCCGCCGCAACTGAGGAAGGGGGTCTCCACACATGACCAACCATCCCGCCGCCCTCGGCGGCAGTCCCGCCGTAACAATCGACCAGGCCCACTACACTCAATGGCCCATCTACACTGAGGAGGAGGCGCAGGTCGCCGCTGACCTCATCCGAAGCCACTCCCTTTCCAGCGCCATTGACGGCCCTGGACCCATCACCGAGTTCGAGTCCCTCGTCGCCGAGACTTGGGGCGCCAGGCACACCATCGCCCACTCCAGCGGCACAACCGCCCTCCGCACCGCGCTCTTCGGCGTCGGAGTCGTCCCCGGCGACGAGGTAGTTACCCAGTCCGCCGTTCACCCCTTCAACTGCCTGCCCATCATCGGCTGCGGCGCCGTACCCATCTTTGCCGACATCGACCCTCTGACCCTGACGCTCGACCCGGACGATGTCGAAAGCAAGATCACCTCACGCACCAAGGCCATCATGGTCGTCCACTGGAAGGGCATTCCGGCGAACATGGACGCCCTTATGGACATCGCCCGCCGACACGGACTCATGGTCGTCGAGGACAACGCCGTCTCCCAGGGGACCACCCACCGTGGACGCATGCTCGGCACCATCGGGGACGCCTCCGCCATCAGCTTCCAGGACGGCAAGCTGACCTCCGCCGGTGAGGGAGGAGTCTTCATGACGACCTCCGACGAGGTCTTCCAGCGCGCCGCGACGCTCGGCCACTATGAGAGGCTCAAAGAGCTGCCCAACCCGAAGTGGCGGGCCGTATCAGGCTTCAGCTTCGGCGAGAAGTACCGTATGGCGACGATAACTGCGGCCATCGGCGCCGTCCAGATGAAGCACTGGCGCAAGCGCCTCGACGTCCGCCACGACAACGCCGCGAAGCTGGGCCGCGCCATCGCCGAGATCGACGGCTTCACCTTCCCCGATTTCCCCGATTACTTCTCCTCCCCGTACTTTTCTGGCCACATCGAATTCCACCCAGACAAGCTCGGTGGCATCACACGTGAAAGACTTATCGAGGCCCTGAACGCCGAGGGTGCTCAAGTAACGTCGCCTGCCCGGAAGGACTCGCGCATCCCCCATACCGACGGCCTCTGGCGAATGCTCCATAAGCACCCCGTATTTGCGGGAAACGAGTACGGAACCGAAGACATCCTCTGGGAGGTTCTCGGCCAAAACGCGACGAAGATCGACTACAGGAGTGTTGTCCTCCCTGTGACCGAAGACCCCGAAGTCCCCTATGACACGATCATGCTGCCGAGCTTCACCCGCCCGGCGGACGACCTGATCGATCAGTACGCGACGGCCTTCGACAAGGTTGCCGCACACGCCGGCAGGTTGGCGGAAGCCCACGCATGATCGACTTTCACACCCACCTGGGCACGAACCGCTCAATCGACAACGTTCGTCAGCACATCGACGCTCACGGTGGAGGCATTTCGGTCCTCTTGCCACTGGAGCCGGGTCCAAGCTCCGCTGCGGGAGACAGCGACGCGATGTCCACGCAGAACGCAATTGAGGCACACGAGTCCCACCCGGAGGACACCGTCGCCTTCTGCCACGTCGATCCGCTCAGTCCCAACGCAATTGCGCGCCTAAGCGCCCTCCACGACACCGGCGTCGTGAAGGGCTTTGGCGAGCACAAGGTCCGCTTGCCCGTCGACCATCCCCGCAACATGGAAATCTACCGGCTCTGCGGCGAGTTCGGCTGGCCGATCCTCATTCACATGGACTACACAGGTCCCTTCGGCACTAACTTCCCTGCACTGGAAAACGTGGTGCGCTCCCTCCCCGATACCACGTTCATCGGCCATGCCATGGCATGGTGGACCAACATCAGTGCCGACGCCGTCACCGACCCGTCCTCGCCTGGCTTCTCCGACTACCCGATGGGACCCGTCCAGCCCTTCGGAATGACCGACCGTCTCCTCACCGAATGTCCCAACCTGTATGGCGACCTCTCGGCCCGTTCCGGCTACCTCGCGTTGCTAAGGGACGCCGACTTCACCCGCGATTTCCTCAAGCGCCATCACAAGAGAATTCTCTGGGGTACCGACTGCCCTTGCCATGACGGACGAGGGTATTACCCAAACGGCACTTTTCGTGCCTGCCTCGGCGAGGTCATGCTGACGCTGCTCCGCGACTCATGCGAGTCCGAAGGCCACTTTAGCGACATCACGCACAACAACGGGGCCAAACTACTCGGCCTCGACGTGATCTAAGGAGGACTACATTGCCACGGTTCAAAATCGAGAGTCCGAATGGCGTCCATCAACCGCCAGGCAAGTATTCACACGCCGCACGAGCCGAAGGCCCATTGATCGTCATCGCGGGACAGGTCGCCCTCGATGTTGAGGGAGAGCTATTCGGCCAGGACGACGTCGCTGCCCAGACCCGGCAGGTATTCTGCAACATGTCGGCCGTTCTCACAGGCTCGGGTACGTCGTACGCAAACGTGGTCGAGTTCACGTACTACATCGTTGGACGAGAGAACGTACAGGGTTTCATGGACGCGCGGACCGACATCTTCGACGAGGCATACCCCAACGGCGACTACCCACCGGCAACCCTCCTCGTCGTTGGCGGCCTTGCAAACGAGAATTTCCTCGTCGAAGTCTCCGCCCTCGCGGCGTTGTAACAATAAAGGGAAATCCATGATCTACGACGGCCACGCCTACTGTGCCCAGGATCCCGCGCTCGGCGGCGGATTTGAAGACCGCGCTGAGTTTAACCGCTTCCTCCAGCTGTTCATGGCAACCTCCCGGCAGCAGCCGGTCTGGCGAAAGCAAGACAGGGATCCCGGCGACACCAGCGGACTCGTGGACCCGGAGCGTCCATGGGACTTCGACGCATTGAAGGAAGCTGGTTTCAGAACGGCCGAGAACGGCAGGGTCGAGTGGGACGTGGACGGCGAGACATTCGTGAAGCAGGCCCTCCCCCCATGGGTCGACCACCTCACGTTCACCGTCGATAACCTGGTCGCTGAGATGGACTACGTAGGAGTCGACATGGCGCTGCTCCACCGCACGCCCTACATGAGCAAGTCCAACGAGTTCATCGCCGAGTGCGTTTGCGCCTACCCCGACCGCATCCAAGGGCTCGCTTACATCGAGGAGTGGCTGCTGGCCTCCGATACAGACGCCTGCATTGAGAAGCTCCAACACGCCATCAACGACCTCGGTCTGCACGGCTACCAGTTTATGCCGCACCACATGGACCTCTACGGCCTCGAGTGGAAGTGGGCAAGCCCGACTTTTACCCCGTTCTGGGATGCTCTGAGCGAACTCGGCATTCCGGTGTTCTTCACGCTCCACTCAACAAGCTACGCCGAATACCTGGAGGAACTTCGTACCCTCGGTCGCTGGATGGAACGCTACCCCGACGTCACCGTCGTCCAGACACACGGCTTCAACTGGAGGATGTTCGCTGACGAAGAGAAGCTCGTAGTTCCTGATGAGGTCTACGACGCCGCCCCGATTGACAATCCCAACTACCACATCCAGCTGCTCTTCGCTGTCTTCCTCCAGCGACGCTGGGACTACCCCTTGCCGCAGGTACTCCCGACCATGGAGAAGATGTACCGCCGCATAGGCCCGGAAAAGCTGATCTGGGGAACCGACATACCCGTCTCTCTACTCTGGTGGACCTACAAGCAAAACCTCGACTTCCTGCGCAGCTACTGCGAATTCATCCCACCCTGCGACATGAACATGATCCTCGGCGGAAACATGGCCCGGATCATGGGAGTTGAGGCCTCCACGAGCGGATCCTCCTGATTGAGAATTTCCGATACCCACCACCGTAATTCCCGCGAAGGCGGGAATCAATTCCCCTCTCCCGTTCGCGGGAGAGGGCTAGGGTGAGGGTGTTCCCCTCACCGACTCTGAACGGTTACCCCTGCGACATCCCTGTTGCCGCATTCGCAGGAATCTCGCTATAATCTGTTCCAGTCACTCCGCCAATCGAGGGAGGGTCTCTCATGGCTCATTCGGATGACATCGCTCTCATGGCGCATCTCATGCGACGCGCCGGATTCGGTGCGCGTCGCGAGGAGTTGGAGGCGCGCGTAGAGAAGGGCTACGAAGCCACGGTCGAAGAGTTGCTTTCACCCGACCTCGAGGATCCTGTCGACATCTACGATCTTTACCGCTACCAGCCCTGGGCGTGGAAGCCTGGCACCATCTACGGGATGGGACACGCCGCATGGGTCTACCGGATGCTCAACACGAATGCTCCCCTGCAAGAGAAGATGACCGTCTTCTGGCATGCGATCTTCGCCACCGGCGTCTCCAAGGTCGACCACTGGGACGAGATCATGGACATGATCGACGCGTTCCGTGACAACGGCTTGGGTAAGTTCCGCGACATCGTCCTGAGCGTCGCGCGCAACCCCGCGATGATCTACTGGCTCGACAACAACGAGAACCTCAACGGTCGCATCAACGAGAACTGGGGACGCGAGCTCCTCGAGCTCTTCACCATGGGCGTCACGAACTACACCGAGGGCGATGTCTACGAGTGCTCGCGAGCATTCACGGGCTGGACGATGACACCGAAGCTGCCCCGGTTCCCCATGGGACGTTTCGACTGGGAGTTCGAGTACCGCGACGAGATCCACGACCACTCGAACAAGAGCTTCCTCGGACACGTGGGTGACCTCAGCGGTGAGGAAATAGTCGACATCGTCTTGCAACAGCCCTCCACCGCCCGGTTCATCGCGCGGCATCTGTACACCTTCTTCGTGGCCGACGAGGCCCAGGTGCCGGCTTGGTCCGTCACCCCGCCTCGCGATCCTGATGCCATCGACCGGCTCGTAGAGAAGCTGTATTCCACGGACTACGACATCGGCGAGACCATTCGCTTCCTCCTAAAATCCGATTTCTTCAAGGAAGCCCAGTTTGCCAAGGTCAAGAGTCCCGTCGACGTCATGATCGGCACGCTACGGCTCGTCGGCGGGTCGGGGGTTCCCCCGCCCGGCATTGGCAACCTCTCACCGCCGGGTTGCTTCAATGGGCCGGGAACTCCTCAACCCCCCGTCAGTCGAGGGCTGGCACACCGGGCCCGAGTGGGTCAACAGTGGCTCGATAATGACCCGTACCAACTTCTTCACGGACATGGTCAGCGACGCGGACCGCCCTGGCATCCAGGCGATTATCGGCGCGCTGCGAGAGAGAGGCGCCATGTCTCCCGAAGAGTTCGTCGACACGTGTCTCGACCTTCTCGGGCCGCTAGACGTAGATGCCGCGTCAAAACAGGAACTCGTCGATCACGCCTCGGAGGGCGGCCCCCTGACATGGGAGTCGAACGGCGGCTATGACCGGACCGTAGCGCGGATAACGGAGATGCTGCAGCTCATCGTCGCACTGCGGGACTACCAATTTGCTTGAGTCTCCGTAGACCTATGGCCACGGAGCAAGGGATAGATCGGGGAGAAACTCGAATGACGACCACAAACAAAGAACCCGTCCTCGTCGTACTCCAGATGACGGGCGGGAACGACTACCTGAATACCGTCATCCCCTACACCGACGGCATGTATTACGACTACCGCCCAGCCGTCGGAGTCGCCGAGCAGGATGTCATTCCCATCGACTCCACCGTCGGGCTGCATCCGGAAATGCGACCGTTCAAGAACGCCTACGACGAGGGGGATCTTGCCATCATTCACGGCGTGGGATACGCAAATTCCCCGCGATCTCACTTTAGGTCGATGGACATTTGGCACACCTGCGAGCCGGACACTCTCGGCACCGAGGGATGGCTTGGAAAGGTCGTCCGGGAGATCGACCCGAATAAAGAGAATGTCGTCACGGCGGTCAGCATGGGACCGAGCATGTTCCGGGCGCTTTCGGTTCCCGGCGTTCCGGTCGCATGCGTCGACAACCTCGACAAGTACGGCCTCATGACGAACGTCGAGGAGTCCCAGCAGCGTGAGCGACTCCTCGAAAGGTACAAGCGCCTCTACGGCCCCGCCGTTGGATCTGGTCCCGTGATGGACTTCCTCGGCCAGACTGGACTCGACGCTCTCGCCGGGGCCGACATCCTGAAGGTCGCCCCACAGCGCTACGAGTCCAGCGTGGAGTACGCCGAGACCTCAATCGGACGCAAGCTGCGGAGCATCGCGCAGATTCACATGGCGGATCTCGGCACACGGGTCTTCTATGTCGACCAGGGCAGCTACGACAGCCACTCCAACCAGGCGGGGATGCACGACAAGCTCCTCGCCGACATGTCGCGTGGAGTTCAGGACTTCTTCGATGATCTCAGGGCGCACGAGGCGGCGGACAACGTCATCATGCTCATATTCTCCGAGTTCGGTCGCCGCACATACGACAACGGCTCCGGCACCGACCATGGCGCTGCCGGAGCGGTCTTCATGATCGGCGACGCCGTCGCCGGCGGGCAGTACAGCACGTACCCCTCCATCAAGCGAGAGGACCTCGAGCAGGGTGACCCCGTCCCCAACCTCGACTTCCGTGGCGTCTACAGCACCATCATCGAAGACTGGCTCCGCCTCGACGCCAAGTCCATCGTCGGAGGCACATTCGAAAAACCCCGCTTCCTCAATTAGGGATAGAGGCAGGTATATCATCGTTCCCGCGAAAGCGGGAATCCATAGCCCATCACCCAGAACCGAACACCTAGCAACCCAGCACCCAACCAATGCTCACACAATCCGTAGCAGGCAGAACATACGACTACGACTACAACGTCGGCTCCCGAAACATGGGAATGGCGATTGGCGTCGCATTCGGTTCCGGCGACGTCATCTACGTCCTTAGCCGCCAGCACGAGCAGTTGGCCGACGTCCCTTGGAACAAGACCGCCATTCATGCCAAGGTCGGCAAGTACGAGGTCCCCGAAAACCCGGGCGGCGAGGAATTGCTTTTCGAATTCGGGCAATACGGCGACGGCGACGGCGAGTTGGTCTGGCCGACAGGCATCGCCACCGATTCCGAAGAGAACGTCTACGTCACCGACGAGTGGATGAATCGCATCTCCGTATACAACTCTGACGGCGAGTTGCTCAACTCATGGGGTCGCACCGGTACAGGCGACGGCGAATTCAACGGCGCGGCCGGAATCGCCTTCGGGCCGGATGAGATTCTCTACGTCGTCGATTCTCTCAACCATCGGGTCCAGAAGCTCACCAAGGACGGTACCTACCTCGGCCAGTTCGGTGACCCGGGCACAGCCGAGGGTCAGTTCAACTCGCCCTGGGGGCTAACGACCGATTCCGACGGCTTCGTCTACGTGGCCGACCACAAGAACCACCGCGTGCAGAAGCTCGATTCCGATGGCGGCTACGTTATGGCATTCGGCTCCTACGGCACAGGCAACGGCCAGCTCAACAGGCCCTCCGACGTCGCGGTAGACCCCGACGGCGACGTATATGTTTGCGACTGGGCGAACAGCCGCGTGCAGATTTTCGACGCCTCAGGCAGGTTCATCACGACCCTCATCGGTGACGCCGTGGAAATGGCGAAGTGGCACAAGCAGCAGGTCGACTCGAACGCCGACGTGCTCAAGGCACGCCGCCGTGTGAAGACGCTTGAGCCAGAGTGGCGCTTCGCCCTGCCGTCGGGTGTCGACTACGACCCCGCAAAGAAACGCATCGTGGTATCCGACTCGCAGCGCTGGCGGATCCAGATGTACCGCAAGTACCCGGACTACATCGAGCCACAATATAACCTCTAGGTTCCTTTTCAGAGATTCATCGAATAGATCAGCGCACGAAAATCCCCTCTCCTGTAGTGGGAGAGGGCTAGAGTGAGGGTGACTCCCCGGAACACACTCATCCACTCTATGCAACGAACTTCAGAAACAGGGCACAAGGGAGGACGAATATGATCGCCGTTCTGACTCACCATTGGGCCAAGCCGGGCATGTTCGAAAAGGCTCGCGCCCTGCTCGACGGCAACGGTCGCGCTCAGGCTAATTCGCCTGGTTTCGTAAGCCGCACTACCGTCCTCTCGATGACCGACCCGACGCAGATTACCTCCTTCGTCGTCTGGGAAAGCGCCGAGATCTACGATCAGTGGAAGGCAAGTCCAGAGCGAAGGGTCACCATGGCCGGTGCTGAGGAACTTTGGTCGAGGCCACCGGTTTCAGAGCGCTTTCGCGTAGCCGGATAATTCTAAGTCCCTCACGCCCGCAGTTCCCGCGAACGCGTATCCCATGCTGCGTATGCGAATCGTGAATCCATCAGTACCGTTACGATTTCGGAATCCGACGGTCATGAGTGAGAACTTCGGGCTTGACTGACGAGAATGTATATCCTAGTTTTGCCACGATTCAAAACGACAAACGGGAACACTTGCGACCGAAAATGGGACAGTCAGGGATGACATCATATGTCAGGTAATTTCAGGTTTTTCCTCACGCCTAGTCAGCTAGGCAGTTGCATACCCGTTGGTATTCGACAACTGCGCATAGGACCACATCTGCAGCCAATCTCCTTCGTCTCCCTAGATGCCACGGTGCTCCACCTAGTATATTAACGCGCACTCGTAATTGGAGGCCTGCGAATGCCGACTCTCGATGAACTGCTTGCCCAAGTCGATGCCGCGCGTGACGACATTGTAGGGCTGGAACAAGATCTCGTCCGTATCCCGTCCGTCAATACCGGATTCATGCCTACCGGCAACGAAACCGCCGTCTGCGATTACATCCGCGACTGGTTGGCAGAGGACGGAGTGGACAGTGTGACCCTTGAGTCTGCTCCCGGCAGGGGAAACATCATCGCCAGCTTGAAAGGCAGGTCCCGCACTCCTGGTCTCATGTTCATGGCCCACCTCGATGTTGTGCCGGTCGAGGACGAGACCAAGTGGACCTACCCACCCTTCAGCGCCACTATCGCCGACGGAAGGGTCTTTGGCAGGGGTGCGTCTGACTGCAAGGCCCTCCTCACGGCCCAGATGATGGCCAGTCGTATCCTGCACCGCAACTCCGTACAGCTGAAGGACGACCTCCTACTCTCGTTCTCAGCCGACGAGGAGCATGGCGGTAGGTACGGAGTCGGCTGGCTCGCAGACAATCATCCCGAGAAAATCACAGCTCCCTACGCCGTCAACGAGGGCGGCGGCCAGCCCGCAGATGCCGCGGGCAACCTGGCATACATCGTCAACCTCGGCGAGAAAGGACGTTTGCAAATCGAGATCGAAGTCAAGGGCACGAGCGCCCATGCCTCGGTCCCCTGGATGGGTACCAACGCGTTGTACACGGTCGCACAGGTCCTGAATAGGATCGAAAGCTACGAGCCGGAACGTGACACGTCGGCAGTCATTTTCCGCCATCTGTCGAAGTTCGCCATCGAGGACGTGCCTTCGCCAGAGAATATCGACTCGATCATCGAGGAATTCGAGGCCCGAGACCCCCGCATGGCTACGACTCTTCGTGCGGCCTCGCGAATGACTCTCACCCCCACAATCATCGGCGGAGGCATCAAGTCGAACAGCGTGCCCGAATCGATCAACATCACCTGCGACGTCCGCACCCTCCCGCACCAGGACGACGAGTACGTCCGCTCCGAGCTGACCCGGCTCTTCGACGGCATTCCGGGTGTCAACTTCGATATCGACTACATGGCCGTTCCCAACTCCTCATCCCCCGACACCGAGTTCATGCGACACATCCAAAACGTCACTGAGTACGTCCTCGGTGGTCGCTCGATCGAGTGGATCCCCGGCCTCTGCGTGGGGTTCACGGACTCCCGCTTCACTCGTCCTCTCGGAGTGGTCACCTACGGCTTCGACGGCACCCACCCTGAGGATAATCCGCTTGAAAACAACGTCCACGGCACGGACGAATCGGTCAGCATTCGTTCCCTCGTAACCAGCACCAAGATCATGTTGGCCCTCGCCTACGAAATGCTCGCAGTCAAGTAGCTACGCCTCCCAGCGGACTCCGCCGACCTTTTCGAGAGTCCTCCAATTCATCGTCGCGCCCGTGCCAACCCCTCCCGGAAAGACGAGATGCCCGTTTTCGACGATTTCGGGGGGATCTATAAGCTCCGCACGCCACTCGTTCTCCCACAACGCATGTTCGAGCGCGTGAGGATTTGGCGTAGCTGCGTGAACGTGTGCGCTCGCCAAATTCGACAGGGGGCCGAACGGACTGTGGCACGAAGTGCGAGCTCCGTGATTCGCGCCTGCCTGCCCGGCACGCGCGGCCACTCTCACTCCCCCGCACCGCATGATGTCCTGCATCGTATACTTCACCCCCGCCTCCACCAGCGCCGCGAACGACTCTTCGCCATAGTCGTCCCCCCCTGCCGCCAATGGAATGCCCACCTGCTCTGCGACCGTGCGCAGCCCCTCAAGTTCGTCCCTGTGTCGAAGGGGGTCCTCGAACCACGTGATCCCTAGCCGCTCCAACTCCGGCGTGACCGCAATCGCAGTCTCGA
>JAPOPA010000383.1 GCA_026713145.1 Chloroflexota bacterium
GCGACCCCGGGATGCGTCTGGCGGCCGAGCAGGTCGGCGAGTTCGAGAGGCTTGGACGCGATGAAGGTATGGCGCGGATGCAGACGGTTGCCGATTGGCTGTCGCGCGTAAACGTGCAGAACCATGACGGTGTGAGGATCACGCCGATATTGTCGGCATTGCTCACGCAGACGGACGATGTCGAGGGAACGATATGCCATCTGGACGCACTGCGGGCGAAGACGAGACAAGGGCAATTCGACGCGGACGATGAACTGATGCGCGAACTGGAATTTCACCGGTTCGTGTCGGAGTGTGGACGCCAGCGCGACTGGCCGGAAGAACCTGAAGAGCAGCGACTGTTGTTCGATTCGCTGACAGTCCTTGAAGACCAGCGCGACGACCCCGCGATACTTACGGACGAGGACCGGAGGGAGACTCGCCGCGCTGCGTACGAGGCGGTCGAGTTGCTGAAGTTTCTGCGGGACTTCAAGACCGGAACTTCGCGGCCCATCGTCGTGTTCGGAAATGAAAGGTACGGACGAGACTGGATCGTCCAGCCTTTGGAAAGATACCTGCGGGACGACTTCGTCATCCGCTACTGGCGGGTGCAGTCACACAGCTCGATGAGGCTGACAGTGCCCCACTGGATAGGCCGATGGAATCGGTCGGGGTTCCCGCCTGAATTCTGGACGGAGATGAACGAGACGCAGCCTCACATCGTGGTCGTGGACGAGTGCAGCCCGCGACGGACGGAGGACTACAGCAAGTACGCGCGCGGAGTCCGCGATCTTGTGAACTGGTTCATGGTGTTCAATGACATCCGGGCGCAGGGTGACGGGTCGCAGTACGAATCGGAGAGCACCCTGCCCGCCTACCAATTCCCGGAGCTAAGGAAGTGGCATGAGTACGTCATCACCAAGCGTGACATGCGGCACTATGTTGGGCCTGGGACGACCTACCGGATACGACACTGGGCGCCGGAGCTCAAGCCGGAAGTATTGATGGGTGACATGGTCGTTCCAAGCCGTCCTGCGGAAATGGGCGAGGACGCTCCAACAGTTGTGCTCGCGAATCCCGCCGTCTATCGAACGGAGGGAGGCGACCTGCCGGAGCCGTTGCGGGGTACCCGTCCCTATTACTTCAACGATCCGGAGTACCGCGTGCGCGAGAACATCGTCCCGGGGTTTGGTTCGCACGGGTTCGAGACTAGGGTGGTAGGGCCTACCACGGATGAGTACGTGATCGCGGCGAGACTACAGATCGAGCAGGAAATCGCCGCGATGCTGGACGAGTCGGAGCTTGCGACATGAAAATCAAGCGAGTCGACGCCTTCGCCATAGGGATTGGCGAGGTCAGGGAACCGGAATACCTCGTCAACGACGACTTCCGATACTCGATCTACGGGACCCGCCATCAGACAGTCATCGCGCGAGTCGAGACCGACGCCGGGATCATCGGGTACGGCGAGGGGCAGTCGCCGATCTCCCCGCAGGCGACGAAGGCCATCGTCGAAACGGCCCTGAGGCCAATCCTTATAGGCAGGGATCCGCTCGACACGTCGGCGCTGTGGTACCGGATGTACTCGGCCATGCGGGAGAGGGGTCACCAGACAGGGTTCTATCCGGACGCGCTTGCGGCGGTGGACATAGCGTTGTGGGACATCAAGGGGAAGGCGACAGGCCTGCCGGTGTACAAGCTGCTTGGAGGAGCGTTTCGAGACCGAGTGCCTGTGTACAACGGGGTGAGCGCGACTACACCAGCCGAGGCCGCGGCGGAGGCAAAGTCTCACGCCGAAGCGGGCTATGGCGGGGTGAAGCTGCATATCAGGGGCTCGGTTTCAGAGACGACTGAGGTGGCTGAGGCCGTCCGGAACGCCGTAGGGCCGGATGTCATGATCATGGTCGACGTGCACACGCACCATAGCCTGTCGTCTGCCATCGCACTGGGACGTAGACTGGAGGCCATCGACGCGGCGTGGCTGGAATCGCCCTTGGTGCCGGAGGACATCGCTGGACTTGTCGAGCTTTCGCGTGCCCTGGACGTTCCTGTCGCCTCAAGCGAGTGGACGCGCACTCGCTGGGACCTGCGGGAGGCTTTCGAGCGGCGAGCCTTCGACATCGCCATGCCGGATATCGGACGGACGGGTCTCACGGAGGGCATGGCAATCGCGACGCTTGCGGACACGTACAACATCCCGGTCGCGCCGCACATCGGGGGCGGAGGAATAGTCTCCATCGTGGCATCGATTCACTACTCAGCGGCGATACCAAACTTCTTCATCATGGAGCACAACCGGCACGCATACCCCCTCAAAGGGCGAATTGCGAGTGGGCAACCGGAGGTCATCGAAGGGGCATTCCCACTGCCGGAGCGTCCGGGCTTAGGAATCGAAGTCAGCGACGAAGCGCTCTCCGAGTATTCTGTCGATAGGGACTAGACGCCTCAGAATGCCCTACCCGCTCACGCGTATTCCACGATGTGGCTGAAGACGTCGATGAGGCGCTGGGAGTCGGCCTCGTCGAGGCTCGGTCGTTCGAGGGCACGGGCGTTTTGCTCAAGGTGATCGAGGTTGGAAGTACCGGTGAGCACAGTTCCAATTGCCGGATGGTCGGCGGCAAACTTGTACCCGGCGGCGACGACCGACTCCACGTCGTCGTGCACGAGCCAGCCGAGAGGGTCCTTCTCAGGTAGGCTGTCCGGCTTCAGGTAGCCATTCTCCTTCCACTCGGCGACGGTCTGTTCGAGCAGGTCAGGATCCGGCAGCCGAATGCGCGCGGCGGCCATGTTGACGATTCCGATATCGTGCTTAAGGGCAAGCGGGAGGATCTCCTTCGCGGCGTACTGATTGAGGATGCCGTACTTGATCATCATCACGTCCCACAGTTCGGGGTTTCGTGTGGACGAAATGAGCGCCCCTTCCTGTGGCGCGTCCACCATGAATTGGGTGCTCAGGCCGATGGCCCCGATCTTACCCTGCTCTCGGGACCGTTCCAGAATGGGGTAGTACCGCTCTACGCCGTCGTCGTACCATTCGTCCGTCAGTCCGTGGAGCATGTAGATTTCGATGTGGTCGGTATCAAGCGTTCGCAGACTGTCCTCAATCGAGTCCGCGAGAACGCACTCCTGGGGACCCGTGGGCTCCTCTTCAAATCGCCATTTCGTGATTAAGTGGTACGAGTCGCGAGGGATACCCTTGAGGCACTCGCCCAAGATTGACTCACTCTGGCCGTAGCCCTTGGCCGTGTCGAAGAGGTTGACACCCAAGTCTATGCATCGGCGGACGATGTCGACCTGACCGGAGCGGTCCATGCCTTCGTTCTGACCAAACATTCTGGGCCCACCGGTGCCGTAACTGAGCAAAGATACGTTCAGGCCGGTGCGTCCGAGAGTTCTGTAGAGCAACTTCTTCTAACTCCCACAAAATGTTGTAGCGTAGTTGAACCGTGGCGCCGCGTGGAGATTGTACCTTGAAGTGTCCCTCAGACACGACCTACATATCAGTAGTCGTTTGACAGGCTTATTGTGCGGGCATACCATGCCGTAGCCCGGAACCGACACGCTTGGAGTGGAATACATGGAAGATTTTGCGCAGTACGACGCGGTAGGTCTGGCGGAGCTGATTCGCCGCAGAGATGTCACGTCGCTGGAGCTGGTGGACGAGGTAATCGACCGCATCGAGCGGGTCAATCCGACATTGAACGGCGTGACGATCAAGATGTATGAGCACGCCCGAGAGCTGGCTCAAGGCGACATCGGCAGTGGGCCGCTGGCGGGAGTGCCGTTCCTGCTGAAGGACTTCCTTGCGGAGTACGCGGGTGTGGAGTATTCGGCGAGTTCACGCTTCCTGCAGGGGTTCGTGCCGGACCGGGACACCGAGTTGGTGAAGAGGTTCAAGGCAGGTGGGTTCATCACGGTCGCCAAGACGAACCTGCCGGAGTTCGCCATCGGCGCGACGACCGAACCGCGCTACCGAGGGGCGACGCACAACCCATGGGACACTACGCGGACGCCGGGAGGATCGAGCGGCGGGGCCGGTGCGATGGTGGCGTCGGGAGTGGTGCCCGTGGCTCATGGCAACGACGCTGGAGGATCGATCCGGATTCCGGCGGCGGCGTGCGGGACGGTGGGACTCAAGCCGACTCGGGGGAGGAATCCCCTTGGCCCGTATTTTGGTGAAGTGTTCTCAGGCTTCGTTGCCGAGCATGTGCTAACAAGGACGGTGCGAGACACGGCGGCGGTACTGGACATTACGGCTGGGCCGGATGTTGGAGACTGGTATCCCGCGCCCCCTCAGACAGGATCGTACCTCAAAGAGGTTGGGGCGCCGCCGGGCAGGCTTCGCATCGCCTTTTCCGCTGAGTCGCCAACAGGGACAGAGGTACATCCCGACTGTGCCAATGCCGTCCGTGAGATCGCGGCGCTCTGCGAGGAACTGGGTCACGACGTTGAGGATCGGTCGCCGGACTACGACACGCACGGCCTCTGGCTCGATTGGACGACGATGATGTCGGCAGGCGTAGCGTGGGGCGTACACGGCTGGGAGGAGAGAGTTGGGAGGAAGGCCGGACCCGGCGACATCGAACCGTTCATCGCGGCACTCGTGGAACGTGGAGACAGCATCGGCGCGCCCGCATATCTTGGCCACCTGGAACGTCTGCAACTGGGCGCCCGCGAGATGGGGAAGTTCTTCGGTGAGCATGACGTGTGGCTGACGCCCACACTCGGTGAGCCTCCGCTGCCCCTGGGCGTGCTCACCTTCGACAGCGGGGACCCGTTTGAGTTGCGACGACGACAGGCGACCTTCTCCCCGTTTACGTACATCGCAAATGTGACCGGGCAACCGGGCATCTCGCTGCCTCTGGCATGGAACGGAGACAACCTGCCCATCGGCATCCACTTCCTGGGAAGTTATGGGGATGAGGCGACCCTGTTGCGACTGTCGGGCCAGCTTGAGGAGGCGCGCCCGTGGAAGGACCGCCGTCCGACGGTGTGGGCGTAGCGACAATAGAGTTACGGGGAAGTACAACAGAGAGTCTGTTTCCCCCACGCTTGCAATGGACACGATGGCAAGCACGGGTCGGTCATCTCTATCTACAACAGAGTGGCACCCGCACCCGGCACTTCAAGAGACTCATAAATAGAGAGGGTATACATGTCTGAGTACAAAATCGCCGTCATTCGAGGAGACGGCATTGGTGTTGACGTTGTCGAGGAGGGGTTGAAAGTCCTGCACCGGGTCGCGCGGGACTACGAGATCACGATGGAGTTTACCGAGTTTCCATGGGGGTCGGACTACTATTTTGAGCACGGACAGATGATGCCGGATGATGCGCTCGACACGCTCGCGAACTTCGACCAGATTTATCTCGGTGCAGTTGGGCATCCTGAACTGCAGGACCATGTGACGTTGAACGGGCTGCTACTGCCCATCAGGCGGCGATTTGATCAGTATGTCTGCGAGCGACCGAGCGTGTTGTATCCGGGCATACGGTCGCCCCTTGCGGGCAAGGAAGCGTGGGACATCGACATCGCGGTGATACGGGAAAATACGGAGGGGGAGTACGCCAACGTCGGCGGGTTCCAGTACAAGGGGTTTCCTGAAGAGGTCGGAATCCAGACGAGCGTATTCACGCGGCACGGCTGCGAGCGGGTGATCCGGTATTCCTTTGAGCTGGCGCGGTCACGCGACAAGAAGCGTCACGTAACGTCGGTCACGAAGTCGAACGCACAGGGCTACGGGCTGATCGTGTGGGACGAAGCGTTCGAAAGGGTTTCGGCTGAGCATCCCGACATTGCAACTACATCGCTGCTGGTCGACGCGGCTTGCATGGACTTCGTTCGGAAACCGGAGGAGTTCGACGTGGTGGTCGCGAGCAACTTGTTTGGGGACATCCTCACGGATATCGGAGCGATTATCACGGGCAGCATGGGGACGGCGCCCAGCGGCAACATCGACCCGATGCGGCGGTTCCCTTCGATGTTCGAGCCGGTGCACGGGAGCGCTCCCGATATCGCCGGTCAGGGAATTGCGAATCCGATGGCGGCTGTCATGTCCGGGGCGATGATGCTCAGGTTCATGGGTGAGGAGGACGCCGCTGCAGCGATCGATCGCGCCGTCCTGAGCGTTTTGGAAGAGGGCGAGAGCTTGACGCCGGACCTGGGCGGTTCGTCGAGCACGTCGGAGGTCGGGGATGCGATTGTGAATGCGCTGGGGTAGGCGGAGTGCCTGAGAGACAAAACTTGCACTCGGATCATCCACCCGCGTGTACGTGTGCTGCTTGCGTTGGGGGAGGTCGGTCGCGCAGGCCTGGCAGTGGACACAGCCAAGATCCTACTCGCGTCTACTATGAGATTCTCGGCGTAGGGAAGAGCGCCTCTGATCAGGAGATCAGGCGCGCGTTCCGAAAGCTGGCCCTAAAGTATCACCCCGACGTCAACAAGGGACTCGAAGCAGAGGAGCGTTTCAAGGAAATCTATGAGGCGTACCAAGCGCTGCTACAGTTTGCCAAGCCTACTCTTCAAACAGAAGAGCATGAAGCCAAGTGCGAAATGTGCATGGGGGCGGGAGAGTTCATTGCCTACTGGACATCGATACCAGGCGGAGAGGCAATGCGTTGCCCTCAATGTCTTGGTTCCGGGAAGGAGCCACCGACTTCTAGCAGGGTAAACCACACCCCTCTCAACTGTGACTGCGAAGACTGCAACAAGAGATGGGCCGAATGGAAGAAGCAAAGTCAACCAAGCCGTCCTCCTTCGGGCGCCAGTGTTGATGAGGGGGAGAAACTTCTTGCCGAATTTGGACCGCGACGTAACGACCCACTAGAGAGCTACTCTACCGATGACACTTCCCGCTCTACGTCAAGGCAAGACAAAGGGCGGCAGAAACAAAGGGACAGGTCTTCCGAGCAGGTCAATCATTCAAGTAAGGATGCTCAACAACCTTCTACGAGATCCAGGTCACCTCGCCGCTCCAAATTGCCTCCTGATGCACCAATTTCCGATTACGCCAGCGCCGCTGGCAAAGGCAATGATCTCCCTCCTTCACATGCTCCACCTAGTCGGTCTGAAGGTTCACAGGGTGGAGGAGGCGGTTCGGGTTGGAAGATTGCGTCAATTGCACTAGCAATCGCGCTTATTGCGGTTGTAGCTTGGGTCTTCTTTTCAGAACAAGACTCACGACGAGTAACCACGTCCACGCCCGTTTCTGTAGTTATGGCTATTGAAACGAGCACTCCAACACATACCCCCTCGCCAACTGCTACGCACACGCCGCTACCAACCGCTACTCACACGCCAACGAGCACGCCGACCGAGACACCGGTACCCACTGCGACACCGACGCGGACACCGAGGCCGACACCGACTCCTACGGCGACACCCTCTCAGGTTCCTACCGCGACTCCTACTCCCGTGCCCACGGTGACGCCGACGTGGACATCAACCCCCAAGGCAACAACTACTCCGGTTCCTACGGCGACACCAACTTCCGTACCCACCGCGACGGCAACCCTTGTTCCTACAAGGACACCAACGCCGTCCCTCACTCCGACGTCTACTCCAACTCCGGACGTGGAAGCTACCGCGCTCGCGGCAGCACAAACTGTCGTGGCAGGAGCATTTCGGGATAGGCGTCCCGCCACCGCTACGGCTACTCCACAACCAACGGATACACACACTCCAACACCTGCGCTTGTTCCGACCATTAGGCCTACCCCCACTTCGCCAACGGCAACGGTGACGACGAACGAGGATTCCCTTCTCCCATCGCCAGCAACAAAACACCTGGAACTTAAGCAATTCATGTTAGAACTCATCAATGCCGAGCGGAGAAAAGTAGATATAGATCCGGTGGTGCTGGGTGAAAACACTGCCGCGCAGTTACATGCCGAGTCATCACTGGAGAATTGCGTATTGTCCCATTGGGGAGTCGATGGGCTAAAGCCCTACATGCGATACAGCTTGGCGGGGGGTTATCAGTCGAATGGAGAGAACGGACATGGCAGCGACTACTGCATCACCGCATCTGACGGCTACCGCGCCATCGTTAGCATTGATGAGGCGATCCGTGATGCAATGGATGGGTGGATGAATAGTCCCGGGCATCGACGCAACATCCTTGATAGGTGGCACAAGAAGGTCAACATCGGCCTTGCGTGGGACCGGTACAACATCGCCGCCGCCCAGCACTTTGAGGGGGATTATGTTGAGTACAATGACTTACCAGTGATAGAGATTGGCGTCCTCACCATTTCGGGAAAGGCAAAACATGGCGTCACATTCGAAGAGGAATCCGACCTCGGTGTGCAGATATATTTCGATCCGCCTCCGCACGGACTTACCAGAGGTCAAGCTTCGAGAACCTACTGTTACAACTACGGTAACCAAGTAGCAGGACTACGTCCTCCCTTGAGAGGAAACTGGTACTATCCGGAGAATGATTTCACAAGGGTCCACAGGCCGTGCCCGAATCCTTATGACGTTCCCGTTTACGCGCCACCAGCACGTTCACACAATGAAGCTCATGAGTTCTGGCAGGCGGCCTATGACGCAAGCCAGGCGCGGGAAGAGGAACTCATTACCGTCCCGTGGATAACGGCAGATGAGTGGACAATTTCTGAGTTTGAAATCCAGAACAACCAGTGGGTAGAAATGAAGGGAGTCTTTTCAGTGAAGGCAGACCTGAGTCACATATTGACGAAACACGGCGAGGGTGTCTACTCGCTCATTGTTTGGGGGAGCATCGGCGATGAACGCCTCGTGATCTCCGAGTACTCTATCTTTCACGGAATTACACCACCGGATACCTACAATTTTGCGGTGACACAAGTAGAGGAATGAAGGCACGAAGGGACTTTGTCTCACAGCAGACGCCTTAAGAGTGATTTGCCAACTCGACGCTACATCTGGGATAGTTACGCCTCGATTGTTTAAACACTCAAGGAGACACCATGCGACCGAATAAGCTGAGAGAGCTATTGAAGGCGGGAAAGCCGAGTGTGGGGACGCACGTAATGACGACGTCGCCGGACATTGTGGAAATGATCGGCAAGACGGGGCTGATTGACTACATAGAGTTCGTTGCGGAATATGCGCCGTACTCGTTGACGGAGCTTGACAATTTTGGGCGTGCGCTCGAACTGGGCGGGATGACTGGGATGATCAAGGTTGACCGTGAGAACCGCGGGTGGGTGGCACAGCGAGCGGTCGGCTCGGGGTTTCAGAACGTGCTGTTTTCGGACGTACACGACGCGGCGGAGGCGGAGGAGTGCGTGGCAATTGTAAGGGCGGAATCGCCGCAGACCGGGGGGCACTTCGGATCGGCTGACCGGCGGTTTGCCAGCTATGGACTGGAAAGCGGCTCGCCGGAGTACGTGCAGGCCCTCGAGGACTCGATCGTGGCGTTGATGATTGAGAAGGACGAGGCGGTGAAGAACATCGAGGAGATCTTGTCGGTTCCGGGCGTGGACATGATCGTCTTCGGAGGGAACGACTACTCGATGAGCGTAGGAAGGCCTCGAGGCGTCAGCCCAGAGGAACTCAAAGAGGTGCGTGACCACATTTTCACGGTAGCACTTTCGAAGGGCATACAGCCGAGGGCAGAGATCAATGAACCGGCACAGGCCGATGAGTATCTTGAGGTTGGCGTAACGCATTTCGCCATTGGGACGGATATCTTCATGATCTACCAGTGGCTGAACGATCGTGCCGCGGGACTGCGGGCGGTTCTTGCCTAATGGGCCACAACAGAAAGCGCGCTCTATGAGGGAGTGGTGGGGGACGTTTGGGGGTAATCGGATTTGACTTCTACGTCTGGTCGCTGACCGAATCCTCTGGGTCCCGGCCTCTGCCCGAATGACGGTCAGCTTTACGGGGCTCCTCGGAGCTAAACTCGGCGCAAGCTGACCCGTCGTCGGGTTCATTTGCGAGTCAATTGGGCGTAGACTTGGGCTATGGACACCGGTTCCGGCTCTTCCTCATCATCCGATTCGGACGGTAGTCCCTCCGACCCATCGACAAACGACGGTTCTCCTCAACAGGAGGCGTCATCCTCTCCCCGGCGGCCGACTACGGCAAATCTGCCTTCCATTTTGCGTTCGTTCGAGAACGGTCACTTCTTCCGGCTGTGGCTAGGCACGATCTTCCTGATGGGGGCCACGCAGATGCAGATGCTCGTCCGTGGCTACCTCACGTACGAGCTTACAGGGTCGGCCACGCTGGTAGGCATCGTGAGCGCGGGCGGGAGTATCGCGGTGCTCGTGTTCGCTCTCTGGGGGGGCGCGATTGCCGACAGGGTTGAACGCCGACGAGTAATCCAGATAGGCCAGGGCGTGAGCGTACTCTTGGCCCTATCGGTCGGAATAGCCGTTCTGCTTGGTGTGGTCGCGTGGTATCACCTCCTTATGGCGGGAATCGTGCAGGGAGTCATGTGGTCGTTTCTGGCTCCCGCGAGGCAAGCTTTCGTGCCACAACTCGTGGGAAACCAGAACCTTGGGAACGCCATTGCCCTGACGGCTTCGGCGATGAGCGGGACTGCCGCCATAGCTCCATCCATCGCCGGTGTACTGTACGGCACTATCGGGCCGGAGGGGGTCTATTTCGTCATCGCCGGCATGTCCGCCGTTGCAGTGCTGCTGACGACGAGCATCCCGAGCACACCACTGGAGCGAACAGGAGCCAAGCCTTCGATGTTGCACGACATCAGGGACGGCATTCAGTACATCCTGCGTAGCCCGTTCATCCTGACGCTGCTGCTATTTGGGCTGAGCATGGTGTTGATCGTGATGCCCTACCGGTTTCTCCTCCCCGTGTATGTCGTCGAAGTGTATGGGCGAGGTTCGGAATCGCTCGGACTGCTGATGAGCATCGTTGGCGTCGGATCGCTGGCAGGCTCCCTCGTCATCGCATCGATAACCAAGTGGCACCGCGGTCTCCTTCTCCTTGCTGGAGGCTTTGCAGCTGGTCTGGCATTGATTGCGACCTCGGCCATCCCGGTCTTCTTCGTCGCAGCTCCCTTCATGCTCCTTATGGGACTCGGCGATTCGGCGAACCGATCATTGAATCAGACCCTGGTCATGGAGAACATGGATGCAGAGTATCGCGGTCGAGTGATGAGCCTTTGGATGATGAACTTCGGGCTTATGCCGCTTGGTATCCTTCCCATCAGCGTTATCGCCGAACAGTTCGGCCCACGAGTTTCGTTCACTTGCATGGGTGGTGTCATAGTCGCCGTCACGCTTGCCATACTGATTTTCAACAGACGTATACGAACCACTCAATAGCCGTCGAAATTCGGCGGATATGCTACAATCTGACATTGTAATTCCCCCATCAACGGCGACCGAAAGGACTGTCTATGCGGCCCATATCCCAGATAGCCGACTCCATTGGAATTCCACCTGAACACGTCATCCCCTACGGCCATTACAAGTCCAAGATCCACCTCGATGCCATCAAGACTGACGGCAAGAGAGGCAAACTAATCCTCATGACCGGCATGACTCCAACACGGGCGGGTGAGGGCAAGACAACCACAACTGTCGGACTTACCCAGGCGATGGCGCAGCTCGGTCACAAGGCGGTCGCTACGCTGAGGGAGCCATCGCTCGGGCCCATATTCGGGATCAAGGGCGGGGGCACTGGTGGCGGCGCCTCGCTGGTCGAGCCGCAGGATGAAGTGAACATCCACTTCACAGGCGACGCCCACGCTGTCGCGTCGGCACACAATCTGCTGTCCGGTATCACCGACAACGTTGCCGACCGGGGAAAGATACCCGGTTTCGGCCCGCAGAACATCACCTGGCGGCGCGTCGTGGACGTGGAAGAGCGAGCGCTCCGTCAGATCGTCACCGGACTCGGCGGTCCCAACAACGGCCCGATCCGCGAGTCGGGATTCGACATCGTCACGGCATCGGAAATCATGGCGATATTGGCGCTGGCGTCCGGTCTGGAAGACCTCCGCGCGCGGCTCAGTCGCGTCATCGTGGGATTCACTGATGAGGGCGAGCCAGTCACGGCCAGCGACGTGGAAGCGGTCGGGTCTCTGATGTCATTGCTGCGGCACGCGATTCACCCCAACCTCGTGCAGACCACGGAGGGACAGCCGGTCTTCGTCCATGCGGGCCCATTTGGGAATATCGCGCACGGGTGCAACTCGGTGTTGGCCGACCGTCTCGCGCTGGGGTACGCCGACTACGTACTTACGGAAGCCGGGTTCGGCGCGGACTTGGGCTTCGAGAAGTTCATGCACATCAAGGCGCGTTTCAACGACCTCGAACCGCACGCGGCCGTCATCGTTACAACGGTACGGGCGGTCAAGTCGCACGGCAAAGTGCGGTTCAACGATTTGCCGAAACCGAACCCCGAAGCAGTCGAGGTGGGAATGGCAAACGTCGAACACCTCGTGGGCATGATCGGGTCGTTCGGGCTTCCGGTAATCGTTGCGATAAACAGGTTCCCCACCGACTCCCTCGAAGAAGTGCGAATCGTCAAGGAGCGTTCTGAAGCGGCAGGAGCATTCGCCGCGGTGGAGAGCCACGTATTCAGCGACGGAGGAGCGGGCGGGACAGAGCTTGCGGAGGCTGTCGTAGAGGCGGCCAGCGGAGAGAAGCCGGAAATTAATTACATGTACGACACCGACGCGACGATCCAGGAAAAGGTCTTGGCGCTCGCACAGAAGGTATACAACGCGGACAGGGTCACGTGGGCGCCGGATGCTCGCAGGAAGCTCAGGGCCTTCGAAGAGCAGGGATGGGGAAATCTTCCCGTATGCATGGCAAAAACTCACCTTTCCATCTCGGACAAGGCCTTCCGAAAGGGCCGCCCTTCGGGATACACGTTTACGATTTCCGACGTGCGGGCATCGGTGGGAGCGGGGTTCATCTACCCGATATCGGGCGCAATCGTCACCATGCCCGGTCTTCCCGGCAACCCGAGGCAACTCGACGTGGACGAGCACGGCAACATTGTCGGACTGTAGCGACACACCCGTGCCGTCATGCGTGAGTTCTTCAACGTCATTCCACCCGACGAGGCGCTAGAAACTCTGCTCGACCGGCTGGAGGTGACGGTACGTGCCGTAATTGTGCCCACGTCGCAGGCACTCGGCAGAGTCACGGCGGAGGACGTAGTCTCACCTGAAGACCTGCCGCCCTACCCTCGCTCCACGATGGACGGCTACTCCGTGCGGGCGCGGGACACCTTTGGAGCGTCCGAAGCGCTTCCCGCATTCTGCCAAGTAGTGGGGGAGGTAGCGATGGGATCGCAGCCGCAAGTCTCCCTTGCAACCGGACACGCGGCGGTAGCCTACACCGGCGGGATGCTTGCCGAGGGCGCGGACGCGGTAGTTATGGTGGAGAACACCCAGTGTGTCGGCGACAATTCCATCGAAATACTCAGGCCGGTCGCACCGGGTGAAAACGTCATTCAGGTGGGAGAAGACGTCAGGGCCGGAGATACTGTCATTCCCAAGGGTCGCCACATCAGGCCGCAAGACATTGGCGTGCTCTTCAGCCTGGGTATCACCGAGGTCGCCGTCGCGCAGCGACCCAGGGTGGCGATAGTCTCTACAGGCGACGAACTGGTGGCGCCGGAAGAGTCTCCCGTCCCCGGTCAGGTGCGCGACATCAACTCCTACAGCGTTGCATCTCTCGTGCGAGAGGCGGGAGGACTGCCCATGCACATCGGTCTCGTAGCAGACGACTACGAGGCACAGCGACTGGCGGCAATGGACGGCTTAGAGCGGGGCGACATTCTCGTTTTCTCCGCAGGCAGCTCCGTGAGCAGCAGGGACTTAACCGTCCGGGTGCTGGACGAACTGGGACCACCGGGCGTTCTGGTGCACGGCATCGCTCACAAGCCGGGGAAACCAACGATAGTGGCGCTCGTGGACGGGACTCCCGCTTTTGGGCTGCCCGGCAATCCGGTTTCGGCGATGGTCGTCTTCGGCATACTCGTTCGACCGGTGATACAGGCGCTGATGGGTCGAACGGAGCCACCGGTTACACATGGCGTACATGCGAAATTGACCAAGGACATCCGGTCGGCAACGGGAAGGGAAGACCATGTCCAGGTCAAGCTCATCGAAAGCGATACTGGGATACTCGCCGATCCGGTGTTTGGGAAGTCCAACCTCATCAGAACGCTGGTGGAAGCAGACGGCGTGGTCGTCGTCCCTCTGGATGACGGGGGGCTCTACGGCGGCGATGAGGTCTTCGTAAGGTTATACTAGCGGCTATGCACAAGCATGGCCGCGACTACTACCTGAGCGACATTCCGCTCGACGAGGCAATCCGGAAATTCGACCGGGCGTTAGCTGACGCGGGCGGGTTGCAGTACGCGGCGTTCGAGAGGGTGCCGCTCGACCGGGCAAACGGCAGGGTCACGGCTGAACCGGTCTGGGCCGAACGCTCCTCACCCCACTATGACGCCGCTGCGATGGACGGTGTCGCGGTAAGGGCAGTAGATACGGTTGGCGCGTCGGAAACAAGCCCACTGAAACTGTCCGTCGGAGACCAGGCGTTGTGGATTGACACGGGCGACCCGATGCCACGGGATGCCGACGCTGTAATCATGGTCGAAGACGTCCAGGAAGTGGACGAGTCGACGATTGAGATATACGCCCCCGTGTCGCCGTACCAGCACGTGCGGGCGCTTGGCGAGGACATCGCGGCGGCGGAACTGGTGCTACCACAGCGCCATAAGCTGCGACCGCACGACCTCGCGGCGTGTGCCGCGGCGGGGCTGACCGAAGTCCCGGTGCGTAAACCACCAAGAGTGGCGATCATTCCGACGGGAAACGAGCTGACCCCAATCGGCCGGACCCCAAAAGCCGGGGAGATCATTGAGTTCAACTCGCTGATGCTTGCGGCCATGGTGGAGGATTGGGGAGGGACGGCAACGAGACATGCCCCCGTTGGTGACGATTTCGATCTGCTCGTAAGGGCAGTTTCCGACGCGGTCTCTGAGTCGGACATTGTAATCGTCAACGCGGGTTCTTCGGCTGGGTCGGAAGACTATACGTCAAAGGTGGTATCGCATCTAGGGGAATTGGTGGTGCATGGGGTCGCGATCAAACCCGGTCATCCATTGGTTCTTGGGGTTGTCGAGTCGAAACCCGTGCTGGGCATACCAGGCTACCCGGTGTCGGCCGCGGTGACGTGCGAGAAGTTCCTCCGTCCTCTCATCGAGCGCATGCTAGGGACACTGAGCCAACCTCGCGAACGGGCTGAGGCAATTATGAGCCGGAAGGTCCACTCCTCTCTGGGTGAGGACGAGTTCCTCCGTGTTCGGCTTGGGCGGGTTGGTAATCGGACGATTGCTGCGCCGATTCAGCGTGGGGCGGGTGTGGTCATGTCGCTTGTTCGTGCCGACGGACTCGTCACAATCCCGCGGTTCAGTGAGGGTGTGGATGCCGGAGAGCAGGTGGACGTCGAACTTCTTCGACCCCTGGAGTCGCTGGACTCGACAGTGGTGGCAATCGGCAGCCATGACGTGACGCTCGATCTCATCGCATCGGAGCTCCGTCGCGTCGACCCGAGGCTGACCTTTGCGTCCACGAACGTCGGCAGCCTCGGTGGTCTGTTGGCACTCCAACGCGGTGAGGCACACCTGGCGGGGACTCACCTTCTGGACGAAGAAACGGGCGAATACAACGACTCATTCGTGCGTCGATATGTTCCCAACGAGGATATTGTCCTCATTACCCTAGTCCATCGAGTGCAGGGACTAATCGTATCGCCGGGGAATCCTGTGTCGATTGAGTCGCTCGATGATCTGACTCGCGGGGACATTCGATTCGTGAACCGGCAGCGAGGGTCGGGCACGAGGGTGCTATTTGATTACCTCTTGAGGCAAGGTGGCATCACGCCGGATGATGTGTCAGGATACGAGCGGGAGGAGTACACGCACCTGGCGGTAGCGGCAGCGGTCGCAGGCGGGGTGGCGGACGTTGGCGCCGGCGTATTGTCCGCGGCGAGGGCACTGGAAATGGACTTCGTACCACTATCCACGGAACGGTACGATCTTGCTATTCCGAAGCAGCACTATGAAAGCGATCTCCTGGAACCCCTTTTGACTCTCATACGAAGCGACGATTTCAGGCGGCAGGTCGATGCGCTGGGCGGCTACGACACGAAGTCAACGGGGCTGGTGGCGGCGGAGGTAAATCGCAGTGACGCCTAGGTGTGTGTTACGCTTCTAACGAGGCCCCGGAATGAACGACACCGACGGCGTAACCGGAATCGTGCTGGCGGGTGGCCGCAGTCGCAGGTTGGGCCGTGATAAGGCCGTCGAGACGATTGCGGGACAGACCCTCATTTCACGCGTGCTCGACAGCCTCTCCCACGTCGCTCAAGAGCTTGTCGTGGTTGTCAACAGCCACGAGCGCGAAAAAGACCTTCCCCTGCCCGATTCGGTCGTCGCGGCCGTCGACATCTACCCTGACACCGGCTCTCTCGGCGGCATCTTCACGGGTCTGTCGGCATCCAGCAACCAATGGGGCATCGTTGTCGCTTGTGACATGCCGTTCTTGAACCTCGAACTGCTGGATCATCTCCTGTCCTTCCGTGCCGACCACGATCTCGTAGTTCCGGTCATCGACCATCGCCCGGAGCCTACCCATGCGGCATACTCCAAGGTCTGCCTACCCGCCATCGAGACGCGTCTCAGGGCTAATGACCTGAAGATCGCCAAGTTCTTCGATGACGTTCGCGCGAAATACGTGAGCCAGCGCCGCATCGAGGAGATCGACCCCGGCGGACTGAGCTTCTTCAATGTGAACACGGAGGAGGACCTAACACGTGCGCGAATGCTTGCGGGGGATGGGGCAGTGATATGACGTACGCACGCAAGGCCCCAACCTTGGTCACCGTCAGCGTGGAGTTGTTTGGCAACGCCCGCCTGCTGGCGGGGCGTAGTCTTCTGCGGCTGAACGTGGCGGACGACTGCGCTCTCAAGGATATTGCCGAGGCGATTGGCAGGCTACATCCCAACCTTGTGGGCACAGTCGTGCGAGAGGACCTCACCGGTTTTCTGGACAGCTATATCGTCAATCTCAATGGCGTGGAATTCATCGATGATCAGCATCAGCGGCTGATTGAAGGGGACTCTCTGCTCGTCTTTTCGAGTCTGGCAGGAGGCTAGCGGGTATGTACGGCTACCACGGCAGAGTGATGCTGGTCGACCTGGGCAGCCGGACAGTCCGGTGGGAATCGCTGGGCGAGGACGTGCTGCGACATTTCATCGGTGGCTCGGGGCTGGGGGCGTATCTGCTGTACAGGTACTGTGCGCCCAACTGCGATCCACTGTCCCCGGAAAACCCGCTCATCTTCGCAACGAGTCCTCTTGTAGGCAGCAGGTTGACTACGTCGAGCAAGTTCGCGGTGGTCGCCAAGTCGCCCTTGACGGGAATGATCGGCGATTCGTTATCGTCGAGCTTCATTGCGACCGAGTTGAAGAAGACGGGATCGGACGCCATTGTCATCACGGGAAGATCGTCTTCTCCCACGCTGCTCGCGATCACTGACGATGCTGTGGAGTTTCGAGATGCCTCAAGTCTCGTAGGAATGGGCACGTCCGAGACCGAACGGGCGGTCAAGGCTCAGCTTGGGGCAATGTACCGGGTTGCAAGCATCGGCCCCGCGGGAGAGAATCTCGTGCGATTTGCGGGCATTGCAAACGATGGGGGGCGACAGGCCGGTCGCACGGGGCCCGGCGCAGTGATGGGGTCAAAGAACCTCAAAGCCATAGCCGTCCGAGGACATAGTGCGGTCTCGTTCGCAGAACCGGAGGCGCTCAATGATATCCGGACGGACCTGAGCAGGCGCAGCCTCGGCGACGCCACCGAGAAGTATCGCACGCTGGGCACTATGGCGAACGTGTCTGTGTTCAACCGGCTGGGGGCGCTGCCGACGAGGAACTTTCAGCAGTCGACCTTCGAGGGCGTTGAGACCGTCAGCGGCGAGACGTTTCAGAAGTCGCACCACGTAAAGAACGCCCACTGCGCAAGCTGCACCATAGGGTGCGAGCACATCCTCACGACGACCGACAACGGCGCGAAGACGACAGGACGCATGGAGTACCAGAGCTCGTTCGCCATGGGACCGCTCGTAGGCGTGAATGATCCGAACACGGTGATCAGGGCGTCCGCTCTCTGCGATGAGATGGGAATGGATACCATCAGCGCGGGCGGCACGATCGCGTGGGCGATGGAGTGTTTCGAGAACGGGACGCTGACACCAAAAGATACCGGAGGCGCCGACCTGCGGTTCGGGGACGGAGACGCGCTCCTGGAACTGTTGGAGATGATCGCTGACCGCAATGGACTGGGCGATGTCTTGGCCGAGGGATCGCGCAGAGCCGCCGAGACGCTGGGACGCGGATCGGATGAGTGGGCTATGCATGTCAAGGGACTCGAGATGCCCGGTTACGAGCCGCGCAGTCTCAAGACGATGGCGCTTGCGCTGTCGGTAAGCACGCGTGGTGCTTGTCACAACCGATCCTCGGCATACGAGGCGGACTTTTCAAATCGCGTCGACCGTTTGAGCGTCGATGAGGAGCGGGGCCGCATCGCCATGGAAGGTGAGGACTATTCGGCGGTGATGGACTCGCTGACCTGGTGCAAGTTCCTCCGCAAGGCCTTCGACGACTTCTACGGTGAGTCCTCAATAATCTATGAGCACCTTACCGGGTGGCCCACGACGCCGGACGATTTGAAACTGGCGGGCGAGCGCATCAACAATCTGAAGAAGCTGTTCAACATCCGGGAGGGCTGGACCCGCGAGGACGATACGCTCCCTCCACGCGTGCTCAATGAGGAGCTGCAGACCGGCATCGTCAAGGGAATTGGGCTGACGCGACCTGATTTGGACATGATGATCGATGGGTATTATCAGGCTCGAGGATGGACGGAAGAAGGCCTGGTGCCGGAGGGCAAGCTCGAAGAGCTGCAACTGGTGGACTTGGTAAGCCAACACCGAGCAAACCGAAACGCGGCGCCTGCTCTACGCTAGCTCATTCCGTACCAATCGATTGGCGAAGGTGCCGCCGATAGGCACGCTTGCCGCGATGTGAAGGCTAATCTATACTTTAGCTCCTACGACTCCCAACGAATTCTATTGAGGTCGCGTGTGACCAGCGCCGATCAGAAGGGCCTGCGGGCCGTCCTTCGAGATAAATTTCCCCGCGATCACGGCCAGCTTCTACCCGCCCTGCACTTCGTTCAGCACGAATACAGGTACCTGCCCGACTGGGCGATGGAGGTAGTCGGCTGGCATCTGGGTATTCCGGCGAGCGAAGTCTATGGCGCTGCGACGAGCTACACGGAGCTTTCAACGGTAGAACCGGGCCAGCACGTGGTGCAAGTTTGCACCGGCATCTCCTGTTCCATCAACGGCGCGGATAGGCTGCTGGAAAGCCTCTCGTCCTCGCTGGGAATAAAGCCAGGAGAGACGACGGCGGACGGACGAATCACTCTGAGTGAGACCGCCTGCGCCTTCATGTGCGGCGTGGCTCCGACGGTGAGATTCGATCACGAGTGGCAAGGCCGCGCGACCGTCGAAACGGTCAACCGCCTCCTGCACGGCAGTGACGAAGCATGACGACGAAGAGCCCGATAGAGGCACTCGGCCGGCTGAAAACCCGCGCCAATAGTCGAGCCGCCA
>JAPOPA010000154.1 GCA_026713145.1 Chloroflexota bacterium
CACAACGACGAGGAACAGGATGGGGCCGAACAGCAGCGTCTCATTCACCTGCAGCTCCGTGAAGAGGCCGCTGGATACGATCTGCTCCCGGCTCTGAAGCTCCCAGAACACCAGGGCGCCGATGACCACCAGCCCGACGTCGAGGTAGTATCGGTGAAAGAACGACAACGTCGCCGGGCGAGCCGCACGCGCCTTCTGAACGAGAAGACCGCCCCGGGCGCCTGCCGCTCCGAACGCGACGTAAAGGAATAGACAGAGGAGGGCCACCCCTACGCCCATGACAAAAGCAAGCGGCTCAGCCCGCACCTGGAGCAGTTCTGCCCCGGTCGTCGAGCGAAACGGCGGCACGAGACCTACAAGGGCAATCGTTCCGAACGCGATGAGGGGGCCTATGACCAGCGCCAACAGGCACATGACGACGCCCTCTAGCGTGTAGAGCCGGAGCAGCTCCGCAATCCCCACGCCGCGCGTCCGCATAAGCGCGGAGTCCCGCTCGCGACTCCTGGCCAGATAGGAGACCATCATCGTCATGTAGAACAGCACCGTGACGACCATGATTGTCAGCAGGAACAGCAGTGGTATCCTCGAAAAGAACACCCTCCGCCCAACGTTCGCGATCAGGCCTCGCACCGTCCCGGAACTCACGGACGCACCCGCAATTTCGGTTGTAATGTCCTCCTCGATCAGGTCCAGTCGTTGGACGAACCTCGCCGCCGTCCAATTGCCGAGCTTCTCCTTGTCGATCTTCCCGAAGACGATGGGATTGACCAGGGTCCTCTCATAGGCGGGCCCGATTACGTCGGTCAAGATATTCTTGGGAACGAACAGTCCGATGGCCAGGTCTTGGTTTTCGTCCCAAGTCACGCCGTCCGGTGGAGGAAACCCCGACTCCTCTCCGCCCTGTGCCGGTCTCGATTGCGATGTGAGTACAAGGCCCGCCGTGGACCAGTACTCGTCCTGGGGGTCGTCCGCCTGGAACACGCCCACGATCCTGACGGTTATCCTCGTCGGCACGAAAGCGTCGATAGCCACCACCACCGTGTCCCCCGGCCCCATCCCGGAATCCTTGGCCATTGGCTCGGATAAACTCGCCTCGACGGTAATGCCTTCTCCCGTTTCTAGGGCACTCGTACTTGGGGCGCGCCCTTGGACGAAGACTGAGTGTTCCGCAGAATTTGTGAGCGAATGAAAGAACCCGTCCAGGACCATTGGCAGAGACTCCACGTCCCCGATGGCAGGCAGTGGCATCTCGTCCGTGCCGACAATCGACGATGTCCCCCGGAGGTACATCTCATGCCCGGCGTACAGGTCTTCGATGTGCTCCGTCGCTATGGATGAGACCAGTTCATCAAGCTCGTCGACAGCCTCGGTTGTGAGGGGAATGCGCTTCGCATAAACGGAGAGATTGAGCAGAGGGGCCGAAATCTGGTCCAGCGAGACCTTGAACGCCAGCTGTTCAAGTGCCGTCAGATACACCGTTGACCCAACGCTGATCGTCAGGGCAACCAGTATGCCGATGAATACGCTCGATAGAAGCTTCCACTCGTCGATCAGACGCCTGGATACGAGCCCTGCGTTCGTTAGTTTGCGCATCTGTTGCAGCGGGGTATGCGTTCCGGAATTCGGCAACGCGCACGTATTGAGAGCACGCTGCCGTAGACGCCCGATGCGTGTCCAATAGTCACTAATGTGCTAGGCGGACGGTTCCCGGACGATATTGTCTTCACAAAGGTTTTATTATACCGCATGCGAAGCACCGCGGGATGTCAGCCTTCCGGCGTCGCTCTAGTCGCCTTCCCCTCTCTCAACCGCGAGCAGTCGCGCGACCTCCTGCCGCATGAACTCCTGCACCGCCTCCACCAGCTCATCAGATGTGTTCCCGATGACTCGCGTCTCTATGCCGTGATCGCCGAATCCGACTATGATCTCGTGACTGACGTGACGCTCCGGCCCGTCGAAGTAGTACGGGCGGTTCCCTCGCAAGTTCTCGTGAGAAACGGCATCGTCCCCATCCGTTCGGTAGATGAGTGGATTCGCCAGCACCACCTGCGGTACGTCCGCACCGTACCCCAACTTACCACCC
>JAPOPA010000112.1 GCA_026713145.1 Chloroflexota bacterium
AAAGCGACCAGGCGCCCCATGCTCGAAGGCGACGTCAATGGGGCAAACACGATGCCCCTCGCGGGCCGCTACCTGGGTGGAGAGGTCAACTACTACGGCGTCCGCGCCAGCCTCTACCCTATCGTCCCGCACCTTGAAGCCCGGTGGTTCGAGAATCCACAACGCCGCGCCTACATCATCGATCTCTTTAACAAGCTCGTTCTCCAGCGCGACACCCCCAACACACTCGCTGCAGCGGCCCTCGTCACCGACGCCTACCTCTACACCGGCGACGACAAGTACAAACAGTGGGTCCTCGACTACCTCGAAGCCTGGATTGACCGCACAAAGAAGAACGGCGGCATCACCCCCGACAACGTCGACCACGACGGCGTCATCGGCGGCGGACGCGAGGGCGTCTTCTGGGGCGGCCAGTACGGATGGAACCACTACCAGGGCTACAACATCATGTTCCACGGCATCAATACCGCCGTCGAGTGCGCCCTGATGCTTACGGGCGACTACGAGTATCTCGAACTGCTCCGCTCGCAACTCAAGGTAATCGTCGACGCGGCGAAGATTGAGGACGACGGCCAACTCATCACACCCGTCCGATACGGCCCCGAGGGCTGGATTCTCACTCCCCCCGTCGGGCGTGGCATGAACGACGGCATCCCCTCACGCGGCGTCATGCAGGGCCCCAGCCCCATGCGCGCCCAAGAAATGATGCACCTCTACCATGCCTCGATGGAACAGCAGGACTACGAGTTCATCACCCACATACGGGATCAGGACGTCCGACGCGACTGGAACGAGGTCGGCGACCGCCTCGGCGAGAAGAATTCCGGCGAGACCGAGTTCTCCCGCTTCCAGTACTACGACGGCAAGAATCCCGACTGGCCCATGAAGATTCTCACTGCCGAGTACAACGAGGCCATAACCAAGTACGAAGAGATGATGGAGGATGACCGGCTGCCTTACGACATCATCACCACCAACCAGTTGCCCCAGCACCTCGTCTTGACCAAGGGCCTAACGCAGGTAACGATGGGCACACCCCAGGCGACCTACAACGGCGGCCTTATGCGCTCGACCGTCCGCTACTACGACAAGGATCGTGGACGCCCAGGCCTCCCTCCCGACACCGCCGCCCTCGTCGACGAGCTCCGACCTGACGGAGCTGGCATCCAGCTCGTCAACACGAACCACGCCGAGACCCGCCGCTTGATCGTACAGGCCGGCGCTTTCGGCGAGCACGACTTCACCGAGGTCACCTTCCACCGTGAGGGCGACGATGCCGACACCGTCCTGCCCGTGCACGGCAAGGCCTTCGTCGTAGAACTCCCCCCGTCAACAGCCATCCGCCTAAACGCTGGATTGAACCGCTACGTCAACAGGCCCAGCTACGCCTTCCCGTGGCACGGCGAGAGCGTCCCCATCCCCTTCCACGAATAGCCAACCTATCAGTGAGAGCGGCCCCACAACCGGGGCCGACTCCCCATGCACGAGGTGCACAATGACTAACATGCCGACAATCACCGCCAGCCAGATCGCCGCTCCCCCGTCGTGGGCCTTGCTCGAGCTGAAGCTCATCGCCCTCATGGAGAAGGGCGCCCACATGATGAGCCGAAAGTACGCCGAGCGCAGCGGCGCGTGGTACTGGTCCGACGACCTCGACGACTACTACGAGCGCTCCTACAACTGGTGCCTCCTCTACAACATGGGAGGAGACGATAGCCTCGTCGACCTCGCCCTGAAGCACTGGAACGCCACGACGCGCCTATTTGATGACCGCGACGGCAACCGCATCAACAACATGGAATACCACCACGGCGCGCATCCGATGCAGTTGAAGCACAACATCCACAATGAGTATTTCAGCATCGCCCACCCTGGCGACGCCGAATGGCACCACATGGGCGAGGGCAACATGGCCTTCTACGACCTCGCCCTCGGAGACCCCACGATCTCCGAAAACGTCCGACGCGCGCGAAGGTTCGCCGACTTGTTCCTCGGCGAGGCCCCCGAGTCTCCCATCTACGACCCCGTCCACAAGATCATCCGCTCCCCCATGCACGGCACTCTCGGGCCATTCCACGACGCCACGCTCGACATGGTGAAGACATACCTGCATGGAGGACACTCGACCTCACCCGACTGGAAGGCGAAGTCCATGGGCGTGCGCGGTTCGCTCTACCCCGTCGTCAAGGACCTTCAACCCGGCTGGTGGGATGATCCCAAACGGGCGAGGGAGATCGTAGCCCTATTCAATAAGGTCGTCTTGAACGGCGACTCCGCCGCCAACCTCGCCGCGACCGGCCTCGTAACCCACGCCTACCTCTACACCGGCGACGACAAGTACAAGCAGTGGGTCGTCGACTACGTGGAAGCCTGGATGGACCGCATCGAGCAGAACGGCGGCATCATCCCCGACAACGTCGGACCCACTGGCAAGCCCGGCGAGCACCGCGACGGCGTCTGGTGGGGAACCCTCTACGGCTGGAACAGCTACGTCGGATGGAGCCACATTTTCCACTCGCTCGGTGTCGCAGCCGAGTGCGCCCATCTCGTGACACAGGACGCCTCCTATCTCGAACTGCTCCGCTCGCAGATCAACGTGCTCCTCGACAACTCGATCACCGACGACAACGGCCAGCTTCTCGTCCCCAACCGCGCCACGCCCGACGGGTGGGTACACGCCCACGTCGAGGAGGACAAGTGGGACGCCACCTCGTCGACCAATCTGCGCCTCTACGAGCTGGCCCACCTCTACCACGCCTCGATGTCCCAGGACGACTACGACCTAATCCTCCGCGTCCGGGAGGGAGACAAGATGCGCGACTGGAACGAGGAAAACCTCGGGCCTGCCAGGGCCGAGCATGACAGCGAGTACAGCCGCTTCCAGTACTACGACGGCAAGAACCCGGACTGGCCCGAAAAGACCCTCTCCCTCCAGTACCAGAGGGCGCTGGAGAACTACCACACAATGGAGAACGACGACCGTACAGTCCCCGAAATTCTCCGCGACAACCAGGAACCGAGAAACGCCGTATTCACCAAGATACTCACCCACGTCATGTTCGGCTCGCCCCAGTACTTCTACCACGGCGGCCTGCTCCGTGCGACCGTTCGCTACTTTGACCCCGACCGCATGCGTCCCGGCCTCCCGCCCGACGTCGCTGTCCTCGTCGACGAGCTTCGGGCCGACGGCGTTGGCGTCCAGCTCGTCAACACCAACCGCAACGAGTCGCGCCGTGTCATCATCCAGTCAGGGGCCTTCGGCGAGCACACCTTCACCACCGTGACCACAAGCACCGGCGACGGCCTTCAGACCACCGAGGTCAACGGCAAGTACTTCACCGTCGACCTGCCACCGGGGACCTCCATCAGAGTCGACGCCGGACTCAACCGATTCTCAAACAAGCCCAGCTACGCCTTCCCCTGGCATGGCGACGCGATACCGGTGCCGTTCCAGTATTAGTATGCCTTGAACGCCGGAAACCCGGACTCTCCACACTCCCCGACACTCGCATCACCCCGTCGGCTGGTTGAGATACTCCTCGTCGCGTTCCGCCTGGGCCTGACCTCCTTCGGCGGCCCCGTCGCCCACCTCGGCTACTTCCGGGAAGAATACGTCGTCGCCCGCAAGTGGCTAGACGAGCGCTCCTACGCCGACCTCGTTGCCCTGTGCCAGTTCCTGCCCGGTCCCGCCAGCAGCCAGCTCGGCATCGCCGTCGGCATCACCCGTGGCGGACTCCTCGGAGGAATAGCCGCTTGGCTGGGTTTCACCCTACCCTCCGCAGCGATCCTCATTCTCTTCGCCTACGGAGTCACCGAGTTCGACGATCTCGTCACCGAGGGCTGGCTGAGAGGCCTCAAGACCGTCGCCGTCGCCGTCGTTGCCCTCGCCGTCTGGGGAATGGCGCAAAACCTCGCCCCCGACAAGCAGCGCGCCACCATTGCTGTCATCTCCGGCATAGCCCTCCTATTCTGGCACCACCCCGTCGCCAATATCGTCGTCATCGCAATCGCGGGACTCGTCGGCTGGCGTCTCCTCCGCAATCAATCCGACTCAGTCGACTCACCTACACAAGGTATATCCATCAGTCGTTGGTTCGCCCTGACGTGCCTCGCCGTCTTCCTCATCCTCCTCATTGGGACGCCCCTCATCCGGCAGGCCGTCGATAACGAATGGCTGAACATCTTCGACGGCTTCTACCGGAGCGGCTCCCTCGTATTCGGCGGAGGCCACGTCATCCTGCCCCTCCTCCAGGCCGAGGTCGTCCCGCAGGGCTGGGCAACCAACGACCAGTTTATCGCGGGCTACGGTGCGGCCCAGGCCGTCCCCGGACCCCTGCTCACCTTCTCCGCCTACCTCGGGACCGTCAACGGCGGCTGGACATTCGGCCTCTTCGCCCTCGGCGCGATCTTCCTCCCGTCATTCCTCCTAGTCTTCGGCATCCTCCCCTTCTGGGACAACCTGCGGTCCCAAACCAGCTTCCGCGCAGCTCTCATGGGAATCAACGCCGCCGTCGTCGGCCTCGTCGCAGCCGCCCTCTATGACCCCGTCTGGACCACCGCCATCACCTCACGCGAAGACCTCGCCCTCGGTGCCGCAGCCTTCGGTCTCCTCGCCTTCTGGAAATGGCCCCCCTGGCTCGTCGTCCTCCTCTCAGCAGCCGGGGGAGCCGCACTGTCAATGCTATGACCCCAATTCACATCGACTTGTCTCTAAAGGTTCTGGTAGGGTCAGGTTTCAAACCAGCCCATCGCTCAGCCATCCTCCGCCTCGAAGAACCAGAGAGGAGCACAGTCTATGAACACTGACGCCGTCCGGACCTACTACGCCGGCATCGGTGAACGAGAATGGGCAAGACTCGAGAATCCTGAAGATGGCGCAATCGAGTTTGAAGTTACCTGTCAGGTACTTGCCAAATACCTGCTGCCTCACGCACGGGTGCTTGATATCGGTGGCGGACCTGGACGCTACACAATCTGGCTGGCGCAGCGCGGCCACCATGTCACTCTCGCCGACCTCTGTCCTGAACAACTCTCCATTGCCCGCACAAAGATTGGCCAGGCCGGGGCGGAAGCGATGGTTGAAGAGGTCGTTGTAGCAGATGCTCGAGAACTATCGCATTGGGCCGACAACTCATTCGACGCGGTTTTGAGTCTGGGTCCGTTCTACCATCTTCCCGATCCCAACGACCGGAATCGTGCTGCCGCTGAACTCCCCGCGTTCTTCGCCCTAATGGCACTGCGTTTGTGGCGCTAATGCCACGTTACGCCTTCCTGCGACGCACCCTGGAAGTCCCGGACGAGCGCCACCACTTGGCTCAGCCGGAATTCATTGATCGTGTACTAAACGAGGGTGTATTCATCAATGACGTGCCCGGCCGCTTCACGGATGGCTATGGAGTCCTGCCCGGGGAAGTATCTCCCTTCTTCGAGCAGCATGGTTTCGCTGCCTTGGCCCTTTTGTCGGCAGAAGGCATCGCAGTGAACAGCCAAGAATCGCTCTCCGAATTATCGACGACCGATCCAACGGCCTATCAAGCGGCCTTGGTTATGATCATGCAGACTGCCGGTGACCCCAGCATCTTGGGAATGGCGAACCACCTCCTGTATGTCGGAAGGCACGAGGGAGTTCCGGCGGACAAATGATGCACTCTAGCCTGTCTCTCACAACGCCCAGACCTCCGCCGTCACGCGGTTTCGGCATCATAGTCCATTGCTCGTCGTCCTCCTCTCAAGAGCTGGAGGAGCGGGGCTGTCCCTGATGGAAAAGCGCTATACCTTTTTCGTTCTTACAAAGTGGCAATTAGCGACGCCAAGCACCCCACCCGTCATTCCGGCGGAGGCCGGAATCCAGAAAGCCCGATCAGCGAGAATCTGGTGACATCACAGCGAATTGGCATCACCCACGCGGTCCGCCTGGGTCTCATTCTCTCACTGAGCCTACTCTGGTTCTTCTCGAACTCGGAACAGGCTCTGGCTTGTTCATGTGTGAGACCGGAGGGTCCCTCCGAAGAGTTGGCGCAGTCTGCTGCGGTCTTTGCCGGTAGGGTCATTTCGCTTCGCGAGTTCCACGACCCCAACGCAAAAGCGATTTCGTCCACCGACCCCACAACGGTCGAATTCGAAGTAGACACCGTTTGGAAGGGCCCTTCCCATGAGACCGTGTACTTCACCACCGCGCGGTCGGAGGCAAGCTGCGGATTCACCTTCGTGGAGGGCAAGGAGTACATCGTCTACTCACACGACGGCTCCACAGTTATCCTTTGCAGTAGAACTGCTCTACTTGAGAATGCGGAAACCGACCTCGCTGACTTGGGGGAGGGCGACACGCCCCAACTAGGAACGATTGCGCCAACTCCTGTCGCTACACCGAGCGGCGGCGGATGTAGTCTATCGACTCACCCCGGCTCTTCAAACGCCGACGCCGCTTGGCTCGGCTTCATGGCTGGCCTAGTCTGGTTCGGCACACGCCGACATCCCCGCCCCTAACCATAACTCTCTCTCCCGTCGTGGGCTGACAGGGGTATGTAAAACGGATTGTGGCTATGATCCGGCCCCGCCTTCCTGTCATTCCGAGCGTAGCGAGGAATCTAAAGTCCATGACCGCAAGACTGGATAGCCAGTGCCGCGCTTCTATCGTGACTAAGAGTGAAAACAGCCTAAGACTTTCGCTATGTCAGCTTTACGTTTAGGACAAACACCTTAGATTCTTCGACTCCGCTGCGCTTCGCTCAGAATGACAGGGCCGGGGTTGCTTTCTCGTCAATGGAGAGTGGAGCGATAGGCAAATGCATACCCATTACGACGGGAGAGGGCTGGAGTGAGGGTGGGAAGACCCGCTTTACAAGCTGCATAGCCTATTCAGCACAAGCCACCCTACCCCTTTTCACCCGAAGGCCAGGTTAATTAAAGCTTCCCGTTTTCGTCTATAATCACCCGACCAATCCCACGATTCAAATCAAGGGGGCACCATGGACACCTCAACACCAACAATCACCGCAACGAAGATCGCTCCCCCGCCCGACTGGGCTCTCCTGCAACGCCAACTCTTCGACGTCATCGCCCGCGCCGGTGACATCGCCACCGAGAAGTACGCCAGGCCCGACGGCCGCGTCTACCACTTCTTCGATGTCGACGACGCCTACGAGAGCCGCTCGATGCGCGGCATCTTCTACGCTCTCGGCGGCCCACGTCGCTTCCTCGATATCGCCAAGCGCGAGTGGGACGCCATCACGTGGCTCTACAGCGAGGAGCGCCAACTCACCGACGAAGACCCGAATCACCCCATGTACATGCCGCAGCTACGAAACGAGTACTGGAACCTCGACATCCCCTTCAACGCCGACTGGTTCCACATGGGTGAGGGCAACCAGATGCTCTACGACTTCGGAGTGGCGGATCCGACCAACCCTTCAAACCGCGAACGCGCCCACAAGTTCGCCGCGATGTACATAGGCGAGGACCCCGACGCGCCCAACTGGGATCCTGAGTACAAGATCTTCAGATCGCCGCTGCACGGCGGGGCCGGTCCCATGACCTCCGTGAGGCAGCACAAAGCAATAGTCCACACGGACGGGAACGAATCGGACTACGTTCACCTCGTCCGGCACTGGCTCCACCCAAGGTCGCTGGGCGACTTCGGCCACCGCGGCACGATGGTGGACAATCCCAGCACGGAGCCTCTACTCCCGCACTTCCTCTATCCAAGGGTCAAGGAACTCGAACCCCGCTGGTACGAGGACGACGCCCGCCGCGAGGAAATACTCGACATCTTCGACGAGATGGTGCTCCAGGGCGACGAACCGAGCAATCTCTGCGCCACCGCCCTCGTGACAAACGCCTACCTGTACACCGGCGATGAGAAGTACAAGAGGTGGGTGCTCGACTACGTCCAGAGCTGGATCGACCGCATCGAGGCCAACGGCGGGATCATCCCCGACAACGTGGGTCCCACGGGCGTAATCGGCGAGGCCCGTGACGGCCAGTGGTGGGGCGGTTTGCACGGCTGGAGCTCGAGTGAACGCGCCATCGACCGCCTCTTCCTAGGCCTCATCATCGGCGCGGAGTGCGCTCACCTCCTCAGCGGCGGCGACGATTCCTACCTCGAATTGCTGCGTTCACAGGTCCGCGTCCTCATGGAGAACTCCATTGAAACGGACAACGAAAGCCGCTGCATGGTGGCGCCTACCAGCTACGGAGCCGACGGCTGGGCGTCCTACGGCGACTTCAGCATCCGCGGCGGTCCTCCTCACCTCACCCATCTGCACCACGCCTCGATGTCCGACGGAGACTACGACCTCGTCACCCGTGTCCGCGACCGTTGGATGAACGGCGGCGGTGACGACTGGAATGACATTGAGCCGACAGGCGACCGCGGTGGGGCCCGGACGGAGTATTCCCGGTTCCAGTACTACGACGGCAAGAACCCCGACTGGCCAGTCCGGACCATGAATGCCGACTATATTCAGGTGGCCGACTCCATCGAGGCCATGGAGCGCGATACCCGCACAGTCCAGGAGATCATCAACGACAACAACTGGCCTCCCAATCCCGTCATCGTCAAGGCCCTCATCCAGACGACCATGGGATCGCCCGCGCCGCTGTACAACGGCGGCATCCTCCGCGCGACCGTCCGCTACTTCGATGCCTGCGAGCAACGTCCGGGACTACCCCCCGACGTCTCCGCCCTCGTCGACGAGCTCTCCGCCGACAAGGTCTGCATCCAACTCGTCAACACTAGCTCGTGCGAGACGCGTTCGTTGATCGTTCAGGCGGGCGCATTCGGCGAGCATTCATTTACCGACGTTAGCTTCGACGAGACTTCCTACAGCTACGACGGCATCAACCCCGGCCTCCGCACCCGTGCCGAACAGACCACGAACTGCGCGTCGACGACCGTCAACAGCAAGCACTTCTCCGTCGAGCTTCCGCCAATGACCTCCGTCCGACTCGAATGCGGTCTCGAACGCTTCTCAAACAACCCGACCTACGCCTTCCCATGGCACGGCGACGAGGTCCCAATCGAGTAAAATGGTCCGAACAATGCCCATTCAGCGAGATCGCACCTCGGACCCCGATTCACCACGACTGTGACCGGCTACGGGCAGGGTCGAAATACTCTAGTCCTTCGGGAGGATTACATCAGATGAAGGTAGACAGAGACCAATTCATGGAGCAGGGGTTCCTGATACTGCGGAACGTCATTCCGCCGCAAAAGCTGGAGGCCATGCGCGCCGGTTGCGAGACGATCCTGGACAGGCAGAAGGCTGTCTGGGCCAGCGAGCGAGCGCCCGATGACCCACCGGGCGGCCAGTACGAGACGGCCCGGCAGCCCCGTGTCCACATGGAGCGACCGGGACTGATCGACGAGGAGACTGCAAACGTGATCGAGGACTTCTGGGTCGCTGAGCAGACGCTCGATATCGCCTCCCAGCTCCTGTGCAATCCTCAGCCCAACGTCACCAGCATGATGATGATGTGCAACCCCGTGCGTGACTGGCCGGGCGGCACGGGCTGGCACCGCGACGTCCACCCGACCGACATGGCCCCGATGGACGCCCTTGCCGCCGACTTCATCGAGAACGGCCCAAGATACACCCAGTGGAACGTGCCCATGTACGACGACAGCGTCCTCTGGGTCGTCCCCGGCAGCCACCGTAGGCGCAACACCGAGAGGGAAAATACCGAGTTCATGAAGGACATGGCCGGCGATACTGTCGTCTCGAACGAGCGTCTGCAGACCGCTGCCGAGGGCATTGCCGTCGAGTTGAACGCCGGGGACGGCGTCATCTACAGCAACTTCCTCCTCCACACCGGGAGCAACTACACGACGAAGAAGCGTCGGACGCTCCACGGCGGCCATGCCATATTCGGGCAATACCCGGAGTTGGGATTCGCCGACAGCCTCGCTCCCTCGGCAAGGGGAAAATTCGAGGCCTTCGCTCGAAGGGGCGAGGAGATGAAGGACGCCACCGAGACTGCTCTCCGGGCCGCCATCTCCCGGGATGCAGCCGGATACCGGGCGGCGCTGGAGACGCTCCAGCCTGGAGCGGGCCCCCAAGGCAAGACGGTGCTTACGATCTACCTGTCGAAGGCCGCGCTTCACATCCGGGCCTTGAAGGACCCCGCATTCGACGTGACTGAGGAGTCCCGCAGCCGCGCATCCTCGTCCCACGAGATCACTCTGAACTGGGGACCGGACTTTGCAAACCGCTTCACATTCGAGGAGTCGAAAACACTTTGGGCGCGGTTCGAGCCTCTGGACTGCATGCTCCAGGGAGACGAGGAGATGTTCGAGCCGTCGTTCCAGTCAGGCCCCATCCGCTACTACTTCAGCGACCTGCCGGACGGCGTCGACGCGGAGTCATTCATCGCCGGCTGGAACAATGGCGCCTAGCAGGGCCATCAAATGGTAGGGGCGGAATTGAAACCCGCCCCTCACTACCAACGCCAACCCCAAACCGTCATTCCCGCGTAGGCGGGAATCCATGCCCCAGCGCCCCAGCGGCCCGCAAAATGACAACCGACATGCCAACCCCACTTTCATGATTGTTGGCGTCGGAGACAACCGAAATGGGCGATTTCTGAGTATTCGGTCTAGAAGGTGAAGACCGAATGGGGCCCGCCGTCCCGTCTTCAGCACCTCACTCCACCAGAGTTAGCACCTCCGCCACCGACGAGATCCTCGCACCCCGCCAGTCCTCTCGGTCACCGCTCTCGGTGTCGTAAGGGGCCCGGATGAGCACCACATCCATACCCACTTTGGACGCGCCCGTAAGCTCGCCACTGCCCCCGTCCCCGATGAATAAGCAGTCGCGCGGATCAACTTCAAGACGCTCGCAGGCCAGATGGTAGATTCTCGGGTCGGGTTTCACCAGGCCAACATCAAACGAGAGGATGGACGCGTCAAATAGTTGAGCAAATCGCGTGGAAGGCCACAGTTCGCTGGTGTCGCCAAGGCAGTTGCTTATGAGTCCGACTTTTATGCCTGCATCGCGGAGTCTTCCCAGCGTCTCATCGGTACCCTCCCTTGGTTTCAGTGCATATCTGACGTATTCCAGTCCAACTTCTGCGGCGTGTTTCAATTCGTCTTCAGCCACGTCAATGTCGAGGGTGTCACAAATGAACTCGTATGGAGCATGGCCCCCTGCGATCTTGCCGACACTCTGATGCGGGACCGTCTCCGACCACACACGCGTAAAGTCGTCGACGGGAACTCGGAGAATAGCAGCCGCTTTCGACTTCCAACGCCGGTACTTCAGTTCTTGTCTGCGTGGGTATCTGAGATCGTCCACCAAGGTCCCATACAGATCGAAAAAGATTGCGCGATATCTCACAACATCCCCGATCTGTCTGGCGTGTTATCGGAGGAAATAACGGCCCTGCGCATGTGATCCCAATTCAACGGGCTCGGCCAGTTGGACTTCATTCAAGCTGATCGAACACCTCCGCCACTGACGATATCCTCACACCCCGCCAGTCCTCGCGGTCACCGCTTATGGTGTCGTCGGGGGCGCGAATGCACACGGCGTCCATGCCAACGTTCGACGCGCCAGTTAGCTCATTGCTCCCACCATCGCCGACGAAGAGGCACTCTTGCGGTTCGACGGTGAGACGCTCGCAGGCCAGCCGATAGATGCCGGGATCCGGTTTCCTCATGCCAACTTCGCAGGAGAGGATCGAAGCATCGAGCAGGGCCGCGAAAGGCGTGGAAGACCATAGGTCGCTGGTATCGGAATTGCAACTGCTCACAAGTCCTGTCTTCACGCCTGCATCGCGGAGACCTGACAGCGCTTCCAAAACTCCGTCCCTTGGTCTCAGGGCGCGTCTTATGTGCTCCAAGCGGACAGCAACAGCACGCTCCAGTTGCTCCGTACTAACTTCGACATCGACTTCATCACACAGATAGGCGAGATTCGCGCTCATTGGTCTCAGCTCACCCTCGATCTTTCTGCGAGAAGGGTCGAACCACGCTTGCTTGAATTCGTCGATTCGCACTCCCAGAGTGGTCGCGACCTCTGACATCATGCGCTGGTACTTCACTTCCTGCCTATACGGGTACCGCAGTTCATCCACCAACGTCCCGTACAGATCGAAGATAACGGCCCGGTACTTCACCCCAGGCCCAACTGCTCAGCCACATCGTCCGGAAGACCAACCGAAGTGAGCCCCTCCCCTGCCGCCTCCCGCAACAGTCCCGGCAAGACCGACTGACGCTCGTTCAGGCGCGTCCGCATGATGATGAGGTTGGTCAAGGTCTCCTTCGTCTCGGACGACGCATCTTCCTCATCCGTCGGTATCGCCCTCTGCAGGGCCCTTAGCACTTCGAGAAGAGCTTCACTCCGCCGATTAGCGTGTTCAAGCGCTCGCGTAATGTCCTCTATCGAGACTTCAGTCATCACAGCCCTTGTACTGTTCCCATTTAAGCATGATAAATGGAGTTTAGAGGCCTTAATCCCCTCTCCCGTCGTGGGAGAGGGTTAGAGCCTGCCCCGTACTTGATACGGGGGTGAGGGCATTTGAGGAAGTAACCAAAAACATATGGAACCGGTACTTGACTACCTTTCCTCCGTCCCGTCCTTGGGGAAAAACACCTCGACCTTGGCCGGATCGCGGTAGCCGGCGATGGCGATTGGCCCGAACCCTGGGGTCTCGATCGCCGCCCGCACAATCTCCTTGTTGAATACACTGACGCTCTCCACGTTCAGGTACGCTTCGACCGGCATCCAAATGCACTCGGCAATCTCATCATCCTGCTTGGAGATGTCGTTGCTCAGCGGCTCCAACCGGCATACGAAATATATGTCCGACTTGCCGTGCCGGTAGGCGTGCTGATGGCGGAAGCAGACAAGGGACACGAAACGGCTCTCGATTCCCGTCTCCTCCAGGACCTCACGCACTACCGCGTCCGCCAGGTGCTCCTCCTCGTGAAGGTGCCCGCCGGGCAGCTTGAAGGAACCTGAGCCCACTTCGTCTCGCCTCTCTCGCACCACCAGGATTTCATTGTCACCGTTGATGACTACTCCACCCGCGCCGATATAGTGGGTCGAGTAGTTCGGCACGAAAGCGCCTTCCTCCAGCCTCTTGAACATCATCACGTACCGGTCGTCGGCATGATGGTAGGTGAATCCTTCCCCACCGGCGACCGGGACCAGGCCCGCACGGTTCAAGGGAATCTCCATCCAGACCACCTTATAGCCTGCCGCAGTCCAGTCCTTGAGAGAAGACTCAAGCCTGGGAGCGAACTCCATAGGATCAGAGGGAAGCTGGTCGGGTTCGAGAACGATGCCGCCGAAGGGATTGGGCGTCGCGCTGAGCGGTTCCATGCCGGGCAGTATAGTGAAGCGCGCCCTACCGGTAAAGCCCTTCGCCAAGTTGCAAAACTGCATCGAACTCGTCTGTATGCTGCTCCCGGCATCTGAAAACGCCTTCGCGGGTACTCATCTTTCGTTGCTGCCACAGTCCCAATGTCTTCAATGACGCCACCTCTCTTCTTCCTGTGCAATACCCCCTTTTCCCCATCCACTCCCTTCTCTGATATCATGAATCCACGTTTCGGCGGGAGAACTATGGTCGCAGAACGACGGCTGCCACCGCGGTTGAAGGTCAAGATGCCGGGCAGCGAGGGCTACCGGCAGATCAAGGGCGTGTTGGAAGGCGCCCAACTGAACACCGTCTGCGCCGAGGCCCAGTGTCCGAACATCGGCGAGTGCTGGGACCGCGGGACGGCTACCTTCATGATCCTCGGTGACATCTGCACCCGCGCCTGCGCCTACTGCGCCGTCGATACCGGGAAGCCGGAAGGTATAGACCTCATGGAGCCTATCCGTGTGGCCGATACCGTAGAGCAGATGGGACTGCGCTACGCCGTAATAACCTCCGTCGACCGCGACGATCTCCCAGACGGAGGAGCATTTATCTTTGCTCAGACCATTCGCCAGGTCCGCAGCCGGATGCCCAACACCAAGATCGAGGTGCTGATCCCGGACTTTCAGGGCGATCGCGATGCGCTAAAGAAGGTGATGGCCGCCGAACCTGACACGCTCAACCACAACATCGAGACTGTCCGTCGCGTGTTCACCCGCGTCCGGCCCAAGGGCGACTACGACGAGTCGCTGGAACTGCTCGCGAACGCCAAGAAAATTGCTCCCAACGCCGTGACCAAATCAGGCATGATGGTCGGCCTCGGCGAGAGCTGGGACGAGATCATCGAGACCATGAAAGACCTGCGCTCGGTCGACTGCGACCTCCTCACCATCGGTCAGTACCTGCGCCCCTCGAAGAAGCACGTCGCCCTCGCGAAGTGGTACACCCCGCGTGAGTTCGATGAACTCGCTGAGATCGGTATGTCGCTGGGGTTCAGTCACGTCGCTTCGGGCCCCCTCGTGAGAAGCTCTTACCACGCGGACGAACAGCACGCATCCGCGACGAAGACTCCGGTCTTGGTGTAGACGGCAAGAGCCCCGCTCATACGCCGAATCACCGTCGAATCGCGTGAATACTCCGCGGTCTATACGCAAAGGAGTTCGGCTTGCCAATCGAGATCCCTCCCAGTCCCGGCGGAGCCCGCCGGGGTACTCAACCGCAACCGGGTGATCCATGCTTCCTATGCGAGTCAATTGCGGGACGCGAGGACAAGGCTATCGTCGAGGAGACGGAGCAGACAGTGACAATGGTCAACTGGAAGCAATTTGAGCATGGCCAGGTCCTAGTTTGTGTTCGTCGTCACGCCCCAACGCTGTTCGACCTTACGAACGAAGAAGCAATCGCCGTCATGCGAGCAGCACGTAGAGTGGCTGACGCGCTCATTCGGGCATATGACCCGGAAGGCCTGAATCTCATTCAGAATAATGGCATGATCGCGGGGCAGGCCGCCCCACACTTCCACATGCACGTCGTCCCTCGACGAAAGGTTGGCAGCGACTGGGGCAACGGGCCACCGCACATCGCGTCACTCGAGAGGAAAGAACCGACCACGCCGTCTCACGACGTGACCGTGAGCCTCGAACGCGAGTATGAAATCGCCAAGGAAATCAGGCGGCACATGACCTGAACCGTGTTCGGCGCAAGAGCCCTGCCCAATCACTTGGAGCACTTCTCTCAGGCTCGCAATGCCGAGTCTTCCTCGCCTTACTCAGCGTCCGGCACTGGCCATCCCCATCCGATCATCAACGCGCGGAGCTTGGCCATATCCTCGTCACTGAGCGGAAGCGACGGTGGACGCGGAGGGCCGACCGGAATGCCCATTACCTCCGAAAGAGCCTTCGCCACACGCCCCTCCCCGCCGGAGACCTGGGTAACGTCGCGATAGAAGGCCCGGAGGTCGGGGATCACGCTGTCCCACTGGGCCTGCGCCTCGGTGTACTTGCCCTGCTCCATAAGGTCCCAGACATCAAGATAGAACGCCGGATGGGCGTCCACCCCGTCGGTCAAGAACCCTCGTCCTCCCAGCCGGTGGCAGTCGATGGGACGGTCGGAGTTGTCCATGATATTGAAGGTGTCCGCCAACTTGAAGATATCCGCGTACTGAGACCCTTCGGGCGGATTCCACTTGATGGCGACGACGTACTCGAAATCCGTCATCTTCTCAAAGGTGCTGGGATAGATTCCCCCGTGCGGCAGCCAGTGGGTGTTGTACACGAGAACGCCGATGTCGATGTCGTTGGACAGGTCCTCGAAGTACCGCAGCATGTCGCCCTCGGTGGGCTGATTAAATATGGGCGGCGAGACCTGGCAGCCCATGGCCCCAACATCTGACGCGATGTTCAAATCCTCGATGGTGCGTACGGTGTCCTTGTAGTGCACTGCCCCCATGACCGGAACTCGCCCGTCAGCCGCCTGCACCACCGTTTGGATCAGGGCCTTCCACTCGTCCTCTCGAAGCTGCGGCCCCTCGCCCATGGCGGCGGCTACCTTGAGCACCGCCTTGCCCTCAACCAGGCCTCTCTCAATCCAGAGTTCCGTCGCCGCGGCCATGAGTCCGTAATCGACGTTGTAGTACTCGTCAAACGGCGTCGGTAAAGTCGCCACAACGCCTATCATCTGCTTGCGGATATCTTCTCGATTCATATGGTGGGCCTCACGTTTGTAGGTGTGGAGAGAGTGTAGGCGCGGGGTTCCGGCTAGTCAATCAGGGCGCTGCACAGTAATCTAAATCGCGTCTGCTAAGACTTCAGCCAGGTGCTTCGCCTTGACACCCGTTCCGTCCTCGATCTGATGCCGGCAGGACATTCCCTCGCTAACGACGGTCGCGCCATTCTTCCGATCGCGTATTGCCGGGAAGAGATCCTGCTCGCCAATCCTCATGGAGACGTCGTAATGCTCCTTTTCAAGACCGAACGACCCCGCCATACCACAGCAGCCGGAGGAAATCTCTTCGACCTCGCATCCCTGGATTTGTGAGAGCACGTCTATCGCTTTACCCATACCGACGAGCGCCTTCTGATGGCAGTGCCCTTGAAGCATCACACGGCCCGGCTCTTGCGTGTATCGGAGCGTTGCTCCGTCGCTTGCCTGCGCGTGGACCACGAACTCCTCGATGAGCATCGTGTGTTCCGAGACTCGCCGGGCATCGTCGCCGTCGAGAAGGTCTACGTAGTCGTCTCGAAAACTCAATATGCAGCTCGGCTCCAGTCCAACCAGCTTCGCCCCTTGCTCAATGTATGGCAGCACGGAGGCGACGTTCCGCGCAGCATTGCCCTTGGCGCTGTCGAGCATTCCCTTTGACAACATCGGACGCCCGCAGCACAGAGGTCTGGGGACGACAACTTCATACCCCATGTGTTCCAGTACCTTGACTGCCGCCCGGCCAAGGTCGGGGTAGTTGTATTCAGTGAAGGTGTCGGAGAACAGCACTACCTGTCCTATTGGAGTTCCCTCAACCATCGACCCGCCGCGAGCGCGGAACCACTGGGAGAAGGTCTGGCTCGAGAACGGAGGCAGAGTTCGGCGACGGTCGATGCCGGTCATGCCTTCGGCGAGGTTCTTGAACGTGCCAATACCCATCGACCAGTTCGAAATCGGCGCGAAGAACGATCCGAGCTTTCCGAGTTGACTGACGTTGGCAAGGATACGGTTGCGAAGCGGGAAACCGTTCGCCTTGTGGTAGCGGTAGGAAAACTCGTACTTGAGCTTTGCCATATCCACGTTAGAGGGGCACTCAGCTTTGCATCCCTTGCACTCCAGGCAAAGATCGAGCACTTCACGGAGCCGCTCGCCCGTCAGAGCGTCGACCGGCAGGGCTCCGGACATAGCCGAACGGAGCGCGTTGGCCCGACCGCGTGTCGAGTGCTCCTCGTCACGAGTGACCATGTAGGACGGGCACATCGTTCCCGTAAGCTTCCTGCAGGCGCCCTGTCCATTGCACATCTCTATCGCGTGCGCGAAGCTCCCCTCCTGCGCAAACCGGAAGCCTGTCTTGAATTCCAGGGGACGGTAGGACGGGTCAATCTTGAGGTTCTCCGTCATCGGCGGGGAGTCGACGATATTGCCGGGGTTCATGATGCCGGCGGGATCGAAGGCCTTCTTGACCTGCCGAAACGCCTCATACACCTTCGGGCCGAACATCTTCTCATTCCAAACGCTGCGCCCGCGACCGTCTCC
>JAPOPA010000385.1 GCA_026713145.1 Chloroflexota bacterium
GCCTTCGTTGACGAGCTGCCGGACGAGGTCGAGCACCTTGAGTTGATGGAGCACGTCGAGGTTGGCCGTTGGCTCGTCCATCAGGAGGACTCGCGGCTGCTGCGCCAATGCACGGGCGACAAACACGCGCTGGCGCTCTCCGCCTGATAGTGTGTCGAGAGTCCGGTCGGCAAACTCCTTGGTCTCGGTGAGGGCCATGGCGTCTCGGGCTATGCGGTCGTCTTCTCTTCCCTCGATCTGGAATCGACCCAGGTGTGGATACCTGCCCATGAGCACCAGCTCAATCGACGTGAATCCGTAGGTGTATGGCGCGATTTGTGGGACGAGCGCGAGGGCTGTGGCTACCTCCCTCGTCGATAGCTCCGTGATGTCCGTGCCATCAAACTGCACGGTGCCGTTTCGACTCTTCAGGATGCCTGAAATGTTCCTCAGCAGCGTCGACTTCCCCGCCCCATTCGGACCGATCAGCCCTACAAGCTGACCGCGATCGGCGTGCATGGTTACGCCATCCAGGAGGATATTCCCCTCGATCTCGTACGAGAGGTCCTGCGTGCTGATCGCTTGTGGCTTGCTTCCGTTCATGGTGTCCTACTTGGCCAGGCTGAAGGGTTCGTTCGACGCCTCGGGGAAGTCGCTCGGCCAGAGTATCCGTGCGAGGTCCTCGGCCCCACGGATGTTCCAGTAAGAGAGGGTGGTGAAGTGCTTACCCTCGACGATGTGGACCTGGTTGTTCTTGATAGCCGGAAGCTCGGCGAGGGCCTCGTTTGAGAGGAGTTCTTGGCGGAACTCCCCAGCGCCGAACTCTAACGGTTGGGCAATGACGATGACCTCAGGGTTCATGGCGATGACGCCCTCGAGGCTGGTCGTCTGGTTGCCTTCGATGCCAGCCTCCTCGGCGGCGTTGATTCCGCCCGCGGCAGTGATTACCCCGCCCTCGGTTGAATTGCCACCAGCGACCCACAGCTTGTCAGAGTATTGGGTCAGGGCAAGTACATTCGGCTTGGGGGCGGACTTGCCGGTAACGGCGATGAGGGACCCGTGGCGTTCGCTCACCTCTGCCGCGAATTCGATGGCTCGTTCCTCTTCGCCGAAAATGTAGCCCATGAGCAGGATGCTGTTTATCCGCGCCTCGGGGTCGTGTTTCAACTCCGTCTGGACAACGGCGATGCCGATCTTAGATAGAGCCTCGATGGCCTCCGCTGGGAAGAATGGACTCGTGACGATAACGTCCGGTGCTTGGGCGATGATGGTCTCGGGATCCCGCGAGACTTGCGTGATGTGCTGGACGAGCGAGGCGACGTTCGAGTAAGTCGCGTTCTTGGTCGCGCTGCCGACTCCCACGAGACGGTCACGCGGCACGAGCGCCAGGGTCATTTCGTCATGCCCAACAGAGGCCGTAATGATGCGCTGAGGCTTGGCGGGGATGCTGACGAGTCCGTTCAGTCCCTCGACCTCTCGGGGCCAGCCGTCGTTGGTGTGATCGACGATTCCCCGAACGCCTTCGAAGAAGCTGGATACGGGCACGGGAGTTGGCGTAGGTTCGGGTGTTGGCTCTGGGACCGGGGTCGGCACCGCCGTTGGTGCGACGGTCGGCACTACTGTCGGGACCTGTGTAGGTACCGCGGTTGGTTCCGGCGTATCCGAGGAACATGCCGCCAACGCTAGAGCGAGTATGAGGACGAAAAGTACTACTAGAGTTCTAGACTTTCGAATCGACAATTTGACTCCTTCCGAATGGGCGCGTTTTACAGTGAGTAGGTCTGACGTTTGTTCTTGATGAGCAGGAAGATGAAGAACGGCGCGCCGACGAACGCCGTGAGTATCCCGACCCGAAACTCGGCCGGCTGGATGACGGTCCTCGCGACGGTATCGGCGATGATGACAAATACGGCTCCGCCTGCCGCGCTCAGTGGGATCAGGACTCGATGGTCCGGCCCAAGCACCAGCCGCAGGATGTGCGGCGTCACGAGTCCGACGAAGGCGATTGTCCCGCTCACCGCCACAGCGGCTCCGGTCGCTAGAGCCGCCGCCGCGAGGAGGACAGGACGGGCAAAGCCCACCCGGACGCCCATCGACCGGGCCTCGTCGTCGCCCAGCATGAGCAGGTTCAGGTCGCGCGACATCAGCGCGATGACCGCGGCCGCGCCGAAGATGAGGGGCGTAGATATGCGGACGTGCTCCCACGAGCGAGAGTCGAGACCTCCGGCCAGCCAGAAGAGTATCTCTCGCAGGGCTTCGTTATCGGGCAGGAGGATGATGATCGCCGAGACGATTGCGCCGAGGAACGCGTTGACCGCGACCCCGGCGAGCAGGAGGGTCGCCATGGAGAAGCGTCCGCCGACTGCCGCTATGCCGTAGACGAGGAACGATGCCGCGATTGCGCCGACGAATGCGAAGGCGGGAAGCGCGAGGAAGAAGAGACCCGCCATTCCGGTGGCGATGGCAATGACGGCGCCCACCGCACCCCCGGCGGAGACGCCGACAATGCCGGGATCGGCCATAGGGTTTCGGAAGAGCCCCTGCATGGTTGCCCCCGCGACGCCCAAGGCCATCCCGACCGATGCGCCGACGACGATGCGGGGAAGCCTGATCTGCTCGATTACGAGCTGCTCTGTGCGGCTGAATTCGGTAAAGGCAAGGCCGAGGTGGGACAGCAGAATGGAGGCGACATGGCTGGCCGAAATGTTGACCGGCCCCATGCTCAGCGAGACGATCGCGACTGCGATGATCAGGAGCACGAGGGCGGACGAGCCTAGAGCCAACCGGGTGGATACCCCTGATTGGCGATAGCCGCGCAGCGCCGTGATGCTTGCCGTCCTCAACAAAAAAGACCTCCGCGGCTCTCCGCAGGAGGTCTTGGTTTCGCTCTGACCGGGACTCTTGCCCGACGACCGAGGGACCCTCTCATAGGCGGAGAGCGGTCACCTTCCGTTCAGGCAGGTCTCCTGGCTCGCGGGTGGATTATGTTGGCCGGACCCTTCCCATCGAGCTGCTCGACAGTGGGCTTCGACCCCAAATCCCGCTTACAGTGGCGCTACCGCGGCGGACTCTAACCGCCTTCCCTATTCTCCCTGGGTGGGCACCTGAACGGGCAGTGTTCTATGTAATTGTGCCAATGATGATAGGGCTGAGTTATCAGGGCTGTCAAGAGGGGATTTCGTAAAGGGGACGACGTGTTCGTGGTGAGCGTGTCGAGTCATGGGACGCCCTTCGACGGGCTCAGGGCGAACGGATGATGCTTATCACCCCGGGCCGAGGCGGGAGGGGAGGGGGTGGGGCTCTACGATGAGCTCCACGTCCCCGATCACGAGCGCGCCGGCAACATCATTCGCTCTCTCGTCAAGCGTGACCGACAGGACGTTCCGGCCCTTGCGCGGCCTGACGCCCTCAAGGACGAATTCCAGCCACTGGCCCCAATAGGCATCGAAGAAGCTGCCGAATTTCCGGCGGCACAGCTCGTTCTCCAGCGACTCGCCGTTCAACCGGATCGTCAGCCTGTCGTCGGCGAGGAGGTCGGCGATGAGAATCTTGAGGCGCACCTCGCGGACGCGGTCCTTATCGCCCTCAACGTCGTCGGAGACGTAGAAGTCAATCTCGTGCGAAGTGCCGGTGTCGTCGTGCGCGATCTCGACCGGCAGCGGCAGGTCGTAGCCGACCGTATCGCTCATGTTGGTCCTCCGGTTGCCGAGATAGTGCTTGGTCTTGTCCTTCACGAGACCTTGGTCGCCCATCTCTGTGAGGATCGTCCGTCCGGCGTCGTCGATGGGCCACTTGAGAAAGGACGTGTACATGCCGTCCACGCCCATGTCCCAGTAGTTTGCGACGGCGGCACGCATCATCTCCGGCGTCGCCCACTCGCGGGTGTGATACCGGCGCGTCTCCCTCGCGTAGTAGGGGAAGATCACGGGGTAAACCGATGTACCGGTGCCCTTCGCAGCCTCGACGAGCCAGTCGATGGGCAGGTTGGAGTCGACGACCATGTGGGCGTAGACCATCGGGGTGACGTAGTCCACGAGCCCCTCCTCGATCCACGTGCGCACGTCGTAGCCCACGCGCGTGTTGATCTCCTCGGTCGGGTAGACGCGCGCTCCCACCTCGGCACGGCCGCCCGGCCTGTTGCGCGCCATCTCCGCCACGCGGCGCACCCAGTCGGTGAGGACAGGCATTCCCTCAGCCGCGTCCTTGGGTTGGAACAGGAAGGGACTGCCGCCGGGAGGGGCCGCAAGGTCGAGCTCGATGCCGTCGGTCGGGTAGTCGTATGCCAGCTCCCTGAGCAGCAGGAAGTTGTGCTCCCGCAGATCGTCGTCGAGGAATCCGGGCCCGCCCTCCGACGTGCTGACGGCCGGATCGGATGCTCCCTGCGGCGCTATGCGGAGGCTGGCGAAGAAGTCCATGCCCTTCTCGTGCGCCCGGTCGATGAGGACGGTCAGCGGGTCGAGGCCGCGGTCGATGAGGCTCTGCATGTTGTGCCACACGCGGTAAGACGGCGCGGAATCGAACCTTCGCGTGTCGTCGAGGAAGCGCAGCCCCACCTTGGACGGGTAGAACAGCCCGTCGCCGCGAGCGACGCCGTAGATGAAAGTGTCGACCGAAGTTCCCGCGCACTCGTCGATGGGGATCCACGCGTCCTCCAGCGCCATGGGCGGCTCGAAAATGAACAGGTAGTAGTGCCGTGCGTCGTTGAAGTAGATCGTCCGCTGTCGTTTCAAGGCGGAATCACCTCCGGGAGGGTTGTCGACCCTAGGGTATCAGGGACGACAGCGGAAGGTACTGCGGAAGTAGGGGGGTCTCTTTTGACCTGACATTTCCGGACAAAACCTGACAGTTCACTCAGGGCAGGCCGCAGTTTCACTGGCGTCAATGATCGCTACTCGATTGCGTCTGCGTTCTCCACAATGTCCTTGTGGTCGTGGGCAGAACGATCGACAGGTGATTCCTCGCTTTCCTTCACGCGGGACGTGTCGACCTCAAAATTTGAGGGACATTTCGGGACAAAACGGGACATATTGGGCTGGTGACCTTCCGTATCTTGGGACGTGTCGATCTCAAAATTTGAGGGACATTTCGGGACAAAACGGGACATATTGGGCTGGTGACCTTCCGACACTTGGGATGTGTCGATCTCAAAATTTGAGGGACATTTCGGGACAAAACGGGACACGTTGGACTGTTGGCCAGCCGTTTCTTGGTGCCGGACAACACGGTCTTTCAAGAGTCGCTGAGTTCATGATAGTACGTATGTTCTCGTATGTCAAGAGCGGGCAGGTCTCTCACACACCGTGGGACTCACAGCGGAGTCTCGCCGCCATGTAAATTGGGACAGATTTTAGATTTGTCCAATTTTGTACCCTTATTTCAATTGACAGTACATCGGCGTAAAACGGTAGCCTAACGCTATATGGCCTAATCAGGCGACGGCGGCGTCCTGCCGTGCGTCAGCCGTTGGCTTGGGAAATCCTCGATTTGGGGCTGTTTGGGGGAAATAATGAGAAACTACCTACCTGTCACTACCTTGGCTTTTGTCGGCGCGCTTGCGCTGACCATGCTCCTGGGAGTCCTGCTCCCCTCGGATAACGTGGTCTTCGCGGTCGCACCTGTATTCGACAACAATACTAACTCGCGGAACGTGGATGAAAACACGCCCCCGGGTACCAACATCGGCGCCCCCATCTCGGCCACCGACATGGACGAGCAGGACCTCGAGTTTGGCAACACGCTGAAGTACAGCCTCGAGGGCACGGACGCGGCGTTGTTCGATATCGACTCTTCGACCGGGCAGCTCATCACGAAGGCCCCGCTGGATTACGAAGCGAGTGGAGGTATGTCCCACTCGGTGACGGTCAGGGTGGATGACGGCGAAGACGAAACAGACGTCTCGCAGCCCGTGACGATCACTGTCAATGACGTCGACGAGCCTCCGGCAGCGCCCGCCGCTCCGACGGTGGTGTCGGGTAAAGATGGTACGCCTTCTGACGAAGCAGAAGAATCGACCACGAGTCTGTTTGTGGTTTGGCATGCGCCTGAGAACACGGGGCCATCAGCCCTCGATTATGAAGTGCAGTATAAGAAGAGTACCGAGACCGATTTTGGCACAACGGGTGTAAGTCCTAATGCTACCCAAAGGACCGCCACGATTACTGGTCTGGACGCCGACACTTCCTACGATGTACGGGTGCGGGCGACCAACGGAGAGAATGATTCTCATGTGAACTGGTCGTTCGTAGGAACGGGCTCGACCAATAAGGAGGGCAACAGCCCGCCACAATCAACCGATAACACAATCGCTATGCGAAATGTGGATGAGAACACGCCTGCGGGTGAAAACATCGGCAGCCCCGTCTCCGCCTCTGACCTGGATACGACCACGCTGACCTATACACTCGGAGGTCCTGACGCCGGGTTGTTCAACTTCAACACCCGGACTGGGCAGATAAGGACGAAGGCGCCCCTGAACCACGAGGATCCAGGTTGCTACGACGACTCCACTCCCAGCGCCACCACCTGCAATTACTATGTGACTGTGACTGTCGTTGATGGTGCGGGAGGCAGCGATGCGACGGGGATAAGGATCGTTGTCGGGGACAGGACGGAGCCTGCGTCCGCGCCTGCTCGCCCAACCGTTCGGGCGACGGAGAATTCGAGCACGAGTCTTGACGTGAGCTGGAGCGCGCCCCAGAGCAATGGTCCTGACGTTGTCAACTACGACGTGCAGTGGCGCAAAGGCAGCGACCCATTCTCAGACGATAACTGCGGCACCGCGGTAGAGAACAACTGCCTCAACTTTACAGGCACTTCAGTCAAAATAGTTGGCCTCGCCGACGACACCACGTACGAGGTGCGAGTAAAGGCCGACAATGGTGAGCGCGCGAGCGCATGGTCGTCATCTGGCTCGGGGAGGACGAGCAGGGCAAACCACGACCCGATATTTGATGACAGGCCCGGCGGGAGCGATCGGGGCACTGATCTCACCGTCTGGCGGACCATTGATGAGAACCTCCGGCCCGGACAGGTTGTCGGAAGGCTGTTCGCCGACGACGAAGACAACGACAGGCTGACCTACATGATTAGTGGGATGGACGCCAGCAGGTTTGACTTTAACGAGGCGAACGGAGAGATTAGGACGAAAACGGGAGTTGACTATAACTACGAGGCAATTGCGGCCTCTGGGACCTGCGGGACGCTAACTGAACAGGAGGTCGGCAGCGACAGGTGCTACGAGGTGATGGTTGAGGTTCGGGACGGCCTGGACGATAACAGGGCCGAGGTGGAGGAGACCGAACCGGACGACAGCATCACGGTGAAGATCGGCGTGCGAGACAGGGACGAACCTCCGTCCGCGCCGACGGCGACGGCGACGTCGCCCC
>JAPOPA010000132.1 GCA_026713145.1 Chloroflexota bacterium
ATCCTGTGGATGACCTTCGGGTCTACGGCGTTTCCAAAGACCTCCTCGTCCAGACCGTCTTTGCTTGCGCCCGACGGCCTGCCGCCGAAGGTGCCCATCATGATGGCGTACTCCCGGCCGCTACCTTCCCAGGCACGTCGAACTCCATCAACACCTCTTCCTGTGGCCGTAGCTGGAGGTCGTAGATCTCGCGGTACAGGCCGCCGTGCTCCACGAGCTCGACGTGATTGCCCCGCTCTACTATCCGTCCCTCTTGCAGGACGACAATCGTGTCAGCCGAATGCACCGTGCTGAGGCGGTGGGCGATGATGAAGGTCGTCCGGCCTTCCATCACCGATGCCATAGCCTTGCGTATCTCGTTTTCCGTGCGCGCGTCGACGCTCGATGTCGAGTCGTCGAGCACCAGTATCGGAGGGTCGAGGAGGACGGCGCGAGCTATCGACAGGCGCTGCCGCTGGCCGCCGGAGAGCGATACACCCCGCTCACCGAGGACAGTCTCGTAGCCGTCCGGCAGGCTCACGACGTGCTCGTGCAGCTGTGCGATCTTCGCCGCGCGGATGATCTCATCCATGCTCGCGTCGGGGCGACCGTACGCGATGTTGTTGGCTATCGTGTCGGTGAACAGGAACACGTCCTGCTGCACCACGCCGATGTTCCGGCGGAGCGACTCCAGCGTCACGTCCCGGACGTCGGTCCCGTCAATCGTGACCGATCCCTTCGTCGTGTCGTAGAAACGCGGTATCAAGCTGGCGAGGGTGCTCTTCCCGCTGCCCGGCGCTCCCAGGAGGGCGACGACTCGCCCTGCGGGAACATCGAGGTTGAAGTCGCTCAGAACGGGAGTGCCCCTGCGGTACCCGAAGCCGACGCTCTCGAACCGCACGTGGCCGGTGGCGCGTTCCAACTCGACGGCGTTGGGACGGTCCTTGACCGGCGACCTGGCGTCGAGCACTTCGAAGATCCGCGTCCCGGCGGACATCGCCCGCGCGAGGTTGTTCACGATCATGCCCGCCATGCGGAACGGCTGGGCGAGGATCTGCAGGTAGAGGACGAACTTGGTGAACTCGCCGAGCGTCATGCGCCCGTCGATCACGCCGAGCCCCCCGAACAGCAGCACGATGCCGAGCGTCAGCAGGAAGATGAACAGCACGAACGAGCCGTTGAACGCGTGCAGCTTCATCGCCTTGTACATGTCGTCGGCGACGGCCTGGTTGTGGACCCGGAACTTCTCCTCCTCGTAGTCGGAGGAGGCGAACGCCTTGACCACCCGCGCGCCTGTCAGGTTCTCCTGCAGCGTCGTGTTCAGGACGGCGAACTTCTCCTGCGCTTCGAGCCAGGCGTTCCGCATCCGCAGCCGTATCATGCTGGCGACGGTCATGGCCACGGGCAGCAGCACGAGGCTGAGCAGCCCAAGCTGCCAGTCGATCCGCATCATCAGGACCACGACCACGATGAACAGCCCGATGAAGTAGGGCGTACGCACGACGACGAGGTTGACGAACATCCTGATCGCCTCCACGTCGGTGATTGCCTTGGACATCAGGTTGCCCGTGTGCTGGCTGTCGTGGAAGCCGAAGCCGAGGTGCTGGACGTGGTCGTAGAACCGGTTCCGCAGGTCGTAGACGACATGCTGCCCGAGCGACTCGCCCATGTACATCTGCCCGAACGAGAAGATGCCGCGCGCGATGCCGAGCACGAGTATGAGCAGACAGATGCCGAGAATCGTGGAGTTGGCCGGCCCGCCCGTCTCGAACGTGTCCTTGATGAGGTCGACGACGTTGCCGAAGAGTTCGGGGAGGAATACGTATGCGGCGGTAGAGCCTGCTGTAAACAGGTATGCGGCCAGGAGGCGCCGCTTATGGTTCAGGGGGAATCGGAGAATACGGAGGAACAGTCCCATCAGGCCGGGATCGCTTAGCCCCGGCAGGCTCCCTTCTTCCGATCGCTCGTTGGCAATCCGCAGTTTCGGGGAAGACAAACAAAAAACGGGCACGGTGCCCGCTTACTCGCTCGAAATCAACACCCTCGCAATCCAGTATACGCCTCATCTGAGGGCATTCAAGGTTTTCTGAGACCTATTTTTCGGGAAATTCTCTTCAGTATTCCGGGGGGGATGGCTCAGTGAGTGGAGATGGTGGCCTTGAAGAGGTATAGAGGCTGAACACAATACATCTCAGGATGCAGTTGAAGACTCAGAACTTCGAATCGACGAAGATGCCAAATGAGTACCTCATCTGAAGGGAACTGGTATGTCAGTTGCTGGAGCGGACTGTGAAAGCCGGATGCTATACTGTACTTCCGGCAGCACCATGGCAGCGCACTAGTGTTGGGAGGAGGTCATGGCGGTGCAAAGACTCACTTTTGCTCTATCAGATTCTGATGATTCGCGGCCCGGCAGCTTGGTGCCAGAGATCATCACTGCCCTCACGGGCATTCAAGACGCGGTCCGGCTCATGGTGCAGCACCTGGGAGACCGTGAGAAAGGTCCTGGCCAGCCTCCAAAGTGGATACGTGACCAGAGCACCTTGCGTCTAGTAGATATACGGCCCGGATCCTTAATTGCTGACCTAGAGGTAGAAGCTCCTACCGACGGTCAGCCATATTTGGAGGATTTCGGCAACCGTGCAATTGAAGCCCTACAAGAGTGGGATGGCACGCAAGCATCCACTCTGCCAAAGGATGTAGAAGACACGCTCCATCTAACAGCATCTAAACTTCCGGACGGTGTGCGACTTTCGTTTGGCAGCAGGGACAACCCCCACAGGGTGGAAGTCCCACGCAGGCCAACTACTGCCCGCAAGACAAGCGGCCTAACCGATGCCCTACTCCATGGATGGTTGTATGAGGTCAATTGGGACAAGGGCACGGCCCAGCTACACGACTACTCGGGCGAGTACATTCAACTGAGATTCTCAGAGGAATTCAATGAGGACATGCTTAGGCTTGCCACACAGCGCGTGGAAGTGAGAGGGAGGGGAAAGTTCAACGATAGTGACAGGTGGACGTCGGTCGAGGTTCAACAGCTTAGCGCAGCTGGTTCGTGGAGTGATCCCTTTGATGTCGAGTCCTTCTTGAATGATCCGAATCCCAAAATCTTCGATCCCGCAAAGGTGGTTACTACCAGTGAACCATTCGACGTGGACGAGTTTATTCGTGGCATTCGTGAAGGGCGTGACGTGCGGCGGGGCAATTAACAGTGATTGTGTTGGATACAAGCGTCGTTTCGCTTGTGTTTAAGGGAGACCTGCGTAGTAGCTTCTATCTGCCCCACTTAACCGGACAGCGCACGGTGGTTTCTTTCCAGACGGTTGAAGAAGTTTGGTTTGCAGCATACAAGGCCCGATGGGGCGCGCGTCAAAAGAATAATCTCGCGCTTCACTTGGAACAATACGAGGTTGTCTGGCCGGACCCCGAAACGGCTGATATTTCCGCGAATTTGAGGGTCGAACTAGAGAGGGCTGGGCGCAAGCTGAACACAGCCGATGCTTGGATCGCCGCCACCGCTATACGCCTCTCCTGTCCTCTCGCTTCGGACGACGGCGACTTTGATAATATCCCCGGTTTGTATCTAATTCGAGCGCCACGCCCATGAAGCACTCCTCAGCCCTCAATTCGGTGAGTACCCAGCGGCGGTTGTTAGAGCGTCTGGGACGGGCCTGAATGAGCCGTATACGGAACCCAAGGCACCCCACCCCCTACTTCGACAGCCCGTCCACGACCTGCGCGTTTGGCAGCCGCTCCAGCGCTTCGGGCGACACCAGGATCTTCGACGACCGGCTGCCGGACCCGACGATTACCTTATCGAGATCCATCACCCTGCGGTCGACGTAGACCGGGAGATCGTCCGGCAGCGCGAATGGCGTGACTCCCCCGATCATCATCCCGGTCAGGTCGATGACCTCCTCCGCCGAGGCGAAGGACGCGCGCGGGACGCCCATCAGCTTGCGGACCGTCCTGTTCACGTCCAGCCGGTCGGACCCCCGGACGACGCAGGCGCA
>JAPOPA010000386.1 GCA_026713145.1 Chloroflexota bacterium
CCGTCCCGTCCAGCGTGACCTCCACCTCGTCCCCGGTCGGGGAGAAGTGCTCCAGCTCGACCAATAGCTGTACCGACCCACCCTCGGCCTCCACGTCATCGTAAACGGGGATGTGCATTGTAGGTCCGTCGTGCGTCAAGGTGCGGTAGAGGGTGACAGGGACCTCGCCGTATAAGCGGTCGTCGCGTTCGGAGTCCTCGCGGAGCGGGTTATTGGCGATGCTTCTCTGTATCGCCGTGTAGGCCTTGTTCTTCCGTCGAAGCGTCTTAGGCGAGCCGATTGACGTGAGCGTCTCGCGGCGGGTGGTCGCGTTCGCGTGCCAGTTGAAGGCGTACATGCCGTGCGCCCCTCGCTCGAAGTGGCCCTGCGACATCGCGGCGAACCACCAATTCCGCCACTCCGAGTGGGGAATCAAACGGTCTGCCGCCTGCCTGCCGTCGAAGTCATATCCCGGATACACCTTGATGTCCGTGCCCTCGACGAGCTTGAGGAACTCCTCCGTCTCGAAGCACGGATCCGTGCCGGAGTTCCCACCGCCGATGATGATGTCGCACAGCCCTTCTTTCACCCAAGTCTCGACGTCGTAGCCGATGTTCCTGCACGCCTCCAAAGTAGCGCCGACCCGCACTGCCACCGGGAATGGCCTCCCACGCTCTTCGGCGATCACATCGGTCATCCGTTGAATCGCCCGTTGAAGGTCGGTCAAGGCATAGCGTAGACGGTACTCGTGCTTGCCCGGCAGGTGAAAAGCGTGCCGCTGCCAGTCGAGCTCAACGCCGTCCCAGTTGGCCAGTCGACACGCCTGCTCGATCAGGTCGAGCTTGTGCTCACGGACCTCAGGTATCGCCATATTCCATGAGGTCGTGCACCAGTTCGGGGCATCATCGCCGAGGCACCATTCAGGATGCTGCTTGCGCATGTCAGTCAGGCCCTGGGAGTTGGACTTCTGCATCGTCTCGAGGCTGTCGATATTCCAGAAGTGCTGGTCGTTCATGCGAATGGAGGTCCACACGTCGATGCCAAGCTCGCGTCCCCGGTCGACCATAGCAAGGTAGGGGTCTTCGCCACGTTCAAGCATCGCCCGGAGGTTCTCCGTGTCGCGCATCGACCTGACGGTACCATACACCCTGTCCACGGTATCGCCGACCACGGGAATGTTCTCCGAGAGCCATGTCGCCTCGTGTGTGCCCATGCACCAGAAGAGGGCGTCCACCTGCGTGTCCGCAAGAGGTGCGTACACCTTCTCCAGGAACTGCTCCATCGTCTGGGGGTATTCGGAGTAGAAGTGCGGTGCCCCGTCCCAGTTGTAGATAATGCGATAGGCAGGCGGTGCTGGCCGTGATTGCGGACTCGCGGCGTTTGCGGGACCTTGGTTCATGGGGACGATTCTCCTTCTTGGGAGTACGTTATATGAAGCTCGACGTTCTCGATTACTATGGGAACACCGATTCGAGGGTCGCGGCAATCGAGGACGATCCGCACATCGTGGACGCCTCGGCCGACCTGCGCGGGATCGAGCGTCCAGACCAGCCAGGCATCCTCTGAAAGGTGGCCCTCCCCACTTGTGCGATGTAATACCGGCTCACCGAGCAGCTCTCCGTCGAGCGTGACCGACACCGCGTCGTTGGGCGAGTAGTGATCGAGATTGACCTGAAGCTCGACACTGGTGCCCTCGGAAACGTCGTCGTGGACTGCGATATGGAACGTTGGGCCGTCCCCGGTGAGTGTGCGATACAAGGGCACGGGGATTTCCCCTAGCAGGCGGTCGTCGCGCTCCGCTCCGTAGCGTATCTCCGCTCGGTTGCGGACGTGGCGCTTGACCGGCGTGTAGATTGTATCGACGCCGGTGAGAGTATCGGACGAGCCGATGGTGGTGAGCAGGCCGTTCAACTGCGCCGCGTAGTTGTGCCAGTTGAACACGTGAACGCCGGACGCTCCGCGGTCGTAGTAGGACTTTGCCAGACCTCGGACCCACGCCTCGCGCCATCGCGACTGCTCCACCAGGTGACCCCTTCCAAATTCGCCGTGGCTGTCGAATCCGGGATAGAGCTTGATATTCGTCCCCTCCATCATCTCGACGTACCGCTCCACCTCAACGCCGGGATCGTTGCCGGAGTTCGAGTTCGTCGCTAGGATGTCGGTCAGCCCCTCGTCGATCCACGTCCCAACGTCGTATCCAATGCGGCGGTTGGTCTCCTCGGACGCGCCGACCCGCGCGAGGATGTAGAAGGGACGGCCTCGCTCACGCGCGATCTCGTCCGCGACTTGGCGGATGCCCCGCTGAAGATCGGTCAGCGCGTACCGCAGTCGGTACGCATCTTGTCCTGGCAGGTGGAACGCGTGGCGCTGCCAGTCGATCTCCACGCCGTCCCAGTCGGCCAGCAAACATGCCTCCCGGATGCGGAGCAGCACGTACTCCCGCACTTCGGGAATCGCCATGTTCCACGACGTTACCGCCCACCGGGGCGCGTTGCCGATGCCGAGCACCCATTCAGGGTGGTCCTTGCGGAACTGCGTAAGCTCCGGACGAACGGTCTTCGCCATCTCCTCGGGCGCGAGCGGGAACGCCTTTCGCGCGGAGTCCGACCAGAAGTGGTTGTCGTTCATGCGGATGGCTACGTACACATCCATGCCGAGGTCGTGTCCACGCCGTACGATGTCGCCGTACAGGTCTTCCCCGCGGTCAAACATGGCGCGGACGCTCTCCGCCCTTCGGAACTCCTTGACGGACCCGTACCGCCGGTCTCGTGGATCGAAGATCGACTCCAATTCGTCGGACGGCCACCGAGCCTGCTCCGCGCCGACGCACCACATGAAGGCCCCGACCTGCGTGTTCTGTAGCGGCCCGTATAGCTTGTCCAGCAATTCGTCGGTCCGCTGGGGATACTCGGACTTGCCGTGAAACGTGCCGTCATGATTGAACATGATGCCGTAGTCCGGTGGCGCAGGTCGGTCGTGTCTCTCCATAGCGCCCCAAAGGATAGCAGATTCGCCCCACTCATCCTTGCCCCTCCGAGGGAAACCGCACATTCCCTCTGTGGTATAGTTGCCGAACTGCGCCATAGACCCGGAGGCAGGACGTTGAATCAAGGATTCGCTCCATGGCGGGGCTTTACGGAGCTTTCGCCGAACCACCGCAAGCGCCTGGTCCTCGTGGTCGCGAGCGTGGTCGTCGTCTTCCTGCTCTTCTACATCGCACGTGGCGCCCTGTTCCCCTTCGTCCTCGGTGGCATCTTCGCATACGTCCTGTTCCCCGCTGTCAAAGGTCTGGAGCGGACTATGCCGTGGCGAAGCAGGCACCCGGACGCGGCGAGAGTCGCCGCGATCTCCGTGATCTACATCGCCGCCTTGGCCATCGTCATCGGACTTCTTGCCCTGATCATCCCACCGGCAGTTCGACAGTCTACTTCCCTGATCGAAGATCTTCCGACGATCTATACCGAGGCAAGGGAGGCCGTTGAAGAGCTCGTCGAGAGATTCGCCGACGACATTCCCGAAGACGTGCGGGACAAGGCCGAAGAGATACTGGCCGACCTCGGAGACACCCTTCTCTCAGTCGCCCAGACTACCCTTACGAAGACCCTGCAGGCCGTCGCCAACACCTTCAGCTTCATCATCGGCCTGGCCATAGTCCCCGTGCTGCTCTTCTACTTGCTTAAAGACGGTGAGCGCCTCGTCGCCTCGTCGCTTAGAATCTTCCCGAAGAACGCCGGGGTACACGCCCGAGAAGTCGTCCGCATCGTGAACGACTCACTGGGAGCATACATCCGCGCTCAGTTGCTCCTGATGCTGTTCATCGGCTTGTTCGTCTTCGTCGGGCTCTTACTGCTGGATATCGACTTTGCCATCCTTCTGGGGCTGGTGGCCGGAATCACGGAGGCGATCCCCGTCGTAGGCCCGATCATCGGCGCGGTGCCGGGCATCATCGTTACTCTCGCCACGGACCCGGAAAAGATCGTGTGGGTGTTGGCGCTTTACCTCGTGTCGCAACTCCTCGAAAACTCGCTTCTCGTGCCGCGCATCCAGGGAAACGCGGTCCACATGCACCCCATCGTAATCATGGCCCTCCTGATCGTCGGTAGCGAGACGTTTGGGGTGATCGGAGTCGTGGCCGCAGTCCCGGTCGCAAGCGTCGCGCGGGAGGTCTTCAAGTACTTCTACGGAGTTTGGAGCGACAACTCAACAACTGTGCCCCTCGAAGAGGCCGTTGAGAACGCAGACACAGGCGAAGTACAATCGGACTCGTAAAGCCACTATGAGGATGCCGACGTGACCCGTCCCAATGTCATGCTGATATGTGCCGACCACTGGTTCGGTGATCTCATTGGGGCCCTCGGACACCCCACTATCCTGACGCCGACGCTCGATCACATCATCGGCAACGGCATCGCCTACACGAACGCCTACGCCCCCACTCCCACGTGCATCCCCGCCCGTCGAGAGCTCATGACCGGCACTCATGCCCGAACGCACGGTGACCGCGTCTTCAACGAGACGCTCCCGATGCCCGACCTCCCCACAATGGCCCAGACCTTCCGAGACAACGGGTACCAGGCCTACGGCGTCGGTAAGCTCCATGTCTACCCGCAGCGTGATCGGATCGGCTTCGACGATGTGCTCCTGCTCGAAGAGGGACGCCACCAGTTCGGGATGACGAAGGACGACTACGAATTGTTCCTCCAGGACGAGGGCTACGCCGGACAGGAGTACGGACACGGCGCCTCCAACAACGACTACATGGTGAGCCCCTGGCATCTGCCCGAGTACCTCCACCAGACGAACTGGACGATCCGCGAGATGTCCAAATTCATCGCCCGCCGAGACCCTACGAAGCCGGGCTTCTGGTATATGTCGTTCAGCCCGCCACATCCGCCGCTTGCGCCGTTGTCGGCCTACCTGGACATGTACCGCGACATCGAAATCGACGAACCGTACTACGGCGACTGGTCGGAGGATCCGGACGGCTGGCCTTACGCCCTGCGTGCGCGGCCCGTCGGACGCGACACCTACTCGCCCGATGCACTCAATCGAGCGCGGCAGGGCTTCTACGCGCAGGCGACGCACATCGACCACCAGATCAGGCTCGTCATCGGGCTGCTGCGCGAGGAGAACCTATTGGACAACACCGTGGTCGCATTCACGTCCGACCACGGCGACATGCTCGGCAACCACGGACTGTTCGCCAAGAGCGTAATGTACGAGAACTCGGCCAAGATTCCGATGGTTGTCATGCCGCCCGCGGACAGGGACGACCTCGGCCGAAACGTCCACGACGACCGGCTCGCCGTCCAGGCCGACGTGTTCCCGACCCTCGCCGACATCTGCGACATCCCCATTCCTGACACCGTTGAGGGTCTCTCCCTAGTCGGCGACGAGAGGCGCGAGTACATCTTTGGTGGGCACGGGGAGGAAGACCGCCCCACTCGAATGGTCCGCGACACGCGCTACAAGCTGATCTACTACCCCGAGGGAAACGTGACCCAGCTGTTCGATCTGCACGAAGACCCCCGTGAGACTCGCGATCTCTCAGGCGACCCCGAATATGCCAACGTCCAGACGAGGCTAACCGACATTCTCATCGAGAACATGTACGGCGGTGACTTGGAATGGGTGGACGGCGGCAAGTTGGTGGGAATGCCGGACCCGAACCCGGAATTGACGCACCCCACGCCCAACCGGTCATTCGGAAACCAGCGGGGATACCGCTTCGGACACGAAGGGCCGGCTTCGAATATGCCATCGCGAATGTAGACCCGCACCCGTATTCAAAGGAAAAGACACGCCCCACACGGAGGCCGCACGTGCCGGACAGGCCAAATGTACTCCTCATAACTGCCGACCACTGGTTTGGTCGGCTCATCGGAGCGCTTGGACACCCTACCGTCCTGCAACCGACCCTCGATCAGCTAATCGGCAACGGCGTCGCCTATACCAACGCCTACACCACGACGGAGTACGAAGGAAGTCCCCCCTTGAATGTATACATGATTTGTCGGCGGCTGTTTCAGCCTACCACTCGAACACCACACCCCTAGCAATGCATACACTATAGGGCATCGGGTGTCTGTCAACACCTTTGTAATACGCTGGGCGCGAGGGGGAATACTCATTCAAGGTAGGTAACCGGTAGGTAACCGATGGATATGCGAAAAGGTTGGTTCACTGTCATTGGTCTAGGCGTTCCGGTTCTCCTATTCACGTTTTCAACTTTGATATGGGGCGCGACAGACAAGGCAGATGATGCGTACGCCAAAAGCGCGGGCGAGATTCCTGACCATGCTTCCCCTACGCCTCGCCCCACAACACCGATTCCTGTCTTTGCCATTTACTGCGAGAAGGGGTTTGAGGTCTTGGACACTTTCAATCCCGCAAACCACTCAGGTATCGTGTACATGGAAACACGGCAAGGTAGTGGTTCCCAGCTAGAAATCGTAGGTATCAGGGAAGAAAGCCCTTTGCCTGGTGATGTAGTTTACTGTTCCGACGGGGAATCACAGGACTACAGGATGGATGAATACCGTTCGATGACAGTACCGAGAAAGTTCCACTTCGCATTCGGTAGGGATAGAATGGCTGCAATACTACTAACAGCGACACCTACACCTACAGCGGATGTCCCCTAACTACCCTTCGCCGTCGCGCCGTTCACTATGAGAACGACCATTCCAACCCCATCTACACGTTGCGGGACAAAAGACGTAGGGAGGCATACGTGCCCGACAGGCCAAACGTACTCCTCATAACTGCCGACCACTGGTTTGGTCGGCTCATCGGAGCGCTTGGACACCCGACCGTCCTGACACCGACCCTCGACCAGCTCATCGGGAACGGCGTCGCGTACACGAACGCCTACACCGCCACCCCCTCCTGCATTCCCGCCCGTCGAGAGATCATGACCGGCGTCTCGGCACGGACGCACGGAGACCGCGTCTTCAACGAGTACCTCCCCATGCCCGACCTGCCGACGATGGCCCAGACCTTTCGGAACAACGGCTACCAGGCCTTCTCGGTGGGCAAACTGCACGTCTACCCCCAGCACGACCGCATCGGGTTCGACGATGCCCTGATCAACGAAGAAGGAAGACACCACCTCGGCCTGTTGAGGGACGACTACGAGCTCTTCCTGCAGGAGCAGGGCTACGCCGGACAGGAAGCCACCCACGCGATGGGCCACAACGATTACATCGTGCGCCCCTGGCACCTGCCCGAACACCTCCACCAGACCAACTGGACCGTACGCCAGATGTCGCGGTACATCGCCAGGCGCGACCCCACCAAGCCCGGCTTCTGGAACATGTCCTTCAGCGAGCCGCACCCTCCAATCGTCCCTCCGGAGCAGTTCATCGAGATGTACCGCGACCGTGAGATAGACATGCCGTTCGTGGGCGAGTGGGCGAAGGACTGGGATTCCCTCCCCAGCGGCATTAAGGCGCGCAGATGGTCGGGACGCAACCCCTACTCCGAGGACGCCGTCCGCATCGCACGTCAGGGCTTCTACGCCATGTGCACCCACCTCGACCACCAGATCAGGCTGGTCATCGGGATGCTGCGGGAGGAGGGCCTCCTCGACAACACCGTCGTGATGCTCACGTCCGATCACGGCGAAATGCTGGGCAACCACGGCCAGTGGGCCAAGGACCTCTTCTACGAGGAGTCGACAAAGATTCCGATGGTCCTCATGCCACCCGCAAATCGCCGAGACATCGGCAAAGACCTCCGCGACGACCGTCTCGTCGTGCAGGCGGACATCTTCCCGACCCTCGCCGACATCTGCGGCGTCCCCATCCCCGATTCGGTTGAGGGTCTCTCGATGCTCGGCGACCGGAAGCGCGACTACATCTACGGCGAGCACTGGGAGAACGAGACCGCCTCCCGGATGATACGCGATGAGCGATACAAGCTGATCTACTATCCCCTCGGGAACCACTTCCAGCTATTCGACCTTGATGCTGATCCCGACGAGCTTCACGACCTCTCGGCTGACCCTTCGTTGGCCCATGAGAGGGAGCGGCTCACTAGTCTTCTGGTTGAAAACCTGTATGGAAGCGATCTCGAATACCTGCAGAATGGGAAACTGATAGGAGTCTCCGACGACGAATTCCATTCCCGCGGCTTCGATCGGAATTTCGGCGGACAGCGCGGCTGGCGATTCGGAACGAGCGGAAAGGCGACATACTGATCAGCGCCTACGAATTCCTCCCCATCCGACAAAATTCAGAATGGAATTCCTTGGCGTAGTTGAAAATGGCGGACAGCCTTCTTGTACAATGCGGGCAGGCTGGTAAAATACGGGAACGACGCGAATGTCTCGCAGGAGGACTCTGTTATGGCAACCGCGACTGCCGACCTTGACCTGTACGCCCACCTGATGCGACGCGCCGGATTTGGCGCGCGACTCGACGAACTGGAAGTGCTCGCGTCCCGTCCCTACGTGGACGTCGTGGAGGACCTGCTCCACCCCGAACGGTTTCCCGACGTGGACATCGACATGATCGAGCGCTTCTACAGCACCGGCAACGCCGGGTACGGCCCCATCTGGTGGTCGCGAATGTTCAACTCGCGCCGCCAGTTGGAAGAGAAGATGACCCTCTTCTGGCATCACATCTTCGCGACGGGGCAGTCCAAGTCTGCCCACAACCCATCGGCGCAGGCTCAAATCAACATGTTCCGGCAGCTGGGGATGACCGACCTTCGCACGCTCCTGGTCGAGCTCTCGAAGGACCCCGCCATGATCTTCTGGCTCGACAACAACGAGAACCTCAAGGACGAGCCGAACGAGAACTACGGGCGGGAGTTGCTCGAGTTATTCTCCATGGGGGTCGGTAACTACACTGAGGAGGACGTAAAGGCCGCCGCCTACGCCTTCACGGGCTGGACGCTCGAAACGCCGATTCCGGGGGCGGGTAGCAAGTACGGCGGCTACCACTCCAAGTTCGTGTACGTGGAAGAAGAGCACGACCACTCCGACAAAGAATTCCTGGGTGAGACCGGTGACTGGGACGGATATGACATCGTGGACATCATCGTCAAGCAGCCGGCGACGGCTCGGTTCATAGCGAGGCACATGTACAACTACTTCGTTGCCGATGAGCCGCCCGTCTCAGGCTGGAACGAAATCCCGCCGAAAGACTCCGAGGCGATTAATGCCCTTATGGAGGCCTACCTGGGCTCGGACGGCGATATCCGTTCCATGCTCCGTGTCCTGTTCAACTCGGAATTCTTCAAAGAGGCCCGCTACATGCGGGTGAAGACACCGACGGAACTCGTCACTGCCGTCGTCAAACTGACTGGCGAGCACCAGGAGATTGAGATTGGTATGTCCCGCGTGACGGGCGCGTCCGGCTCGATGGGACAGTCTCTGATGAACCCCCTGACGGTCGAGGGCTGGCCCTTCGGCGCAGGCTGGATCGACGGTGGGACGTTGAATGAGCGAGTCAACTTCGCGGTCGACGAGTTGAACGACTCCGACAAGCCCGCGGTCCGGTTCATCATCGACCGGCTGAAAGAGATCGGTCACCCTTCGTCTCCCGCCGAGTTCGTGGGCGAGTGCGTTCAGATGGTCCGTCCCGCTCCACTCAGCAAGGAGAGCATCCTCGGACTTCTCAACTACGCCGAGCAGGGCCAGGACCTCGACCTGAGCGACGATTCGAAGCGTGAGATCAATGAGTTCCGCGTTCTGAGAATGCTTCAACTGATAGTTGCGACGCGAGAGTACCAGCTGAATTAGAGAATGTAGCCTCCCGTCATCGACGATGAGGACAACCAGCAAGGAGGACGCACAATGCGACCATACGGACTTCTGAGAGCAGGATTCCCCTATCTCAAGACGATCGGCGAGTTCATGCGGATGCACTTCCCCACAGACGTCGCTCCCGCGCGCGACGGACGGCTGTACGTCATCGGCAAGGGCAGCATGTACACCAAGGGCAAGTCGGGCCCCATCCTCGTCACCAACATCGAGGACGACAACCTCGGCAGCTTCGGGTGGAAGTCGTACGAGGAAAGCGTCGCGGACGCCTGCTTCATGTGGCCGATGGCGATCCAGCTCGATGTCGAACAGCGGGAGCTCTACATCTCCGACAGCGCCACACATCGTATATCGGGCTTCACCACCGACGGCGAGTACCTCGGTAGATGGGGCGAACACGGCAGCGGCGAGGGTCAGCTTGACCGTCCCTCAGGGCTGGCCATTGACGGCGAAGACCTCCTCTACGTGGTCGACTCGATGAATCACCGAGTCCAGAAATACACGAAGGACGGACGTTACATCTCCCACTTCGGCGAGTTCGGGGACGGACCCGGACAGTTCAATGCGCCTTGGGGCATTACCATCGACGAAGAGGGTACGATCTACGTTGCCGACTGGCGAAACGACCGGATCCAGCTATTCTCACCGGACGGCGAGTTCATTCGCATGTTCGGCACGTCAGGCCACGAAGACGGCGAGCTGTACCGTCCTTCCGGCGTCGCTGTCGACATGCACGGCGACATCTACGTGTGCGACTGGGGCAACAACCGCGTCCAACTCTTCGCGCCGGACGGCCACTTCGTCCAGAAGTTCGTCGGCGACGCCACCATGTCGAGAGCCAACTTGGAGAGGATGTTCACTCGCACCGCCAAGCTCCGCCGGATGCGCGAGACGGCCGCATACGAGCCGGAAAAGTACTTCGCTCGTCCCCGCTCTGTCCGCGTCGACGAGCACGGCCACATGTACGTGCCCGACTATGAGCACTATCGCATCCAGATCTACAAGAAAGAAGCCTACGTGATGGACGAGGCGGGGATGACACCGCCCTTCCGTGTCCCAACGCTGAACTACATGTAGGAACTTTCTGCCTCGCTCAGCGTTTCCAAGTGAATAGAGGGTCTATTCGGCCTCTTCCTAGGTAAGGGAGAGGCCGAATCGCGTACCCCGCCTCTGCGATTTTCCTTGCTGATTTCCGTGGTTTCTTAGTCCTTCATAACATCTTCAAACATGGGCGTTATAGTGGTAACACGCAGAGGTGAGATGAATACATGTCGGAGGTGAGGGTATGAAGAAACTGATAGTTGGCCTGGTGGCCGCCATCGTGGTGGCTCTGGGCTTGGCAGGCGGCACGGTGCTGGCGCAAAGTGCCGACGAGGACAGTGAGACGAAGACCTTCGCGGAACGGGTGGCCGAGATACTTGGCCTTGAGAGCGATACCGTCGAAGACGCCTTGAACCAGGCCAAGTCGGAAATGCAGGATGAGCGCACCGATGCATGGCTTGAGGACGCGGTCGAGGCGGAGAAGATCACGCAGGAAGAGGCCGACTCCTACAGCGACTGGCTGGACGACCGGCCGGAAGGCGTCGGGGAATGGCTCCGATTCAGCTACAACCCCAACGCGCGTGAAGACCTTGAAGCCAAGCTCGACGAGGCCGTCGAGGCCGAAAAGATTACGCAAGAGCAGGCTGATGCCGCACTCGAACGATTCGACGCCAGTGTCGAGAAGATGGACGAGAACTTTGAAGCTGCGGTTGAGAAGGCTGTAGAAGCCGAAAAGATGACGCAGGACGAGGCCGACTCGCTCACCGAGTGGTACGACGAGAAGCCCGACGGCGTCTGGGCCGGGTACGGCGGTCGGGGAAGATTCGGGTACGGTAGGTCATCCGGACACGGAAAGTTCCGTGGCAAGGGAAGCTTCCAAGGCAGATCGGGACGCGGTTGGAACCTGTACAAAGGCAACAAGAACACCGACTCCACTCCCGCTGTAGAAGGTTCATCGGCATAGAAATTAGCGAAGTGCGGACCTATAGAGTGGGTGTCTAACGGGCTAACGCACCTCCCGTAGGATACCCTTGGACGACAGTGGAGGCGGCGGGCGAGTGCAAACTCCCTTGCCGTCTCCACGTTTCAAGTGATTGCAGTCTTAGGAGGACACAGGTTGGAAACGACGGTCTTGCTTGTGGAAGACGACCCCGGCGTCGTTGAGATCGCCAGCACGTATCTGGCCCACGACGGCCATAACGTCTTGGTCGCCAACGACGGTTTGGAAGGACTCCGTCTCGCCCGCGAGAACGACCCCGATCTCCTGGTCCTTGACCTCATGCTCCCGAAGCTCAACGGCGAGGAGGTCTGCCGAGTGCTTCGAGAGGAATCGGACGTTCCCATCGTCATGCTTACCGCTCGATACAGCGAAGAGGACCGGCTTGCCGGACTCGACTTGGGTGCGGACGACTACATCACCAAGCCATACAGCCCGAGGGAGCTATGCGCTCGCGTCAGGGCCGTGCTGCGCCGGGTGGCAAGACAGGAAGGTGAGGAACAGAGTGCGGTCTTCAAGTACCGTGATGTCACTGTCGACCAGGACCATCGCATGGCGTCCATAGGAGACCGCGAGCTTACGCTGACACCAACCGAGTTTCGCCTCTTAGTTATGTTCGTGAGCGATCCCGGCAGGACATTTACCCGCGACCAGATCATCGACAGGGCCTTTGGCTACGACTTCGACGGTTTCGACCGAACGGTCGACGCCCACGTCTCCCACCTGCGGAGGAAGCTCGAAGCGGAAGGCGAGCCGCGATATATACACACCGTCTATGAAGTAGGCTACAGGTTTGGCAATGCAAAGACTTAAGAGTTGGCTGTCCAGTCTCCACCTCCGTCTAATCGTGGGCTTTACCCTCGTGCTCGTCGTGTCACTCCTCGGCGTGAGCCTCTACGTTCGCTACGCCACAGAACGGGAAATTGAGCGGTACCAGCAAGAGGTCGAGCAAGCAAGGGCGGAGCGAATCCAATGGGTCGTAAATCAATACTATGAGAACAACAAAGACCTATCCGGCCTCGGGCCGACTCTCGAACAGGCAAAGTGGCTCTACAACTGGAACATCGAGCTGACGGACGCCAACGGTATGCCGGTGGCTTTAGTGAGCGGCCAGAAGACAGCATCACCAACGCAGGACAGGCGTCCCGTGCCGGCATTCGACAGAGACCAGAATACATCGCCCGGACCCGGCGCTCGCAGAATAGCCGGCGACGGCAATAGGTTCCGCAAGCACATCTACAATTTGAAGGACGGAGACAAGAACGATGTGGCGTCAATCGCAATGGGACCGGCGGACATTCCCGGCAGTGTCCCGGAGCCGCCCGTGTCGCGGCTGCTCGCAACCCTCGACGCCTCTCTGTTTTGGACCGGCATCGCGGCGGGCATTGCGGGCATTGCACTAGTTTCCCTACTCTCGCGCCGAGCCCTTCTCTCCATCGGGGTGCTTCGCGGAGCGGCGAGAACCTTTGGAAGCGGACAGTACTCCCATCGGGTGCCCCAGCTCGGAACGCACGAAATCGGTGAACTTGGAGCGACCTTCAACTCCATGGCCGACGACATCCAACGGGCTGAACGACAGCGTCTCAACTTGATGGCGGACGTCGCTCACGAGCTCAGGACGCCCCTTTCGAATATCCAAGGCTACGTCGAGGCGATGAAGGACGGCGTCATCAACCCGAGCGACGAGACCCTTGAGAGCATCCACCAACAGGTGCTGCAACTCAACCATCTCGTAGAGGACGTGAAGCTCCTGTCCCTGCTGGATGCAGGCGTGCTTCGTCTGAACTTTGAGAAGGCCCCCATCGGCGACTTGCTCAAAAGGTCCGCCAGTGGCTTCACGGCGAAGGCCCGCTCCAAGGAGATAAGGCTGACCACCGAAATTGACGAGGACATCCCACCCGTTCGAATGGACACGGCCCGGATTCTCCAGGTGGTCGACAATCTCCTTGAAAACGCCGTCCGGCACACACCGCACGGAGGCGAGGTCACCGTGCGTGCAGGGCTGTACTCCACGGACGAAATATTCGTTACCGTCGAGGACACGGGAGATGGCATCCCCAATGAGGTGATCGACACCATATTCGACCGGTTCCGGCGTGCCGATCCGGCGCGCACTCGCGCCACCGGAGGCGCTGGTCTGGGACTGGCCATCGCGAAAAACCTCGTTGAGGCCCACGGCGGCCGAATCGAGGCGACGACCAGTCTCGGCGGAGGTACGACCTTCCGATTTACCATTCCAACAGACCAGGAACGAGTCTCTCGTGATTAGTTGTACTTCGATATGCACGTTATAATCGAATTACTCAAAATGTTTGAACTAAGATAACTTATTGGATTGGAGCGCGTTACAGTGATAAGAGGAATCAACCACGCAGGGTTCGTCGTAAAAGATTTTGAATCCGCCGTTAGGTTCTATGAGGAGATCGTCGGGTTGAAAGTGCAGGACAGGCTTGAGCGCACCGGAGCTCCCATTTCCCAGGTTGTCGGCTACGAGAACTCCCATTTGAGGATCGCCAAAATGGCCGCCGAGGGGGAAGAGCATTTCCTGGAACTGATCGAATACGTCAATCCTTCTCCCGTGGAACGCGCCTCAGAGGAGAGAGCAATCATCGGCGGCAGCCATGTGGCTTTCATCGTCGATGACATCCAGGCTGCCTTCAAGCGCGTGATGGCAAATGGCGCTATCGAGATGAACCCTCCGGCGAACATAGCTCCCGGCAGATGGGCCTGCTACATGCAGGATCCCGAGGGCAACTGGATCGAGTTTATTCAGCAGGACTGAGGTATCCCACTCTTCTGGGCAGATTGGATTACATCCTTTCACCATGACCTCACTCGGATCACACACAAACCGTCAAGTAGGAACAGAGGAACAGGCATGAACGCACTGACAGACATCTTGGAACGAATGAAGTCGTGGAGGCTGTGGGCCGTCGTGGTCATCGTGGTCGCGGTGGTCGCGGGCGGATACTACGGCTTCACCATGGTTACCGATTCGAGCGATGAGGAACAGGATGCGCAAACGCAGTTGGTCCCCGTGACACGCGGCAACCTCGTGAACGACATCAGCGTGACCGGAACTCTCACGTACACCACACGCGAGACCATCACCTTCGGCCAGCAGGGGTTCGTTTCCGACCTCACCGTCTTGGAGGGCGACAGGGTATCCGCGGGCGACGCACTCGCTGTGCTGGATGCCGAGACCGTCGCCAACTTGGAGAAAGCCATCGCCCAGGCCCGTATAAACGTACGGAACGCCGAGGACGCTCTTGAAGAGGCACGGAGTCCCTATACGGCGGCGCAGATCGCCAAGGCCGAGTCCGACGTGGCGAACGCCCGGCTCGACCTGCAAGAGGCAGAAGAAACGCTGAGCGAACTCGGAGTCGTTTCAGACGATCTCTTGGTGCAGGCGCGCATCGATATCCTTAAGGCGCAGGAAGTCCTCGAGACCGCCAATGAAAACAAGGTCACACTGGTCACGCCTACCTTTCAGGAGGTCGTGAAGGCCCAGTCGGAAGTGACCGCCTCGCGCGTCTCATTGCAGAACGCACATGACGAACTGGACGCGCTCCTCAACCCCACTGAAGGTGACATCGAGTCGGCGAACGCCGTTGTAACGAAGGCCCGCGTGGATTTGGATTCCGCGAGGGAGGCGCTGGAAGCGCTCACGAGTGTGACCGCTGTCGATCTGGCGAAGGCCCAGGCCGCGGTCGCCGACGCGCAGGTCGATGTTGAAGGGGCGCAGCAAGCGGTTGATGATGTGACTACCGCCGCCACCGCCGAGGATATCGCCGACTACCAGGCCGACATCGACTCGGCGCAGGACAGCCTTCTCACCGCCCAGTTCAAGCTGCAGACGACTGAGCGCAGCGCGGAAGATAACATTCAGGCGGCTGTGGACGACCTTGACGTTGCGCAGGGCGACTACAGTGCCCTCTTTGAGAAGTGGCTGGGCATGAACGTCGCTTCTTCGGTGGACCAGTCCCCCGACGAAGTATTCGCTGCCCATGGCACCGACCTTGTGAGCATTTTCGAAGGCCCCCACATCGAGAGGATGCAATCTCTGTTCGAACAGGGCATCTTCCGGGATGAGCCCGCGACTCCTTGGAACGAGGTGATCGTCTACTCGTGGGCCGTCCTCTACCCCGGCGAGGTCCTCGTGGACTGCGGGAACCTCGAGGCAGGCAGGCACCGAGCATGTATCGGCGACGAATTCCTGAACGCCTACGACGCCGTTCAGGAATTGAACGTGAGCCTCGAAACACTCCAAGCCGATGAGGCCGAAAAGATACGAGAGGCGCAGGTCGCCGTCTCCAGGGCGGAAGATACCGTAGCGCAGCGACGGGAAGCCCTCGACGACTATCTCACGGAGGTCGCCGAGTCCCAGTCGACCGAGTCCGAGATCAAGAGCAAGGTTGAGGCCTTGGGACTTGCCAAGGCCACCCTGGAGTCGCTGAGGGAAGACCTTGCCGGACTCACCGCCGAGCCGGACCCGCTCGATATCGAGGCCAGGCTCCAGGACGTAGCCACTGCTGAGATCAATCTTGCGGACTCTCTCGAAGCGCTAGCCTCGCTGACCGGCGAGCCGGACGAACTCCTGCTCGAATCCAAGAAACGGGCCATCGACACGGCCGAGGCCGATCTGCTCGACGCCGAGACGGCATTGTCCGAACTGATGCAGGCCACCGAGTTCGACATCGAGCTCGCCGACCGCGAGATCGAGCTGGCCCAGGCCAATCTCGCCGATGCCGAAGAGGCTCTTGCAGTCCTGCTCGAGGATCCCGACCCCATCGACGTGCAGATAAAACAGACCGCCGTCCGTGTGGCGGTAGAATCGCTCGCAGAAGCCCAATCGACGCTGGCGGAGTACAACACCGTCGACCAGCTGGAGATAGAGCTCCGACAGACGGACGTGATTGCGGCGCGGGCCACACTCGACACGGCCATCGAGGACCTGAACCGCGCCACCCTGCGCGCTCCATTCGACGGCATCGTCGTCGCCATCAACATCGAGGCGGGCCACCAGGCTAACGCCAACACGCAGGCAATCGAAATCGCCGGCCCGCCCCTTGCCGGGGTGCCCGGCCCCGTTGAAGAGGGTTTTGTCCCATCCCTCCGTGTGCGTGTTCTTGAC
>JAPOPA010000341.1 GCA_026713145.1 Chloroflexota bacterium
ACCCCCATCTTTTTGCGACCGCAAAAGAAAAAAAGGGGCCCTGCCGTTGTGGATCCCCCGGCAGGCCTCTCGTTTTCTCTTAGGTTCCCATCTACCCGCTATTGCCATTCGCAAAGCGGAATGGACTAACCGTCTATCCGCCAACAATCGGACGGACCGGAACGCCCTTGTTCCTCAGAAACTCCTTGGCCTCGACGATAGAGTAAGTCCCGAAATGGAAGATGCTGGCGGCCAGGACGGCGTCAGCCTTCCCATCGACTATGCCGTGATAGAGGTGCTCTAAGGTCCCAACGCCGCCACTGGCGATCACAGGGATAGTCACGTTCTCCGAGCACTCACGAGTGTATTCAAGGTCGTAGCCGGTCTGCTGACCGTCGGCGTTCATGCTGGTGATGAGCAGTTCACCTGCACCCAGATCATCGACGTGCTTGGCCCACTTGAGCGCATCTATACCCGTCGGCCTGCGTCCCCCGTGGGTGTAGACTTCCCACCTTGAATCGTCATCGAGGCTGAGCGTCTTTTCGTCGTTAATGGGCGTACGGGCGGGCACTTCGCCGTCGATGGACTTGTAGTCTATGGCGACGACGATACACTGACTCCCGAAGAATTCCGAGGCCTCCTTCACGAGGCCAGGGTTGTGGACTGCGGCAGTGTTGAGGGATACCTTGTCGGCGCCGGCTTCAAGCATCTTGCGAACGTCGCCGACCGAGCGCATTCCTCCGCCCACGGTCAGGGGGATGAAGACCTGCTCTGAGACCTGCTTGACGACATCGACCATGATGTCGCGGTCCTCGGCGCTGGCCGTGATGTCGAGAAAGACAAGCTCGTCTGCACCCTCGCGGTCATAGAGCGAGGCAAGCTCCGCAGGGTCGCCGGCGTCTCGGATGTTTACGAACGAAACGCCTTTGACGACACGACCCCGGTCGATATCCAAGCATGGAATGATGCGTTTGGTCAGCATTAGCACCTACCTAGGGAAATCGTAGCCCGAAACGAAGACTTCAAGCTACCTTTTCGCAACGAGTAGATAGTACCTACCGTCGATATCGTGTCGTCCGCGGGGTCGGAACTCATGGCTGGAAAGCAACACGTTTGCATCGGTCTCGCCCAGACGTTCCTCCAGCGGATGCCCTTCAACGTCTTCGCGTTTGTGGATTTCCACTACAGCCAGCCAACCGTCTCGCTTGAGGATGCGCCGCGACTCCGAGAGGATGAAGGCCGGGTCGTCGGCGTGGTGCAAAACCACGGAGAGCATGACCCCATCGACGCTCTCGTTCTCGATGGGAAGCTGCTTGCCCTCGTTGACGATCGAGGCCTCGACATTCGAGAGTTTGGCCGCCTGCACCGCATCCCGGAGGCTCGATATTTTATCTTCATCTATGTCCACCGCTACAACCCTGCCGTCGTGCAGGAATTTGGCCATTGGAATGGCAACTCGCCCTTCACCCGCGCCGATGTCTGCCACCTCGTGGTAAGGCATGATGGGGATGTGGCTCATGATCTTCTGGGGTTCGAGTTTGGACGAGTTCATAGAGAAATGGGAAGAGGCTCTCTTGCTAGGCCCTGCTCTCTTGCTTCCTTATGGCCTCCCTCATATCGATGTCACCTGTGTACGCGGCGGTTCCGATAATGGCTCCCTCGACTCCCATCTCCGACAGGCGGCGTAGGTGGTCGATGTGCGAGACGCCGCCCGCGACCAAAATCCTGAGAGTTGTTGCGTGCAGGGCCTCGTCCACCTGTTGAAAACTCGGCTCAGTCCTGGTCCCGTCGCGGGTGATGTCGGTGTACACCATTCGCAGAACGCCTGCCTTCTCCATTCGGGCGATAAGGTCGCGAGCGGGAATTTCGCTCTCCTCGACCCAGCCACGAACTGCTACGTACCCATTCCGGGCGTCGACTCCGGCGACCACTCGTTCCGGTCCAAGCCGGTCGCACAGGTTCTCTACGAACTCATCGTTTTCGAGAGCGGCGGTTCCGATGATTACCCGATCCACTCCGCTATCGATCGCTCGCTGGGCGGCCGGGACCGTTCGGACGCCGCCGCCGAGTTGGACCGGCACATCGGAAAGGGCAGCAATTCTCTCCACGAGGGCGATGTTCACCTGCTCGCCAGTCTTCGCGCCGTCGAGGTCGACGACGTGAAGCCTCGTCACGCCTATGTCGAGCCACCTCTTCGCCGCATCCACGGGCGAGTCGTCGAACACGGTCTCACGATCGTAGTCTCCCTGAAACAGGCGAACAGCCTTGCCTCCGCGTATGTCGACGGCGGGTATTACTTCCATGAGTCCTTCGCCAGGTTAGGTACTTTCGTTAGTCCCGCATCGCACCCAGCCCTACCAACTCGACGAAGTTCTGATAGAGCTTCAGACCGATGGCGCCGCTCTTCTCCGGGTGGAACTGAAATGCAATCCAGTTGTCCTTTGCGGCAACACTGCAGAACTCAACTCCGTAGCGCGTCGTACCGGCGACTATAGACTCATCGGCAGGGTCGGCAAAGTAGCTGTGGACGAAGTAGAAATGCGTACCATCTGGCACGCCGTTCAGCACAGGATGCCCAGTGCGAAACTGTACATCATTCCAACCCATGTGCGGGACCTTAAGGCCCCCCGGCAAGTGCTTGACCCGACCGGGAATGACGCCAAGTCCGGGTTCGACGCCCTCATCCGAAACTTCCAAAAGGAGCTGCAGACCGAGGCAGACTCCCATGAACGGCCTGTCCGACTTGATGTAGTCCCTAATCGGGTCGATGAGCGCCCGGTCGCGAAGTGCGCACATCGAAGGGTCGCTTGCACCCTGACCGGGGAAGACGATTCCGTGGGCCCTTTCGAGGGTCTTTGGATCACTGGTGACGACAGCGTTGGCCCCGAAACGTTCTAGGGCCTTCTGTACACTGCGCAGATTGCCTGCTTGGTAGTCGACGATAGCGATGGTTGGGCTGCTCATATCGGCGATACCATCGTAGCATACCCGGAGTGTGGGCGATGAGAAACCCGACTGTTCTACCATCGGGAGTAGACGCCTCAGATCCCACAGATCCGGTCGTTTCACCAGGCTACCAAAACACTAACCGGATGGGCCAAACATCTGCACTCCGCCTGACTCGTGATAAGCCACGTGACCGGAAGAGAAAACGCGGCTCAATCCGCAGTCGCTAAATTCCGAGTTCGTCTGCCCGGAGTGGTCGAGAATACACAATCTCCTAGACCAGAAGTTTCTAACGAGTCCGATTTACACACGCACAAGGAGTGAAAAGTCACTACATTCCAAGGACTGCAACTGAGGGACACAGGCGAGGGCAACCTTTGCACAAGGTCACCGGGCGATCCGGTGTCGGCCGCCTATTTCTTGACCGACGTGCAAGTAAGCTCAGTTTTTCGTACTATTTCCGCGTTCCCGCCGGATCCTGAATCAAGGAGATGAGGAGATGTACCTGCTCAAGACACTTCTTCGCGGGTTGTCGATCGCCGTACTACTGACGGCTTCTCTGTTCTTGGCCGCCGCATGTGGAGGGGAGTCTTCGCCCACACCAACGCCCGCACTTGTGTTGAGCGATGTCCTGAATTCGGCCGGCGAGAGAATGGCCGCCATGCAGTCGGCAAAGTTCGGCATGGTCGATGAGAAGGAATCGGGAGCCAAGTTCTTCGAAACGACATTCCAGAGCTTGGAAGCGGAAGTAGAGTCCCCCGACAGCTTCAGGATGTTGGTGGATGTGGTGTCCCCGGCATTTGGATTTGTGCAAATCGAGATGATGGGAGTAGGAGACCAGGCCTTCATCAAGTTCGCCAAGGACTCCCCGTGGGCCCCCTTGGCTGTGGAGGAGGTGCCATTCAACTTCTCCGGGTTGGGCATGACTTTCCGCGATGTGATTCACATGATCAGGGACGGGGATGGCGCCATCACGGGCAGCGAGTCCGTGCAAGGGGCTCAGGCCGTCCGCGTTGAGGGGACCGTTCAGTCGGAGCAGTTGTCTAGCCTCATCACCGACGTGGACTCAGGCCACACGGTGAACTTGACTCTCTGGATCGACGAGGCCGACCATTCTCTGCGGCAGTTGAGACTACTGGGCCAACTCTACGACGACGACGGCCCGGAAACCAGTCGTGTTGTGACCATGGACGGCATAGACGTCCCCGTTGAAATAAAACTCCCGGAATAGGATCCGGTCAGTGAATGACCTCCGACATCGCCTCACTTCCAAGGCTTCGTCCGAGTCGGTCGTCTTGGGCATCATCTGCCTGTCGGTCTTCTCGACTGCCCTCGACCAGACCGTTGTAGTCGCCGCCTTGCCGGTCGTGATGGAGGACTTGAAGATCCCCCTTACCGACCTGGACAGGGCCTCCTGGATCATAACCGCGTTTCTTGTTAGCTACACCGTGACCATGCCGTTGGCCGGTCGCCTGTCCGATGTCTATGGTCGCGTCAGGATGTTCCAATGGGCGCTCGTTGTGTTCGCCATTGGATCAGCCTTTGTAGCCATTTCGCCGAACTTCTACTGGGTCGTGCCGGCCAGGGTATTTCAGGCCATCGGGGGTGGTGCCACCGTCCCCATCGGCCTTGCCATGGCAGTGGCGGTCGTTTCGCAGGAAAGGAGAGGAATCGCGATAGGACTCGTGGCCGCCGCGGCCGAAGCCGGATCCGTTGTGGGTCCTCTCTATGGAGGGGCCATCATCGAGTGGGTCGGCTGGCGATGGATATTCTGGCTGGACGTGCCCCAGAGCCTCCTCCTCATAGCCCTCCTTTCCGTCTTGCGGAACCGCCCCAACCCTGACGCGAAGATGGACTACTTCGGGGCGCTCATGCTGGGAGCGGCGCTCACCGTTCTGACTATGGCGCTCGCCCAGAGAAGCATCTTCACCATGGATTCAGTCTATCCGTACGTGACGGTGCTCGCGGGATTCCTCCTTGTCGGCGTGCTGATCGTAGCGGAAAGACGGGCTGTCCAGCCTCTGTTGGCTTCCTTCCTGTACACGTCCAGGGCGTTCGTTTCGGCAAACATTGCCCAGTTCCTGGTCGGGGTCGCCTTGATCATGGCCTTGGTCTGCGTCCCGCTCATGGCCTCCACCATCATGGAGAAAAAGGCATTGGTGAGCGCTCTTCACCTCGTACGTCTTACCGCCGCCATCCCCGTGGGTGCGGTGGTGGGAGGCTACATTCTTCGCTGGGCCGGAGTGCGGGCCGTGTGCATAACCGGCCTGGTGTTCATAGGTACCGGCCTGTTGTTCATGAGCGGTTGGGAGACGGAAGTGGATGAGTTCAGACTGACCCTGCCCTTGATTGCGGCGGGTCTGGGATTCGGTCTGGTCATCCCTCCGATTGGCGTCAGCGCCTTGAGCGCAGCCCCTAGTGACTATTGGGGAGCCGCGGCATCATTGATCACAGCGTCGCGTATGGTGGGGATGGCACTAGGGCTGGCCGCCCTGTCCGCCTGGGGAATCGAGCGCTTCTACAGCCTCACCGCCGACGTGGTCCCTGAAGGTTCTTTCGAGGAGACCGAGGCCCTCTTGATCGATGCCGGCGTCACCGTGTTCCAGAATCTCTTCATGATCGCGGGGTTCTTATCTCTGCTTGCAGTCCTGCCGGCCCTATTGATGAAGCCGGAAGACGTTGATGAGACGGCTGACTTCCTGTGAGGCTCTCCTTACCTGAGAAATCGGTTTCTACCCTCGCCGCACTCCCTCGGACGCAGACACAGGCTCGAAGAATGACGCGCCGGTCGGGTAACGGGACGGCCCGCTGCGGGTAACGACGATAGGATTCGATGCTATAGCGCTCATCGAGACGGAGCACCATGCCGAGGCGAATTGCCATAGTTGGCGGAGGAATTTCAGGACTGGGGGCCGCTTGGGCACTGAACCATCACCCCGACCGTTTTGACTTCCGCCTGTTCGAGGCTCATGAACAGGTTGGCGGCAATGCGGTTACGGCCGATATGCCCCAGGATGACGGTGCCACGATACCCTTCGACATTTCCGTCACCGCCTGCATCCCGTCGGTATATCACCACATCCTGCTGCTGATGGAAGAATTTGGCATTGAGCTGATCGATACCAAATTCAGCTACAGCGTCAAGTACGGAGACCGGGTTTACGCCCACGACTATAACTCCGAAATCAGCGAGCAGTTGCAGGTCGAGATTGCGAAGTTCCAGCGAATCTTGAAGCGTCTGCACTGGTTTGGATCGCTAACGCGTTCGCAGTCGAAACTGCTGAATGCCCTCAACCCGTTCAATTACATCAGCATGGGGACGGTCCTGAAACTGGGAGGTTTCTCCGATGACTTCAGGTACCAGATTCTAAAGCCCATGTTCGTCAATTTCCTGATGGCTACGGACGTGTTCTCTTTGCCTGCCGCACTCTTCACGAGATATCTGGAATTCTTCGATATCGAGTCCGCTACCCCCATGCAGACATGGGACAGGGGAACGCGGCGCATATACAAATACCTGTCTGCCGACTTTCAGGACAAGATATACCTCAGCAGGCCCGTTCGGAAGGTCTATCGATACAAGTCCCATGTCGAGGTCGAGGACGAAGACGGCGTCCTGGAGAAGTTCGACGAGGTTGTCTTCGCATCCAACGCGAACCACACGCTTGAAATTCTCGACCAACCCACGTTTCTTGAACGCTACATTCTCTCGTCAGTGCGTTACGACGTCGATCTGCACCACAACGCCATCGTCCACTCCGACTCCTCGGTTCTGCCGGACAACGAAGTGAAGCCGCTGTCCACCCGAAGCAACCACATAGAGCAGTACGGCGAAAGGCCGGATAATTATGAGATCACCTACATCATGCACAACCAGCAGCCATGGGCCAACCGGTCCGACAAGCCCTGTCTGGTGACCTACAACGCTTCTAGCCCCATAGATGAACGAAAGATAATCAAGAAGTGGTCGTTTCAGCACATCATCCATGACGTTCGTCACGTGGCCCTGCTTGTGAACTTGTTCCGCTTCATTCAAGGCAGGAGACGAACGTGGCACTGTGGCGCTCACACGCTCATCAACAGCCAGGAAACATGCTTTGTGACCGGTCTCGCCGCCGCAAGACAGATCGGAGCGGACTATCACTTCGACGATCCCGCCGCAAAGGGGTCGTTCAACTACTACGGCAGCATCTTGTACGGCTCTCGATTCAGGAAGGCGTAGCCTTCAATGCCGTGAGGGGTTTTCTGCATGCTCCGAGTTTCAGGCAACTGAAGTGAAGCCTCAGCCAGTGGACCCGTCCTTATCGTCCGGGTCCGGATAGAACTGCGCGCAGTAGTACCTGAAGGGCATTATCTTGCCGTCAGACCGACAGAGGCGTGGACGCGAAACATACTGCTTGCGGCTCCAGATTACTACGTCCTGCAGAACGTCATGCTTTTGCTGGGCCGCCATGAATTTGTTCAAGATGGGAGCGCGCATTCTTACCGGCAGAAATCCCAGCCCTGCAAAGAGCCTTTTCGGACTGCGGATCTCTTTGACTTGCGATACCAACGACATGTCGATGAGCGTGCCGTCGACCGGCGTAGACAGCACCCACAGCCGCAGATCCATGCCGATCGAGTCTTCGTGGATTTCTACGAACGAGTAGCCAAGTCCAAAGATATTCACCTTGGCAGAGAGGTCAAATGTCAGAGTCGCGAGCCCTGCAACCTTTCGAATACTCTTAAAGTCGAAACGAGCCTCGAGGCGGTGGCCGTCGACAGAAAACTCGTCAACGGGATTCACGTTGTCGTAGCCGTGGACGTATCGCAAGTGGGCCAAGTCGACGGAGTTCTCCGTCGTCTCCTGAGGATGTCCCGGAAAACGGAGGGTATTGATCTCAAAGTCACTCCATCCGGCATCGTCAAGAGTATTCTTGGGAAGGTGCCACTGCGGCGCCCGCCCGCCTATGCCCCACCAGGCGAATATCAGGCCGAGAATCTCCTGCGTTTGGAAGACTTGCAGTTTAGCCGTCTTTGGAGGTTCGGCGAAGGGTGTGGCGACGCACTGTCCGGTGGTATCGAACTCGTACCCGTGAAACGGGCAGATCAGCCGTCCATCCCGTATGCACCCTCCCGCATCGGGTCCCAGATCGGATCCTAGGTGCGGGCAAACGGACTCGGCGACACAGACACTCCCGTTATCATCACACCAGATGACGACGTTCTTCCCCATCCACGTCTTTTGGATGAGCTTAGCTTTTTCGACTGCCTTGCGGGTTGATACGAAGTACCAGCCTTCAGGAAAAGGAGTAGGAGCCAGAGTCTTTGTAGATTCTCTTGTTCGGATTACCATCGTTCAGCCCTCTCGCCGGAAGTCCCGGTTGACCGAATTCGTCCGGAAAATCCCCCTCCTAAAATTCCAAAAAGCGATGGAGCCATATACGTGTTTTTTTGAGACTGCTGTGCTAGGCTGTACTTGAGTAATCTTCGGTTGCGGCTTGTCCAAGCGGTTCAAGTCTATCAGGGCGATGTTTGGGGGGCAAGGCAGATGACACTCACGATGGAAGGGGTAACTACCCAGCCGCTGACTTTGCCCGAGGAGCTCATTGTGATGCTCCTCAACGAGGAGACGGGTTACTTCCATCAGGTGCCGGGCTGGGACTTAAACTGCGCTGTCATAGGCGCGGTACTCGCCGAACTCTCGCTTGTTTCCCGCATCGACACGGACATGGAATCCCTCATTCTTCTGGACGACACTGAGGTAGGGAGCCCTATCCTTGACCCCATTCTCAAGGAGATTGCGGAGGAACCTGTCCAACGGAACGCACAGTTCTGGATCGAACGGCTGGCCCCCCGTGCGGAGTCGATCGTTGATCTGACTCTGGACCGACTTGTTGAGCTGGGCATGTTGGAGTACCACGACGGCGAATTCTGGACTCTGTCTCATACCGTCGGTCGCAGGGACCTCGTCTCCGGCAACGGCGACGGCACGGCAGTTGAGTTCGTCACTTCGCGCATAAGAAACGTGATCTTCAACAACGAGATCCCTTTTCCACGTGACGTTGTCATCGTCTGTCTCCTCAACACATGCGACGTCCTGCGCTTCATATTCCATATAGATGATGAGCACGAAGAGCGCATTCAGGCTATCTGCAAGTTGGACTTAATCGGCCGTGCGATTGCTGAAGCGGTCGCCCACAACCTGGCGGGTCCACTGCTTCAGCGTTCCGCCCTAACCAAGAAAATTCCGACCGTGTCGCTGCGTAAGCTGTTGTTTAATTCCCACATTCGTAAAGGCAATATCCCTGCCCTCTTTGCGGATCTTGCACAAGAGTATGGCCCGGTGTTTCAGATCCGGACTCCGTTCTCCGAGCGCATGATCTTCCTGGCCGGTCCCGAAACAAATCACTGGGTCCATCGGCGAGGCCGAATGTACCTGAGAGCCAGGGATTATTTTGTGGACTTCGAGAACGTTTATGGCTCAGCCGGAGTGCTGCCTTCCCTTGATGGCGCGGACCATTTCCGGTTGCGCAAGTCCTTGTCAGCGGCCTATTCCCGCAAGAGGCTGGCGGGGCAGTTGGACGAACTCTATGATCATGCGCGGACGCATATGGCGCAGTGGAATGTCGGAGACATCTACCCGGCGACAGGCATGAGCCGGCGAATGATAAACGCTCAAATCTCGCCGTTCATGGTCGGAGTCGAAACTCAGGACATCATCGACGACCTGTTGAAGTTCAAGGAACGGGCTCTCAGTGTTCACGTCATGAAGATAATGCCCAAGTTCATGCTGAAGACTCCCGGCATGAGACGCCGAACGAAACTCATTGGAACATTGCTTGAACGCATCCAGAGCGTACACACCCCCGCCCAGCGGGCGGGGCAACACCGAAACCTCGTGGACGACTATCTGAGCCTGCACGCGAGCGACCCGCAGTTCATGCCCGAATCCAACCTGCGATTCGCTTTCACTGCGGCGTTAGTAGCCAGCGCATACCTTGGCGATGCCTTTAGCTTCACCTTGTACGCTATGGCGTCGCAACCGGAGATATACGCCAAAATCCAGGCTGAAGCCGACGCCCTGTTCGGCGACGGTGATCCGGACCCCGAGAACTTTACCCCGGCCGCCATTGATGTCACGCACCGCTTCCTCACGGAGTGCCTGCGCATATACCCGATCGTTCCCATGTCTATTCGAAACGTGATGAATTCGTGTGTCGTCGAGGACTACGAATTGCCAGTGGGATCAAGAATCATCATCGCCCAGACAGCCTCGCACTACATGGAGGACGTTTTCCCCGATCCCTTCACATTCGATATCGACCGCTATCTGCCTCCGCGCAATGAGCATCTCAGTCCCGGGTACGCACCCTACGGGCTGGGCACGCACATGTGTCTCGGGTCCCGGTGGATGGAGTTGCAACTGGCCGTCAACGTGTTGATGGTCGCGCACTACTTCAGGCTTGAGGTGTCCCCCTCGAACTACAAGCACCGGTTCAACCCCTTACCGTCGATGAAGCCGAGCAAGAAGCTGAAGTTCCATATCGCCGAGCAGAGGCGCGAATTAAACGTCTAACGAGCCATATGGGATCCCCCGACAGACTGGGGAGAGAGCCTAAAGTGGCTTGCGAGCCAGGAAGCAGTACAGCGGCGTGAAGAGCCCGGTCCTGCCACCTGCGACGTAGGCGTTGGCGGTACGATCCATCAGCTCGATTACGTCCGAGGACCCCTTCGGGAACATCCCCAGCGCTTCCGCCAGTCTGGATATCCCCATGACCGCCTTGCGGCCCAGAGGGGTCCTGCGCAGGGCGTTGCCCAGCGTATTGCTCCGGGCCTCCATGGGCTGATACCACGGCGTGATCGGACTGTTCTCATCGACGGCCCGGTTCTTCGCCTCGATGACTTGGAATCCCGCCGTTTCGAGTGCCCGGTCCACCTCGCCCATAGTGGCGATGTCCTTAAGCGCGATGCCGTGCATCAAGTCCTTCTTTAAGTCCCGGTGCCGGTTGTCGCCGGGATCGAACCTGTCCGTCATGCACATTTCCTGACCCCAGAAGAGGGCCCCGGGTTTCAGTACGCGGTAGATCTCGGCGAAAGCGCCCGCCTTGTCCGGCGCATGGCATGTCGACTCGATCGCGTATCCCCGGTCGAACGTGTCGTCCGCGATGGCGCTCATGTCCATGAAGCTGCATGCGAGGTAGTCGACCTTGTGCTCGAGCCCCGCCTCGGCGTCCAGCGATCTCGCCTTGTCCAGCTGGACTTCACTGCTATTGACCCCGACGACTCTGACATCAGCCTCCCGCACCACGCGGCGCATTGGCCCGCCGATGCCGCAACCGACATCTATCACCGCCATGCCCTTTCTCAGCTCCAGCTTGTCGATCATTAGCCGCTGGTGCCGGATTTTGGAGTCCTCCAGGCTCTCACGGGGTGATAGCGGAGCGAAGTGGAGGGATTCGCCCCAACCGAACACCATGATCCCGCTGCAAAGGTCGTAGTATTCCTTGACGGTTTGGGCGTGGTCGTAGCCCGTCGAGCCGGCGCCATCCACGTCTGCTCTGTCCGTCCATCCATCGAAGTCCTTCACGCGACTGCTGACGTCCGCCCCACGGTACGCGGCCTTCAGCTCACTGGATAGTTTGCGGAGTTGCCCAAGGTTCACTACGATGCTCCTCTTCCCTCATCGTGGCGCACTTGGATGTCCCCTATGGCGATGTCGAGATCGTCCCACATGCGCTCCACCATCGAACGCAGCCGCGCATTCTGGTAGGCGCCCCAGACCACCATCGCAGGAAGCACCACCAGGACTGAGACTATCAGCGAGTAGACTATCGTGATGGTCGCCGTGATTCCAAACTGCTGGGATGCCTGTAGAGGAGAGGCTATCAGCACTCCGAATCCGAACGCCGTCGTCAGCGCCGAACCCAACAGCGCAGAGCCGGTAGTCGAGAGAGTTCGTATCGCCGCCTTTTCCGGGTTGCGTAGGTGAGCAAACTCCTCGCGGTAGCGATGAATCACGTGGATGGTGTAGTCCACCCCTATGCCGATCGATAACGCCGTGATTATCGAGGTGACCAGCGTGTAGGGAATATCAAGCAGCGCCATCGTGCCCAGTACGCTGAAGAGGACGAGAACGATCGGCCCAACCGCGATGAACGCCAGTGCGGGCTGGCGCAGCGTCACCCAAAAGAAGATGGCAAGGATGATGAGGGCCACGGCAATGGTGGAGGCGATTGATTCCGTCTGTCCCTCTGTAATCTGGTCGGTGACAGCCACCGAAACGATGGTGTCCGATGTAGCCGTGATCGAGTTGTCATCTCCGAACCAGGCCTTTTCGACTTCCTCCTGGATCATCCTTATTTGTTCGGGTTCATGCAGGTAGGTAGGGAACTGGAGCAGCATAGTATCGATACCGGTGGGATCGTTGATCAGGAAACGCGCCAGCTCGGGCTCTCTCGCCACGAGCTCGTCAACGAACTCCTGCATCAGCTCCGGATTCAGTTCCACTCCGGGAGAGGCTTCTTCAAATAGCCTTGCCAGCTCCGGGTCGTACTTGTCGCCGGGTTCCCCGGAGTCGTTTGTCCAGTCGCGGGCGAGCGCTTCGAAAGAATGCTGGATCGGTCCGGCCGCCGCCTGCGGGCGGCGCGACTCGTCACTGAAGGCGGATGTGAGATCGCGGAGATTCAAAAGCGTCCGGCTCTCCGTCAACTCGGACTTCAGCAGTATGGATGCGACCTCCGTCGAGCCGCCAACGGCGGCCTCCAGGGTCTTCATGTCCTGCAGCACGCCCCCACCACGGGGAAGGATGTCCTGGATGCTGAATTCCGACTTGAGATCCTTGGAGGCGTACGCTAGGCCGGCAGCCATGAGAACTACGACAATAAGATAGGGTAATGGATGACGCGTTACCCATCTCCCAAGATGCTCCGCGATCTGGGGGATGCCGGGCAGTGCGTTGGAGATCGGGCGCGCCGGACCCAACTTGCCGCGTGCCTCGCGGCGTCGGTCAATGATCGTTCGTCCGGCAGGGATCAGCGTGAGCATCACTATCAGGCTTAGTCCCACGCCCAGACCTGCAACTACGCCGAAGTCGCCTATCACCCCGATCGGCGAGAATAGTGTCGCGAGCAGGCTTGCTATGGTTGTAACTGCAGCCAGCATCAGGGGGATCGTGACGTTGCTTAGTCCCTTTCGTACCGCTTCCACAACCGACTTGCCTTCAACGCGCTGTTCGCGGTAATGCGAGATTGCCTGGATCGCATAGTCTACCGTGAGGCTAATGATGATGACGGGCACCATGGCAGTGAGCGAGCTTGGAGGGCCTATCAGACCCAACGCATTCGGCCCGAGCCAGCCCTCCGCTCCGACAATCCAGACTATTGAGAAGATAAGCCCCGTCAGCGTCAGGAGCATGTCCGACAAGGTGCGAGTGAAAACGAGGAGCAGCACCGCAATCAGCAGCAGCGCCAGCCCTATAAGGGGCCCCATCCCCTCCTCCGTAGCCTTTCTGTACTCATCCTCGACGATCACCGGCGATAGGCTGCTCACGCGCAGAGGGCCCTCAGCCCCGGCCGCAAGCTCGCTGATCTTCCGTTCAGCGTCGCCGATCCTCTCGTCGCCGGTGTCCTTCAGGCGGAAGTTGGCGATCGCTACCGGAGTGCCGTCCGTGTCGTTTCCGGTCGTGGCGTCAAGGGCGCCCTGAATCTCCGGGACGTTGCGGACGGAGTCGATTTGCGCCTGCGTGACCGACTCGAAGCCCTCCACTTGGAGCACGGCGCCGACCAGATACGAAGGCGCGACGACGGGGTTGACAGGCACCAATAGTCCCCCGACGCCAGGGTCGCTGACGATTTCATCGATCAGGGCGCTCATCTGCGCAAGGCCGCCGGGCGTGATCGCTTCCCCGCGGAAGATGAGTGTTACGACGCTTACCTCGCTCGACTCGCCAAAGAGATCGTCAATTTCGTGCGTCGCGTTGACGATGGCGTGTCCGGGCGGAAGGAACGCCACATCGGCCCCTTCAGTCGGCGGGGCACGAAACGTAGCGCCCGCAGCCAGGACAACGGTAACGATTAGGAGGACGATGAGCGTGATGTACGGGCGGACCGTGACCAGCCGACTCATCCTGTCAAGCACCTGATTCATCAGTAACTACTCGTTTCCCATGGGCAACATCGTAAGCGCTTCTGCGGCTTACACAGATCCCATTAATTGCACTCTGACTCTCATCTCGGTCGTTTTGAGACTCTCCTGATCTCCGGAGCGGGCCGAGCCGGAAATGAATACCCAGACTACCAATCCCGCATAGCCCCCTAATCCTACAACTGACCGAAGTCGCTGTAAACGGACAAGCATCACGACCTACTGCCAATGCGGCCCTGAGATTCCTTAGGCTTCACGGGAATATGCCGGACGGGTCAACCCCCGTCTCGTTTGGTAACTTGGAAATGCCAAGGTGGCATTGGCTGGGTGAACACAAGCTGACGGGTGCGGTCCACCGCCCGAACGTGTTGAATTGAGCGGCCATGGCTCGGATCAGTGGCGCCTCAGCGGAGAAGATAACCAGCTCACCGGTTCCGTGTCGAACGGACTGGCGGCTGTGGCTGACAATGACATGCCTGACCTAGGGCTGCGGGTCTGCTCTGACTCACAAGCTGTTCCGGGGAACCGTAGATGGCCGGACTGCGGTTTGACCGTCGCCGCCAAGCTCGGTTTCACCCGTGAAACCACCAGTCCCGCGGCCGGTGAGGGCGGGTTTCACTTTGCCATAAAGACCGAAACTGATCTCAAAACTAAGGTTCTCGATACAGTTTGGTCTGGTTGGGCCAACGTGTCCTATACTGCGTACTTTTCGGTGGGAGGTCGCGCCGTAGGTAAGTAGGGCAGTTCTGACGTGGCAAGCTCATCGTCAACGCCCCGGATAGGTGCCAATGGCGGCATCTCCGTGTCACCAACTAGGAAATTGGCTGTTGACAAGCGAGTAACGTAATGATAGTGTATCTCATTTGGTAGAAGTAGTTACCGGCACAATAGATTATTTCGTTGATATATTATATCATAACAACCACTTGCTTTATCACGAAACAAACCTGATGGCGACACTGGAAAACGGAGGCCACAGGGCCACTGCTCCCAGGAAAGCGATAGCCAAGCTCCTAGAAAAGATGTATGAAGGCATTACAACTGAGACGCTCAGCGAAGAGCCCCCTTCGGTGGGCAGGGCAACGGAATATCGGACCTTCAAATTCTTTCTCAACGCGGGAGTGGTCTGCAAGGTCTCCTAGATGGATGGAGAACGCGTGAACATCCTCACGCGTGTTGGTCATCGTCATTACCACTCTGTCTGCGTCCAGTGCGGTGCTGTGGGGGAGTTCAAGACGGCGACTATCGATGAGTCGCTCAGGGCTTTTGCCTCCGACCTTCCGGGACAGATCGTCGACCATCGCATCAAATTGTACGTGACATGCGACTACTGCCGCGCCGACGGGGGTAAGTAAGGGGTTTGATCCAACCAACTGAAAACCAGTGTCGGGGGTCTCCAAGTGATACCTTGTATCGATACGCGATAGACCCCCAGGAAACCAAGCTAACTGATAGAGAGAATACAAACTAGAACAGGAGACAAAGGAGAAAATGGGACATAGTCAATTCAATTGGATGTCAGTGGCCATAGTCGCAGCGATTGCGGCTTTGGTCTTCGCTATTGCCTGTGGAGACGACGCGCCGGAGCCGGCTCCAACGGTCGACACGGCCAAGCTGGTCCAGGACGCAGTCGCCAGCGCACAGAGCGCCAGCGCCGCCGAAATACAGAAGTCAGTAGCGGCGGCCATCGCTGCGCAGCCTCAGGGAGCCAGCGCGGCTGAAATACAGAAGCTCGTCTCGGACTCGGTCACGGCGGCCATCGCTGCGCAGCCCGCTGGTCTGACGCGTGCGGAAATCCAGTCTATCGTGAGCGAGTCGACGGCGGGCCAGCTCTCCGCGTCCGACGTGAAGGCGATCGTCGACCAGTCCATCCGGGCACTGCCGGCGCCTGAGGTCGACGTGAGCCGGCTCAGCAGCCTCGTCAATTCTGCCATTGCCGGTGCGGTGCCGGAAGGCGTCAGCGCGGACGAGATCAGCAGGATCGTCCAGGCCCAAGTGAGAGCCGGGCTCTCCGGCACGCTTACGCGCGGCGACATTGAGGACCTGGTTGCACAGGCAGTCGAGGACGCGGTCGGCGACCAGCTCACCGTCGACCAGGTCACGAACATCGTGAACGCCTCCCTCGTCGCCACGAACCAGGCGATCGAGAATGCGGCTGCCGAAGCCGCCCAGGCGGCAGCCGAGGCTGCCAGGGAGAGCGCCACACCCTCCGGGCCGCCGGTTCAGGTGGTTGCAACCACCAACTTTGTGGCTGACTGGGCTCGGGTGGTAGGTGGAGACAGGGCAGAGGTCTTCAGCCTGCTGCAACCGGGCGCCGATCCGCACACATTCCTGCCGGGAGCGCGCGACGTTGCCAGGGTAGCGGATGCGGATGTCGTGTTCACAGTCGGTCTCAGCCTGGAGGCCGAATGGCTGGAGGAGCTGTTACACAACGCCAGTGCAGATGAGTCCAAGATAGTCGCACTTGGCGAAGGCGTCGACCCCATCGAGTTTGCCATAGTCGGTATGCAGGACGATCACGGGGACGAAGGCGACGACCATGACGAAGGTGACGACGACCATGATGAGATGGCCATGGGGCGCCTGCTCGTCGCGGATGCGGTAGAAGCGCACCTCTCCGTCATCGATCTATCGACCGAAAACGTTGAAAGCGGAATCTTCGAGGTCGCCGCGCCCCGCGCGACCGTGTACCCCAGTCCCACCCATCGCTACGGCATCGTCCTCGCCCGCGGGCCGGAGGACGGCGACGACCGTGTCCACGTCTTCGACGGCGGCGTATTCCTCGCCGAGCACGGCGATCACTACGACCTTGTCCAGGATCCGGTGTCCCGGCACTCGCTGGAGATCACGGAAGAGCGGCCGATTCACTACGTCAACAGTCACGGCTGGACCGCGATCTTCGCCGACGCCCAAGGTCACGCCATCCTGATCAACGAGGCAGACCTGGCAGATTCAAGTGGCGACTATGAGCCGATCGTGTTTGAGGCCGGACCGCAGCATGGCGCGGCGCTGGTCATCTCAGACGATCACGTAGTCATCACGAACAAGAATCTCGACGACCTGGATGACGCGCTGCCTGTCGGCGTTGAGGTTCGCGATTTCGATGACCACGTTGTCTACGACGCCAGCAATCGCTCATGCCGGGGCAGGCACGGTGAGTCCCACAACGAGTATGGCGCCGCCTTCGGTTGCATCGGCGGCGTGCTCTTCCTCGACGCTCACGACGGCAAGTACGAGCACGAGTTCATCGCCAATCCGCCGGAGATGCGCGAAGACTCTCGGATCGGGTCGCTCTACGGTCACCACCACGTCGAGAATTTCTTCGGCAGGGCCTCCTACCGCGACGATCAGGGCTTCGCCGACGATGGCATTTGGCTGATCGATGTGGACCACAGCGAAATGCGCCAGGTGTTCAGCGAGCCGAGCGTTGCCACGAAGTTCTCCAGCGATGGCGAGCTGCTCTACGTACTCGGCGCTGACGGCGTGCTGCACGCGCTGGACGCGCATGACGGCGACTTGGTCGCGACGATGGATCTGGTAGAGCCGGGTGAGAGTGGTCGTCCCGCGTTCATCGTAGTTGGCGAGATGATGTACGTCGCCGACCCGAATAGCGGCCATGTCCTCGCCGTCCACCTCGAAGAGATGGAGATCGAGGAGGAG
>JAPOPA010000388.1 GCA_026713145.1 Chloroflexota bacterium
ACCGTCCACGACAGCCGTAATACAGAACGGGATGGCAAATGCCGCCGTAAACATGGGCAATACGGCTCCGGCCCCAACGGGCCCCAGACGGCGCGCCTGAATCAGCGTCGACAGGCCCACGACCACCAGTGAGGCAAAGACCATCCAGGTTACATAGGACTCGCCAATATCCGATGCGCTGGCCACGATGACCGGCGTCACGAGCAGCGTGGCCGAAGCGATCAGACTGAACTGCAGTCCATAGCCCAAAGACGCAGGGAAGGACGGACTCTCGTGCGCCTCGTAACGGGGGCTTCCAGAAGGTGTCGTCGCCAAAGTACTCCCCGTGGATCGAATACGTAGTAGGTCTACAGGCAACGTACACAATACCACAATTGGGCCTGCGGATTGCCCTAATCCATAGGGACTATTGCGATGAGCGTGACACCCTCATGAACGAGCCCGCAGCGCAGTTAGTCGCCTTTGACCTCGTTGAGCGCCCCGGTCTCGCAGTCAAAAACGAAGCCTCGGACGTCGTCCTTCGATGGTATGAAGGGACTGGCTTTGATTCGTGCAATGGACTGGCGCACGTCCTGATCGAGGTCTCGAAACGACTCCAACGCGAACGACGGACGGAGTCCCGTTTCGGCCTCGATGTCGTCTTTAGCGGAGTCATCGCGGAATGTCATCATTCCACAGTCCGTGTGGTGGATGAGCAAGACCTCACGGGTCGCCAGGAAACGCTGGGAAATGATCAGCGAGCGAATCGCGTCGTCACTGACGACTCCGCCCGCATTTCTTATCACATGGGCGTCCCCCTCCTCGAGGCCCAGCACCCTGTACACGTCGAGGCGCGCGTCCATGCAGGCTACAACCGCCAACCCCCTCGCGGGCGCCCCATGAAGGGAACCGCCCTCGCCAAAGCTCTCCACGTAACGAGCATTATTCTTCAAGACATCATCAATTGCGGACACGGTAGTCTCCTTAGGGTGGACAGCGACTGTCACCGTTTCATCAAACGGCGTGATGGTAACCCCGTCCGACGCCAATGTAAACCACCGGGGCACCGGATGCTGCGTTGGGAGACACATCGAAACCTCGGTCCATGCGCCAGCAACTCAGATGAGGCCCGAGTATCGACGAATCCCTACTAAGGTCTCCCTAACCGGAACGATCTACGTGGACCGTAACGATGTCCACGCCGTGATACTTCTGGTGACGTACCGATGATGCGTAGTGACGCAGCAGGCGGAAGGAAATTTCCCGCTCGTCCGCTATGTCCGGCGCCTCTCCAAGATACGCGAGCCGGTCCTCCAGATTCTCGCCCTCCGTTGCCGACACGAACTCCAGCTCCGCCCCACCACCGCCCGATCGGGCGGTCACAACCAGGCGTCGCCGCCCGTCTTCTCCCAAGACGCTGCCTTCATCCGATAAGAGACTGGTCAGCGTTTCCTCGCCCACCAAAAGCAGGCGGTCGCCCGATGCGGAGTCCCATCCTGCGCTGGAGGCAAACCCGCGCAGGAATTCGCTCAACCTCGGCAGGGCTTGCGAGTCCAGCGGTACATTTAGACGTCTGCGACGGGAGCTTGTCAGCTCGATGAACACCATCATGATTACTGCGACCAGAGCGCCGGAAGTCATCCCGTTCCCGAGCAGCACCCCCAAGAATCCCTCTCCCAACAGGTCCGGGAAGATCCACTTGTTTTGGAATCCCACGCCGATCCAGAAAGCCAGTCCCGCAACTGCCGCCTTCCGGTGGTCAACACCGTCCTGAATGACTATCTTCATGCCCTGCACGAAAAGCAGCCCCAGTAGTACCGTGAGGTACGCGGCCGCGACCGGCGGGGGTATGGCGATCAGCAAGGCCGCCACTTTCGGGAAGAAGGCCACGACCACAAAGATGACACCGATGATGACACCCACGCGTCGAGCGCCAATTCCCGTGACCTCCGCAAGCGAAATGCTGGATGAGTACGTCGTATTCGGCAGCGTTCCAAGTATGCCCGACAAGAAATTACCCACGCCGTCGGCATTGAGAGAGCCCTGCACCACTCGAAAATCCGTTGCCTTTGGCTTGCGCTGTGACACCCGCTGGATGGCCACTCCGTCGCCAATGGTCTCGATAGCTCCCACCAGGGTGACCACCACGAACGCCGGCAGCAGGGCCCAGAACTCCACATCGGGCGTCACGTCAAAACCCGGCCACGAAGCGAATGGCACACCCACCCACTGCGCATCGAGAATCGCCTGCACGTCGAATAGCCCGAAGGGAACGGACACCAGGCAGCCCACCACTATCCCGATGACGGGCGACCATAGTCTCAACGCGGGCGGGGCTCGCAGGACGAGTCCGGCGACAACGACCAGTGTGGCCACGGCCGCTGCCGGAGCCGCCGCGTCCGAAGTGCCGTCAGGAACATCAGTCAGCGAATCGAAAACGATCGGCATGACCGTCGCCGCTATCAACATGATTACCGTACCGGCAACAACCGGAGTAAATATCCTACGCAGCAACGAGAGTCGCGCCGCCAGTGCGAACTGGAACAGCGACGAAACGACGATCAGGCTCGCCATGGTCGCAGGACCACCCTTGACGAGTGCCGCCACGCATACCGCGATAAAGGCCCCGGACGTGCCCATGATGAGCACGTGTCCCGCCCCTACCCGCCCAACTCGGACGGCTTGGAGGACGGTCGTCGCCCCGCTGACAATCAGCGCCGCGAAGACTCCCCACGACATATAAGCATCGGGCTGCTCGGCAATCCGCGCCACGATCACGACCGTCAAGACCACCGGCGCCACGATGATCACCGCTGCCTGCAGGCCCGCGCCAACTGCCACTAGGGTGGGAGGGCTCTCGTTAGGTTCGTAGCGAACGTTGTCGTTAGTGTGGTCTGAGGCCATGAGCTACACTTTGCCTCCTGCCATTATGAGAAAGCGATACAGGCCATAATGTGGAGTTTGTAATGATACGGCATATCATTGCACTCTCCAGTCAGGCGCGATCAGGGTACTTGGAACATTCGGATTATAGCAGGCTGCAACAGGCAGTCAATCGAAATGGAGCATTTGGCATTACCCCAGAGCGCCAGACAAGTGCTTCGTTCGTCAGGCATACAACAACCCCGACGGCCGGAGGATGGTCCTCCAGCCGTCGGGGTTCACTTGAGGTCTCTCGAGACCTAACCTAGTTGCAGACGCTCAGACCCGCAACGCTGTAGTCGTTCGTAGCCACATTCGCCAGACCGCTCGGTACGCACGCGCCGGGAGCGAAGTTGTTGTCGGCGAGCTTGATGTTCGTCAGAGTGTCACCGAGATCGCCCAGCTCGGACGGGATCGTCCCGGTCAAGTCGTTCATCGAGAGCCACAGCAGTGCTAGCTTACCCAAATCGCCTAGCTCGGACGGAATCGTCCCGCTCAACCGGTTGTTCGAGACCGCAAGCCGCGTAAGCTCGCTCAGATTCCCCAATACTGCCGGGATCGAACCCGTTAGCTCGTTGTTGTGGAGCGCGAAGTGCTGCAGCCTGCTCAGGTCGCCAAGCTCAGTCGGAATACTGCCCGTCAGGTGGTTGCCGTGCAGGTTCAGCGTTCCGAGATTAGACATGTCGCCCAGCTGCGGTGGAATAGTCCCCGTCAGGTCGTTCCTGTCGATCCACAGGCGTCGCAGCCTGGTGAGCTGCCCCAACTCTGAGGGAATCGAACCTGTCAGTCCGTTATTGTGCAGGTACAGGCCGCTCAGGCTGTTCATGCCGCCGAACCACGTCGGGATGCTCCCAGTCAGGCTGTTGTTCTGGAGTTTCAGGAGCTTCAGGTTGCTCAGGCCGCTCAGTCGAGGAATCGAACCGCCCATCTCGTTGCCCCAGAGGTTCAGCTCCTCCAAGTTGGTCAGGCCGTTCAGCCACGTCGGAACGCCGTCGCCCTCCCCTATTCTGTTGTTCGCGCCAGAGAACCAGATCCTCTTGAGGCGAGTCAGGCGTCGCAGGTCCGGGAAGTCGCCGGACAGGCTGTTGTTGTGCAGCAGGAGATGCTCGAGGTTCCTCAGGTTGCCAATCTCCACTGGAATACTTCCCGTAAGCTCGTTCGAGTGCAGGTTCAGTATGGTCAGCCTGTC
>JAPOPA010000174.1 GCA_026713145.1 Chloroflexota bacterium
CGGCGCGTCCGTCTCCGATGCCGTTGAGGTGGACGTGGCAATCGACCAGTCCGGGTAGGATGGTCTTACCTTCGTAGATGACTTCATCGACGGTCGCTCCCTCCGGTGGGACGATGGTTTCTTCGGTCCCGACGGCGGTGATGCGATCGCCTTCCAGAAGTACGGCCCCTCGTTCAAGAGGGAGACTTCCGGTGCCGTCTATAAGGCGGTCGGCGGTGAGCAGAGTGAAGTCGGAGGTGGGCTTGGTCATTCGTGGTCTCCAATGGTCTTCGTTTATTCCGAGCACACACGGTAGAGGAAGAGCAGGCAGGGCGCAAGGTTGGCATGGCAACGAAGGACGCCGTTTCCAAAACTCTCGCCCATCGCGAATTGATTGATTCGCCGCGTAATGTTGGCTACAATAGTTGTTGACTGGAATGCTCAACAATAGTGGATTTGCCTGCGGGGCGCCCGGTTCTAAGGGTCAACTCGCGGAGGTGAGGTTACTTGACGACTACACGAGTTATATCGCGAACGTCGGCTATCGACAGCGATTACAAGTACGGCTTCTACACGGACATCGACTCGGATTTTGCCCCAAAGGGGATCAACGAGGACATCGTTCGTCTGATCTCGGAGAAGAAGGACGAGCCGGAGTGGATGTTGGACTGGAGGCTGCGGGCGTACCGGCACTGGGCGAAGCAGGGGAATGAGGAACCGACGTGGGCGAAGGTGGAATTCGACCCCATCGACTACGCGGACATTTACTACTACGCCGCGCCGAAGTCTAAGGACGGTGGTGACGCACCCCAGAGTCTCGACGAAGTGGACCCTGAGCTGCTGGAAACGTTCAGCAAGCTGGGCATCCCGCTGGAGGAGCAAGAGCAGCTCACGGGAGTAGCGGTCGACGCGGTATTCGACAGCGTCTCGGTCGCGACGACCTACCAGGAGCAACTCAAGAGAGCGGGAGTGATTTTCTGTTCGATGACAGAGGCGGTCAGGGACTATCCCGACCTAGTACAGAAGTACCTCGGCTCGGTCGTGCCCTACAGCGACAACTTCTACGCGACGCTCAACTCGGCGGTGTTCAGCGACGGGTCGTTCGTGTACGTTCCGCCCGGAGTGCGGTGTCCGATGGAACTGATGACGTACTTTCGCATCAACGCCCTGGACACCGGTCAGTTCGAGCGGACGTTAATCGTTGCCGACGAGGGTTCGTATGTAAGCTATCTCGAAGGGTGCACGGCCCCGCTACGGAAGACGCACCAGCTTCACGCGGCGGTCGTCGAGCTCGTAGCCCTGGACGGCGCGGAGATCAAGTACTCGACGCTGCAGAACTGGTACCCCGGCGACAAGAACGGGGAGGGCGGCGTCTACAACTTCGTTACCAAGCGGGGCAAGGCGTTCAAGGACGCCAAGATATCCTGGACTCAAGTGGAAACGGGGTCGGCGATTACATGGAAGTACCCCTCGGTCGTACTGCAAGGCGACAACTCGACTGGGGAGTTCTACTCGGTGGCTCTGGTCAACAACTACCAGCAGGCCGACACCGGGACGAAGATGATCCACATCGGC
>JAPOPA010000221.1 GCA_026713145.1 Chloroflexota bacterium
ATCTTTTCCTGAGTCCACTCCATGTAGACCGTGTTCGGCGGGCCGGGCATGGTGTATCCGCTCCAATACACTCGCACCTGGTCGCGCTGGCCCACCTCGGTATAGCGGTTGCCTATCTTGTAGATCAGCTCCGCGGCGTTCTTCGTCTGCCCGGACTTGACCTTGTAGACTCGTCGAATAACGTACATGCTCTACGCTCCTTGAAGAGGTTTCAGACTTGAGGTGCCGGACATGATATCAGGTTGTCTTGAATGACTACCCACACCACGCAATCCGGTAACCATGAACTCTCTCCCCGTCGAATGCGGTAGACTGTGACTCGAAACCAACATCTCGAATCGGAGACCTGTCGCCCAATGACCCGCCGCGTTCCTATCCTCGTCTACCACCACGTGTACCCCGACGACCACCCGGAGCTTGCAATTACCACCGACAAGAAGGCGTCGGGAGTGATTGCGGAGTCGGAGTTCCGCCGACACATGGATTTCGTCCTCGAAAACAGATGGCAGGTCGTCTCGACCACTGAGATCGTCGACTGGCTGGAGGGCAAAGGTGAACTGCCGGAGAAGGCAGTCGCGCTGCACTTCGACAACGGCTGGCTGGACACGCGCACGGTCGTCATGCCGATTCTCGACGATTTGGGTGTGACCGGCACATGCTACGTCATCAGCGAGCCTACCGACGCGTCATCCAAGGGCCTTCCCGCCGGAATCACCACGACAACCGAGGGCTTCGTCATCAAGCCATTCCTGACGTGGGACCACTGCCGCGAGCTGCTCGACGCCGGTTGGGAGATAGGAGCGCATACGGCGACGCACCCAAAGCTGGGGCAGGTGTACGAGGAGCAGGGAGAAGACGCGCTCATGGCCGAGATCGTGCCTTCCAACGAGGTTTTTGAGGACAACCTCGGCTACGTGCCGGAGCACTTCGCCTATCCCAGCGGCTCAAGGAGCGACGTGACTGACACGCTCTTGTCGCCGCACTACCGATCGCTCCGCCGCTGGACCTTCGACCAGCCCCCAGTATGGGACTTCACCGACGAGACGACCTCGCCGAAAGCCCTAGACTGCCAGAACGTCGACAACACCGTGGCGTTCGAGCATTTCACGCGTATATTCGACGAGGCGCTGGAAGGCTACTAAGATTCAGCGAGGTTCGTCGGCGAGACTGCGACCTGTATCTCACTTCTGGCAATCGCATCCGGCCCCATTACGACGTCGGCCCTCGCCTCAAGCCACCACTGCTCAATGGAGAGTCCCCTGTTGGCATCTCGCTGGATACCCTTGGCTTCCGTGGCAAGACCCTGCTGATTCCATAGTTTAGGGTCTAGTCTAAGAGCCACGTCGTATCTGCTTTCTTCGTCTTTCCGCAACGACTTTCCGGGCACGATCCTGGTAATGTGGAACACTTCTGTGGACACCGTCTGGCTTGAAAGAGCATCCGGTACATCAATTGCTAGACCCGTATAGCGTTGCGCGTCCCCAAAGTCCAACGCCCTACCCGGAGTTACATTCGTACGACGCAGCTGTCCTATGAGGCTAAGAGTAGCCCCACGGACTTCGGTGTTTCCGGTTGGTATCAACGTAACGGTCGCTTCTATCGTGTCTCCCAGCTTGTACTTCCTGCGCTCAAAGTCCAATTCTATGCCGAGCGGATCGAGATTGAATACCATGTTTGACACCTTCTGTTCCATAGGGTGCTGGAAAGCTACTAACGACTAGGTGGTTGCCTTCAGCGCCCCTACGATCTCCACCTGCCTCCGCGCAATTGCATCGCGTCCCATGACAACATCGGCCTGCACCTCAAGCCACCATGGATCAATGGAGAGTCCACTGTTGGAGTCCCGCTGAAGCATGTCCGCTTCCCTGGATAGACTCTGCAACTTCTCCAGCTTCCGGTCCAGCCTGAGTTGCACAATGTGCCTGCTTACCTCGCCCTTCTGCAGCGACTTATTGGACACAATCTGCGTGCTGCAAAAGACCTCTGTTGACATCTGCTGTTCTGTGAGCTGCTGCATGGGGACGTAATCAGTCGTTGTAAAGGAATTTCCCCCCTGGAGGCCCGCGCCACCTTGCATGCCCATCATCCTTCCCGTACTTGCCTTTGTTCGACGCACCTGCCCCATCAGGTTGAGAGCAGCCTTTCGAATCTCGACATTCCCCTTGGGCATGAATGTAACGGTCGCAGTGATCGTGTCTCCCAATCTATACGGTCGGCGAGCGAAGTCCAGGTCAATGTCCAGCGGATCAAGATTGAACACCATGGTAGAGACCTCCGAGCCACCAATTTCGTTGGCAGTCTACCAACAAAGGTGTAAGGCCGCAAGGCGCTCACGCCTTACTTGGCGCCTGTGCCCATCCAGTCACGTCATCTCGCTCGAACCCGTTCGCTGGAGGGTTGCCTCCTGCAGCCACCTTTCGAGCAGGACAAACGACTCCTCCACGTCATAGTCGAGCGAGGCGATGGAAATCGCCCGAAAGAGCACACCAGTGGACACGCGGGCCTTCACGGTCTCGCCAAGAGGCGGGATCGGGACGCCCAGCGCCTTTGCCATGTAGTTGGCCGCCGCCATGCCCTGCCGGGTGAGGTAGCACCTCACGAGCTGCCGGTCACGGTAGACTAGTTCCAGCCCCTCATCATCCTGGCGGAGCTCGAGAGCAAGGTGCGCCCTGGGGGTCGAGATGAGCTCGTCGGCGTAGTCGTCTATCCTGGTGTGAGGCTCGGGCATTGCTAGTCCAGCGTCATCGCTACGGCTTCAACCTCGCGGTCTTCAAGCTCAAAGCTCCCGTCCACGTCCCCCTTGCGGAATCCCAACGACTCAAATGCCGCCTGCTTATCCTCGTCCTCGACCGAGAGCCTTGATGTAACCAGGCTTGCGCCGTCGAAACGGCCCCACTCGATGGCGGCTCCGATCAGCGCGTCATAAGAGTCTCCATGTCGCGCATGGATGAACCCGTCGACGGCACACGAATTGGAGTCAATCATCTTTGCCGTGGATATCCCAACAATGCGACCGTCGTCCGTCCTGGCCGCGAACCATGCCGTGCCTTCATGCTTGACCAGATCGTAGTACTTTCGGCACAGGCCCATGCAGGAGCTCTGGACCGCGTACCGGATCGACAGCATTGGCACGGGCAGGTTCCCGTCGAGTACCTGCCAGTCGTGAGGCGTCAGCAGAAGTGGGATCATTGGCACCCGGAGCGAGGCGTCGCCCGGAACGATGCTCACGTTGCCGGGAGTCCGGTAGTAGTCTGCGAGGTACTCTTCGGGCGAATCACCTGTCGTCACGTTGGCCCACACGTTGGAGCCCGCGATCCTGCGCCAGCCAAGGCGATGATATATTCGCGCGGCCTCGGGGTTGCCGGTGCCGAGGAAGACGGCCTCCCCACCCTGCTCGACAAACTCCTCGACTGCCTGTCCGCAAAGCCGTGTCGCGATACCTCGCCCTCGATATTCCGGCAGCGTAGCGACCTCACCAAATCCCGCCAGTCGCGACTCTGCCTTGGAAATCGTGATGCCGCAGGTTCCCGCGAGGGTATCTCCGTCGCGTTCGAGGTAGGTTATCAGACGGTTGTCATCGACCTCGTCGCCGAGGAAGACGCCTATCGGGATGTCAGGGTCCTCCGAACCGAAGATCTCCTTCCAAAAGGCGAAGAGCTCCTCGGCCAAGTCCCGCTGGATGGGTATTTCGTATCGCTCGGACACCGGTCTGCCTACGCGCTCCCGTTTCTGAGCACCCGCCCGGGACGCGCGCCCGTGTGCTTGCCCTCGTCGATGACTGCCTCGCCCGCCACGAAGACGTAGGGTACGCCGGTCGGGTACTGGTGCGGGTCTTCGAAGGTGGCGTTGTCTATGACCGTGTCCGGGTTGAAGAGCACGAGGTCGGCGATCAGTCCTTCCTTGACCCAGCCCCTCTGCTTGAATCCCATGCGCGTGGCGGGGAACCCGGACATCTTGTAGATTGCTTCCTCCAGGGTCAGCACAGCCGGCTGTTCGCGGACATAGCGGCCAAGAATGCGGGGATACGGCCCGTAGAATCGCGGGTGCGGCCTGAAGTCCTTGTAGAGCCCGTGCGGCGAGATGGCGTTGCCGTCGGAGCCGATCATCGCCTGCGGATGTCCCAGGAAGAATCGGATGTCGCTCTCCATGCGGTTGTGTACAACCGCCATGACCCCGTCTTCCTCTTCCTCTATCAGCTGCAGGGTTGCCTCGGCGGGCTCGACGCCGCGCATCTCCGCGATCTCGACGAGGTTGTACCCGATCAGATCGCGATTTTCCTCGCTGTTGGTGTTGCTGATGACCTGGTTGTGCCACAGGGGAGGAATTCCGCCGTCGCGGCCCTTGTTCATTTCCTTGATGGCCAGTTGCCGAAGGTCGGCGTCTCGGAGGCGCTCCATGAACATGGGGATCCCACCCTCCTGCATCCACAGCGGGACGAGCTGGTTCAGCCCTGCGCCCGCTGCCGTGTAGGGGTACATGTCGTAGGTGATGTCCAGGCCCTCGTCCCGGGCCCTGTCGATTACATCGACGATCTGCGGACCGTGGCCGTAATAGCGACGGTCGACAATCGCCATGTGGGAGAACTGCACGGGGATACCGGCCCGGTGTCCGATCTCGACCGCCTCCTCGACCATCTTGATGTGCCATCCGGGAAGCACCCGCGCGTGCGTCACGTAGAATCCGCCATAGCTCGCCGCGACCTCCGCGAGGGCGACGACCTCGTCCGTAGGCGCGAAACCGGACGGAGCGAGGGACAGCCCGGTCGACAGGCTGAACGCGCCCTGCTCCATCGTCTCGGCTAGGAGACGCTTTTGAACGTCCAGCTCATCGGGAGTTGCCGGGCGATTTTCGAGGGCGCCGCAGGCTGCCCGCAGGGGCGTATTCCCTACCTGGGGCGCGGCGTTGATGCTCACCCCCTGTGACTCCATGACGTTCGCCCACTCGTCGAGCGTTTTCCAGCGCCATGTCTGGTTCGTCTCGAAGATCTCTCCGGTGATCTTCCTCAGCTCCTCCGGCTCAAGGTCTCCCATGGGAAACGGAGAGTAGCTGCAGTTCCCTGTTACCTGAGTTGTGACCCCTTGGTGGGCCATGCTTTCCCCGCCGGGATCGTCCAGCAACGTGAGGTCGGAATGCGTGTGCATGTCAATGAAGCCCGGCGCGAGGACGAGTCCTCTGGCGTCGATACTCCGCCCGGCCTCCACTTCTCCAAGTGTTCCTATGGCGGTAATTTTTCCGTCTTGGAGGCCGACATCCGCACCGTATCTAGGATAGTTCGTTCCGTCGACGACAGTCGCGTTCCTTATGAGCGTATCGAATGGCATTGTGGACTCCTTAGGGGTTGTGCCAACTACAGGTCGGGACGCCGGTCGGCCGTTGCATGCTGGGCCTCCAGTGCGGCGGCAGCGCGGAGCACCGTCGCCTCGTCGAAGTGACGTCCAATTAGATGTACTCCTATCGGCAGGCCATCATCGCTCCATCCGAACGGAACACTGATGGCGGGTGAGCCCGTCAGATCGAAGGGCACCGTTATGCGAAGCGAGTTTCGTCCATGAACACTCTGGCCGTCGATGTCGATCATCGGCGAATCATGCTCGAAGGCGGTGGTCGTCGAGGTCGGAAGGAGCAAGAGGTCGTACGCAGCAATGAGACGCTTCACGTCCTGGCGGAGCCATTCGGTGTCCTGCAGGCTCTTGTAGTAGTCGGCGGCAGACGGACGCGGCTGGTCGAGCCGTCGTTGCATGGAGGGCGCGAGCTCGCTTTCACGGCCCTTGATTATTGGGTCCATATCGAACGCGCCTTCGCCGAGGAAGTACGCCATTGAGATGTCTTGCGCCTGCCGATCGTACCATCCCGCCAGGTCTATTTCTTCTACATAGCACCCCATATCTTCGAGGGTACTCGCCGCCCTCGTGACGGTCTGCTGTATATCAGACATGACCGGAGCGAAGGGTCCCTCCGGGCAGAATCCTATCTTGAGGTCGGAAACGATCCCGTCGAGATTGTCGAGACCGGGCATAGGAACGGGCATGGCATAGGGATCGGAATCGTCCGGCCCGGCGATAATAGGCATGGCGAACGCGATGTCTCGCACCGAACGCGCCATCGGACCCACGTGCATGAATCGCAACAACGTCTCAGGGAAGTGGCCAGTGAGGGGCACGCGCCCATGCGTGGGTTTGAGACCTACTATGCCCGCGACGTGGGCGGGCCACCGGATCGAACCACCAACATCGCTTCCTATGCCGAGAGGCGACATGCCCGCCGCGATGGCGGACGCCTCTCCTCCGCTCGACCCTCCTGCCGTCCTGCCGATCATCCAAGGGTTCTCCGTGAACCCATAGACGAGGTTGCCGGTCTCCCACCACAGGGCAAACTCCGGCATGTTGGTCTTTCCGATAAAGATTCCGCCCGCCGCGAGCAATCGCTTGACGACCGTTGCATCGTCGTTCGGTCTGTAATCTTCGAAGAGCTTCGAGCCTCGGGTCGTAAGAACACCCTTGTTGTCGATACAGTCCTTGATCGTGAACGGTACGCCGTGCAGCGGCCCCCACGACTCGCCGCGGGAGAGGGCGGCCTCCGCTTTTCGGGCGCGATCCATAGCGGCGGTGCCCTGTAGCTCGACGATGGCGTTGAGCTTGGGATTCACAGCTTGGATGCGGTCAAGGTGCGCCTGTACGACCTCGACGGGCGAAAGCTCTTTGGCCGCGATTCGGCGGGCTAGTTCAACGGCGTCCGAGTAGTAGATTTCTTCGGTCACGGAGTCACCTCGAAAGCGTTCGAGTGCGGGTCGCGGCTGAGTATAGATATGACGTGTGGGGAGTGTCAATCGAGCGCGTGGTGACGCCGGATGCCCTGTGCTACAGTTGGGAGTGCGTGAGGGGTGAGAACGTGGAAGACGCGAAGCGTGAACTACTGTCCCGTCTCAGAGGGGAGATTTCCGACGCCCGCGTCGTCGACGCCATGGAAAAGGTGCCGAGAGAGGCTTTCGTACCCCAAGAGTACCGCTATGCGGCCTACGAGGACTCAGCCCTGCCGCTGTCAGAGGGACAGACGATTTCTCAGCCGTTCATGATCGCCACGATGATCGAGACGCTTGGACCTCGACGCAGCGACAAAGTGCTCGAAGTGGGCACCGGCAGCGGTTACCAAGCCGCGATACTGGCGGAGTTGGTGCGCAAGGTACTGACGGTGGAACGCATCAAGTCTCTCGCCGACTCAGCGAAAGATCGCTTGGAGTCGCTGGGGTATGAGAACGTTACGGTGCGAGTCGCCGAAGAGCGTATCGGTTGGGCGTCGGAAGCCCCATACGACGGAATCGTGGTGGCCGCAGCCGCCCCAAAACTCATTCGAGCCCTCGTCGACCAACTAGCAGACGGAGGGAGGCTCGTTATACCGGTCGGCGGACGCCGCCAGCAGAACCTCATGAAGGTCGTGCGGTCAAATACGAACTACTCGGTCACGACCCTATCGGCATGCCGCTTCGTACCACTCATCGGTCAGGACGCTTGGCCTGAGCCTGATACAGAATCCTAGCGTAGTTCTCCCGCTCCCTTTTAAGGCCTGGTAATGCAATAGCCTCCCCCGCACACTTATGTGGGGGAGGCTATTCGCGGAAATGACTTGAAGTGGTAGCGTCGGCTAGAACTCGTTCATCTCGTCGTACGGCGGAGACGTCAGTTCCCCGAGGAAGCCGCTGTCCAGTTCCTCTTCAGAGGCGTATTGGTTCGGCCTCTCGATTGGCGAGGTGCGGACGCCCACCAGCTGCTGCTCGTCTTCGTGCTCCTCTAGTCCCAGCCGCGCGCGCCCCTCTTCGGTGAGGTCGAACCGGGCGGGGATGAGCCTGCCGATGATGACGTTTTCTTTCAGTCCGTGCAGGTTGTCCTTGGCGCCGTTTACGGCGGACTCCGTGAGGACGCGGGTGGTCTCCTGGAATGACGCTGCCGCAAGGAA
>JAPOPA010000292.1 GCA_026713145.1 Chloroflexota bacterium
GTCGGCGCCTGCGACTTCGACTACCGTGATCGGCGCGGCCGGACCCATCGCCTCGGCGTCTCGCCCAGCTCCCTGTGTTGCCGCGGCAATGAACCGGGCAGCACTACCGTAGCCCGGCGAATGGTCCGTGCCGACAAGGTCGTTGTCGACGGTCTTGGGCACAAGCAGCACTGTCAGATCGAGGCCCGCGTCTTTCGCCGCCGTGCCCACGGTCAGAGCCGTGGATGCGGAGTCGTTGCCGCCGATGATGAGCCAGTGCGTGATCTCCCGACGTTCGAGGAAGTCAATGACTCGTGGCAAGTCGGCATCGGCGAACTTCTTGCGGGTCGTGCCGAGAGCCGCTCCGGGCGCGCCGGCAATGGACGGCCACGCCTCTGATGAGAGAGAAGCGAGGTCTATCACGCGATCGCCGAGTACGCCTTCGACACCTCCCTGTGCCCCGAGTATTCCGGCAAAGGCTCTCGACTTGGCGGCCTCGTCGCACACGCCGAACAGGCTGCGGTTGATTACCGGCGTCGGTCCGCCGGACTGCATGACCAGGAGGTTCTTTGCTGTCTTCATTGCGGCCCGCCTAGAAGGCGATGCCCGCGGCTACGGCCGCGGCCGCCATGATGATAAGCGCTATGATCGTCACAGCCAAGTTGTCGAACGTGACGGCTCCTAGGTAAAGCAGCGGGAAGTCTGCCGCCATGACCCAGAGGGCGATCTGTTGTACCTTCGACTTGCTGATCATCACACGCCTCCCAGGAGGTTTATGATGACCCAGGCCTGTAACCCGGCCACCAAGACCAAGACCAGGCAGTAGGGGATGGTCTTGACGAGCACTTCACGTTCGCGGCCTCCAAGTCCGACGACGGCGGTGCCGGCCATTACCTTCGACATGGCGACGGACGAGCCGAGGGAGCCTCCGATGGACTGCGTGGCGGCGATCGTGACGAGGCCAATCCCCAGTGCCGCCGCCGTTTCCACTTGGAGCGCGCCGAACATGGCGTTTGAGTTGGTGTTGCTGCCGGTCATGAAAGCCCCCAGCACGCCTATGTAGGGCGAGAAAATCGGGAATAGCGTGCCCGTCCCCTTGGCTATTGCCGAACCCAGCAGGGCCGTCATACCCGTGTCGGTCATCACGAGGGCCATCATCACCATCGTTGCCACTCCGACGCTGTTGGAGATGACCTGTTCGTATGTCTTGCGGGCGGCGGGACGGAGGACTTCTCCTTTCCAGTGTCCACGCACCTTGTATACCACGTAGGCAATCAGCAGCGAAGCTACGATCAATGGAGCTGGGTGGTTTAGGAGCTTGATTTTCGCGTAGCCGTCTTGGCCTTCAACTGGGAAGCCAAGCGCGGTCTCCGTCGGAGGGAAGTTGAGTCCAAAGTACGGGTTCGAACCCAACTCGCGAACGGGTGGAAGCTGCGAGAGGAGGCTTAGTCCAAACAACAAGTAATAGGGTAAGAATGCCGTGTGAAACCCAATCCCGTTCGATTTGCCGGCGGGCTGCTCCGTCGATGGCGAGGCATTGTCACCATTGCCGCTAAGCCCGAATATCGGCAGACGAAAGATCCACCAACCGACGACACATCCAATTAGACCTCCGACGACCGATGCGACCTGGTACGCGCCGAGAAACGCCGTGACCCACAGGCCTGCCGACATGGCCGCCCCCATCACCAAAATTGCGAATGCTCCGCGCCGCAGTGACGCGAATCCACCCTGGAGATGCGCAACTGCGAATCCGGTCAGAATGGTTGGAAGGACAAACATCGCCGCCATTTGCACGCCGAGAGCCCTCTCATCGAGGCCGCTCACGAGCTGTATCGTGTAGTAAGAAGAGCCTAGCGAACCGAAGGTGACCGCCCATGCGTGTCCAACAAGCGTGATCGCGACCGCCGTCGCGGGCCGGAAGCCGATCATCACCATGAATGGCGCGACCACCGCTATCGGAAGACCGAATCCTGCTACGCCCTGTATGAGTCCGGAGAAGGCCCAGCCTACTACGAGGGCCTGCGCCAGCGGATCTCGCACCAATCCCGTGATCGTCCTGCCAATTACCGTGATGCCATTTATTCGCTCGATGACGTTGTAGAGCATCACCGAAGTCCAGATGATCGTGAGGACGAATAGGCTGAGACTCAGACCCTTTGAGCTGCCGATGGCAAGGACGCGCTCGTCGGCCCCGAAGACGAGAAGCGCGAGTCCGGCCGCGGCAAGCCATGCGACCGCTCCCGCCTTCGGCGCGCTCCATTTGAGCGCCGAGACGAGCATCGTGATGATGAGAATGGCTATGGGAACGGCGGCGAGAACGACGTTAAGGACATTCAGTTCCGGGCCGGTGGAGGGCACGTGCCGTACAGCTCCGTTTCCCAAGCGAGGAGTGAGCGGATTGTATTGACGGGCCGGAGAGGTGTCAACTTGACTGCGCGGCCCGGCGCTCCCGTCCTAGAGCGAAGGCCCGGCCAACTCCCCCAGCATGGATTCGCGAATGAGGGGAATGGGAGGCGCGCCGAACGACAGGATCTTGTCGTGAAACTCTTTCAGCGAAAAGGACTCTCCCACGCGTGCCCTGTAGTCTTCCCTCAGCTTCATGATCTGGAGCTTACCGAGGGTATAGTTGAGGTACATCGGGTCGAAGGTGCCGCGCAAGGCTTCCCGCTCCGCCGGCAGGGGTTCGAGGTAGGCATGTTCTATGAAGAAACGCTTCGCTTCTTCCAAGCTCATGCCCTTCGTGTGCATCCTGATTGCGCACAGAAAACGGCAATTCCGGAGCAGCGCCTCCATGAGCTGCATGGCTTGGACGCGCTGGTCAACGCCTCCGAAACCCTGCTCGATCATCATCTCTTCGGTGTAATGCGCCCAGCCTTCCCAGAACGAATAGGCGCCGAACACCAGGCTGAGCTTGGAGGAGGCGTTCTTCGAGTGAAGGTGGTGAACGTAGTGTCCGGGGTACGCCTCATGCACGGAAACGTTCTTAAGCAGGGGGTAGTTGAAACTCGTGAGCCACTCATCCTTCTGGGCTTCCGTCCAGGATGCGTCTGCCGGCGTGACGTAGTAGTAGGCTTCGTCCGCAGTGGTCTCGAACGTGCCGGGGAGGTCCATCGCGGCAAAGGCCCATCGCATGAAGGCGGGCGTCTCTTTGACGATGCACGGAACATTGGAGGGGATGGATACGAGGTCACTCTCCCCTACGAACTGCCTGATATCGTCGAGGGTACTTCTCGTCTCGGCGGTGAGCATTGAAGCCGCCGGGTGGTTCTTCTTAGTCTCCTGTAGAAGAGAGACCACGTCACCTTCGGGCGATATGTCCGTCGCCAATTTGCGGAGATGGATGAGGTTGCGATGGAGGTCCTGCTCGCCAATGCTTTCGAGGCGGTCGATGGACAGATCAACCATTTCGCCGTGTTCGATCATCCATCTGAAGTTGGTCGCTCCGATGGCGAAGTCGGGGGGAGACGTTTCCAGCAGCGTCTGAAGATGAGCCACGAACGATTCCATGGCGCGGGAAGCAGCCATCCGAGCCTCGTCGAATCGTGAAAACGCCGTTCCCTCGACGAGCCCCTTTACTTGTCCGGCGAGGTCCGTGTCGTAGAACGACCTCATTCCTTCATAGGCCTCGATGCTCGCTTCGATTACCGGTGTGCCGATATCCGTAGCAAGGCCTGACTGTAGAGATTCCAGATAGCCTGGGATCTTAGAGAGTGCTACTGTCAGGGCGTCGACTCGCTCTCCCCGTGGCGCGTAGTCGCGCAGGATGTAGTTGCTGACATCGGTGTGGTCGAGCGCGTCCATTGGCCATCGGCGGTAGGTTTCCAGTTCGGTCAGGCGGAACTTCTCTTCCCGTAGCGCCGATACGAGAATCCGCCGGTCAAATTTGCGGTTGTCGGAAAGCAAGCCTTCAGGCAGTCTGTGCAGTTCCACGAGTTGCGTCTCCAGGTCCCGCACGCGCGCTGCAACGGATGATGGGGAGATGTCTGTCATCCCTCCGTCGTAGTCGTGCAGTCCTTCCTTCGAGGCGCGATCGGGATAGAACTTCCACGTGGCGTTGAGGACCCGCCCGGCAATGTCGTCAAATTCACGTTCTGCTGAAGAGTGCATAGGCGTTTGGCTACGCAAACCTGTCTAGGGTAAGGCCGTCAATGGGTGCACTCGGAGGATTCCCAACTACGAGATCGGTCGTCACTCGCCCAATGCCCGGACCAAGAAAGATTCCCTGACGTCCGCCACCGGTCGCCAGGTACACGCCCTCCCAGCCGGGGACGGGTCCGAGCAGTAGGGCTTTGTCGGGAGTCACCGGACGAAGGCAGGCTGTCTGCATGACGACCCGCGCGTCAGCAGTGTAGGGGAGCATGTGAGTAACCGAGGCCATGATCTCCGACCTGGCCTCCTCGGTCGTCGTCTCGTCGAAGCCTTCCTCCTCTTCCGTTGTACCCGTCCATAGCAGCCCGTCGGGTTTGGAGGTCGCGTACTGCGACGACCACGAGATCGACCCAGGGACCGGTGGGCCAGACGCCCAGAGGCGCAGTATCTGGCCCTTGAGAGGTTGGACGGGAATATTCACGCCGAGCCACTCCGACATCTGGCCGATCCATGGCCCTGCTGCGAGAACGACGCGGCCTGTGGCGATTTCTCCGTCGGCCAGAGTCACGGCAGTGACCCTATTGTGTTCTCGACGAATTCCCGTTACCGTGCCGGTCCGGATCGTCATTCCCTGTCGCTCGGTTACGCGCGCTAAGGCGAGTGTCAGGCGCTGCGGGTGCAGGTTGGTGTTCCCCTCGGTGATGATCGCGCCTATCACAGCGGGATTAATACGCGGTTCGATTTCCAGCACGTCTTGCAGGTCGGCCCATCGCGCGGGAGTACCTATCTCTAGCTCCTGCCAAGCCAAGTTGGCCTTGACGGCTTGTGCCTCTTCATCCGTGAAGGCCAGGGAAATGACCGGCTTGGTACGGTACTCGATATCTATGTCGTTCTCGTCGGCCAGTACCTCCTTCAATTCCGCGTGAAGGGCGGCGCTCAGGGCCGCAACGCTATGGTTCGGCCCCGGACTTCCACTGCTGCCGAGATGCCCTATGCCTCCGTACGCGAACCCGGATGCGTGACTCGCTACGTGATCCCGTTCAACGACGACGCAGGATACGCCTTCCCGCGTCAGGTAGTAGGCGGTGACGAATCCGGCTATCCCGCCTCCGACTATAACAACGTCCGATCTTTCCGACGGCATCTCACTGTCTCTCAGTTGGTAGTGTCACTCTTGTGGCATAACCTATGTGAGGTCATTCCACATTTTCGCGAATTGGGGCCGGCCGGGGGGAATGCGGACAAAGTAAGGAATCACAGGCAGTTGTCTTGCCACTTGGCAAGAGTGAGATCGGCCTGCATCCGGTCGCCGTTGCGAATCAGGTCAAGCGTGATGCGGTCGCCAACCTTGAAGTCGTTGACGGCTGAAAGAAGGCTGGGCCAATCACTCACCGGTTCCCCATTTAGGCCCACGATGATGTCGCCGCGACCACTAACACCGCGGCCTTGGGACAAAATCACGGCAAGGTAATCGTCCTTTATGTCAGCGAGCTCGGCCGGCCCTCCTTCACACGTCTTTACGACGTAGACTCCGGAGTCCGTCCCGACACTTCCGGACCCTCCGGGCAAGTCCTCCACGCTGCGGCCGTTTAACCCTATCCAGGGGCGGGTAAATTGCCCCGGGTTCTTGAGTTCGTCCAAGATTTGCATGACGGTGTTGCTGGCGACCGCGAAACCCACGCCGATCTGCACCCCGCTTTGGACTCTGACCGACGAGTTGACTCCAATCACCTCTCCCTCGGCGTTCAGCAAAGGACCGCCGGAATTGCCGGGATTCAGGGCAGCATCGGTCTGGATCAAGTCGGTTATCGCCCGTCCGCCCCCTCCCGTGAATGAGTCTGCTCGCTGAATGTTCGACTCTGATCTTTCTTTGCCGCTAACTATCCCCAAGCTTAGGGAGTTACGATTCTCGTACGGGCTTCCGATGGCGATTGCCATCTCTCCAATGAAGACTTCATCGGAGTCGGCAAACGATAGAGGTCGGATGTTGGAGACCTCATCGGGGTCGACCTTCAGCAGGGCAAGGTCGTCGTGCTGAGAGTGGCCCAGCTTGACGGCGGTTAGCTCGCGGCCGTCACTCAGACGGACGGTGATTTCGCGCGCGCCTTCCACCACGTGATCGCTGGTGATGATGTGTCCTTGGTCGTCGACGAAGAACCCCGAGCCTGAGCCGTCGCCGATTCTTCGACCAAACTGCACTACAGTGTGGACCTCAACGACCGCGGGGGAGGCGGTTTCAAAGACGGTCCTCACTATCCTCTCGTCGTAAAGTGGAGGAAGGTCGCTGCCGTTCTGCCCCGTGCCGGTGAAGTATTCAGGGAGATTCTCGCCGTCCTGAACGAACGCCGTGAACAGTACCCATGCAAATCCGAACCCCAGTACCACGCCCACCAACGCCGACACCAGTGCGGGGTTGGCCCACTTGGGCGACATTAGCTTTGGCTGTAGACCTGGCGCCAGATTGGTCGCCGCTTGCTCTGCGAATGGTGGTCTACCGTATGGAAGCGGTCTGCGGGTGAGCATGACTGCGCTCTTTTCTCCCTTGCAATGCGCGTGGTAGCAGCTAGGCTCAGTATACTGAACGGGTGGACGGCCTTGCCACAGGCCAAGCATCCCTCCAGCCTCTTTAGGGCTACCTATCTCGATATAACGATTCCCAGGCCTCAATAGTTAGAGACACTTCGCAGGGATTCTTTGGAGACA
>JAPOPA010000390.1 GCA_026713145.1 Chloroflexota bacterium
AGTAACTCGCGGATCTGGAGTTCGTACGGCGTCTTCAGCCGCTCAGAATCTCCGAGCCACTGGTTCACCCGCTCTCGGACACCCGCCCGCTGGCGAACAACGTCCCAGGCGTACCCCCCGCCCGCGTGCCAATTCGGATCGTGATCTGGGGAAAGGGCAAGATGTCGGGGAGGGTACGAGCGGAGCGGGCCGAGGTACCGAAGTCGGCGAATCTCTACTTCGAAAGCCGCCGCGAGGCCGCCCACGATGTCGCGAAGCACACGCGGGAGAAAGAGTCGCGCAGCATGGGCCAAATCCTCCTGCCGGCGACCGCGGCTGACGGCCACTAATCCCACGCGAGTTTCCACCTCATGCGCGGCCTCGTGCTCGATCCGCGGGAAGAGGCCCTCCCGACGCCCCGTGATTCCGGGCACGACCTCGTCCATCACTTCGGCGACACGTGCGAAGTCCTGCTCAGTCAGATCTGTGGTCGTGGTCGCCACGGTCAGGATGCTTCGGAACACCTCGCGGAAGACGGGGTGACCGTGATCCAGTCGGTCCAGCCGCAACAGACCCTGACGCCGTGCGCTCATCGCGAGCATCGGACGACCGTCAACCTCCACTGCGAAGCGCTCGACGCGTACTCCCTGCTCAGGTTCCGGCCCGTCGCTCGAGGCGCTGCCGATCCCGACCTGCACCACAACGTCTCGGGCCGCCCTCAGCAGATCGCCCACCCGCCCGGAGAGCCGCTTCGTTTCCAACGCAAACGTCAGTTCTACCTGAGCGTCGCGCTGCCGACGGTGGACGAACTGCCGAAATCCCCCTAGGTCAATCGCTTCACCTCCGATTTGCGTCCGCTGAATATCGAGTTCTCCCGTCTCCACAGCATGGTGCGCCAGCGCCAGCGCGTGCAGCACGCTCGACTTCCCGGCGCTGTTCGCCCCATAGAGCAGCGTGATCGGCCGCAGCGGCACTCGTTGTGACGGGCCGAACGCTTTGAAATTCGCGAGGCCTACGGCGTGCAGAGTCATCAACGTCCGCTCTCGACCTCGATCTTCGTGAGCGTCACCCTGTAGCCAAGTCCCCTTAGGGTCCTTACAGCGTTCCGGAGATTCACTTTGCTGAAGAAAGGCAACACCAACTCGCCCGCAGATCGGCTGACAATCGCGAACCCCACTTCGTATAGATCAACTTGCGGACGCTCTTCGGGTACTCCCTCCACGAACGACGACGGGAGCTTTCCCCTTACCTCTCTGCGGAACTCGCGGTCCTCAACAAACAGCGTGCCGGATACTACGCCTTGCGAGAACAAGTGACTCAGTACGCTTGATCCGCCGAACCGCTTAACGTGAAGCATCCTGCGCTTGCCCACGAATAAATCGCAGAACTCGATCTGGCTCGAACCTCCTCCATAGCGCACATTCCTCCGATCCATTAGCGCAACATTCGGGTCTCGCAGTGCTACATCCCTGTTGTAGGCCTCCTCCGATTCGTGTCGGTATGTCGGCAGATCGTAGCCACTCGACGGCACCTGCACAACGTCCGCATCGACGCGCATGACGAACTGGCTCGCTATGCGGTACCACAGTCCCCCGGTCAGGAGAAAGACGTCGTTGCCACGCCGAACTTCGGCGTAGACACACTCGTAGACGGACCACTTGTGTAGCGGATGCTGTCCGTCCGGATCCAAGCAGTAGATTGACTTGCGTCGCAGTGCTTGCGCGTTGACGTTCCCTGGGTCGCGAAGAGACTCAAGGAACGTCCGAAGATGAATGTCCTCGTGAATCGTCGCCTTAGGCGTTGGCGCATACCGAAAACCGCCTACCAATGACCAATCGATAGGAACTGGGACAGCGAGCCAAGCTTGGTCAAGTCTCCCCGTGGCAATCCGTGCCACCACCTCCTCATCAAGATCTTTCGATTGTCGTTTGTCTCTGATCTCACGGACGTGGTCGATCCAAGGATATCTCTGACGGTATGTCCCCTTCTGCCACTGATTCAAGTATCGACTGAGAAGGCACGGTAAACCCTCCAGAGTGACGGAGGTTGATACCGTAAGGGCATCCATGCCGGCCATCCTGCGGCCGAGCGATTCTTCCTCGGGTATTCCAACGACAGCGCGAAGCAGATCTTCCTCAACGTTGATGCCAAACTGCTCAATCGAACCCAAGCGACTCGCTTCTTCTTTCGTGTGCCGCGAGATGGAATCGAAACTCCTCCGATCAATGCTCCGGATGCTGGAATCATCGATGGAATTCAGCGTTACCTTCAGACCGAAATTCGGTTCCCAAGAACCTCTGTCGAGCAGGTGCCGCCCGTGGCCAAAAGTCACTGCAAACCATCGGCCGGATACGGGCACTAGAAGAACAGCGGCGCTACTTGCGCTTCGTAAGAAGACTTCATCCAGACTTATGTGATCTCTGAAGAAACGTACCCACGAGGGCGGCGAGACCGTCGACGGTTTCACGAATAGGGTGGCTTCAGAATCGCCGATCTGGACAGTAAACCCACGGGTCTCGTCGAGCCTGTCGACTGCATCTCTGGGTCCGCGCACCGCTGCCTTCAAGAGATAGATCGTGAGGGACCGGACACGGGGGTTTGTGGTGTGTCGGACCATGTTGTTATGCCTCGACAACGACACTGGCCCGCTGCTGTATCTCCACAAGTAACTTCTGTGTGTGCAGTTTGCGCCAGCGGGACGTGAGAGACCCGGTGAATGCGCTATGCAGTAGGTTGGCGAAACCGCTACGAAGCCCGCGTTGTACCCGGCGGCGCTCGACTGTGAGGCGCATTTGGGATCGGGCATACTTCCCGAAAGTCGACTGCAGACAGCGGTCAGCCATGGGCAGCTCAACAGCATTCATCCCGGCCTGCGTGAGCTTGCCACGGGTTGTTCCCGAAATAAATCGGCGCAGGTCTAGCAGATACAACGACCAGACGATGTAGTCGGGATCGAACCCCTCCTTGCAGCGAAGTACGTGGGCGTGGTTGTTCACCCAGCTAGGCCCCTGGATCTTGTACGCGCTCTGCTCAGCAGGACCCCAATAGCCTCCATCCTCGGCCAAGAGAACGAGCGTCTCGTCAAATATTGGCTCGTCAATGTAGCCGACGAGTCCGTTGGCCCCATAGTAGGGAGTGTCCCCCGTTCGTCCCAACCGATCTGATTCACGGACCGGGATTCTCTTATGATCCAAACAGTCAACGAGGTCTGGTAGCTGCGCCATGGGAAGCGTCGGGCGATTGGGGTCGCCGAACATCTTGCGGAAGAGAGCCGGGAGGATGCGGTCTGCCTTGGCGTCGGCTTCGGCGCGGAGGCGGCGGAGGCGGTCGGCCTGGTCGAGGATCGCCACGATACGGCGCTGCTCGGCGGGCGGTGGCAACGGAACTTCGAGGCGTTCGATGTCCCGCCGACTGATTGCGCCAAAAGTGCTTCCTTGGCCTCGAAGAGCCAGTGCGCCTTCTTGGTATTTGAAGAAAAGCCGTAGGTATTCCTGCTCAATCCGATCCGCTCTCGCTCTGATCGCGGCGAGCCCGCGCCCAATGCAGGAGGGCTCTTTAGCAACATTGGTTGGACCGACAGGAGCTCGGACGGAAAGGAGGACATCGCCGGCTTCCGCAATACGTTGGGGTTGAGAGCACCACCTGCGCACGACGGGAAATTGGTGACCAAAATCCGCCTTCCCCTGAAAGAACGGGAGGCCATCGTTGTCGTCGTTGTATGTGTATCCGGGAGGAGACTGCCCCATCGCAACGTCGGCGATCTTGCCGAGCTCGACAGAAGGCCACGGACTCATGACGACTGGACCTCCGTCAAGAGCCGTTCCAGTCCGGCCGTGATCTCCTTCTCGATCCCGAGCACATCGCGGATCAACTCGGCGGGATCCTCC
>JAPOPA010000391.1 GCA_026713145.1 Chloroflexota bacterium
ACGAGACGGCTCGTAGCGAGGTGGAGGCCGGGGCATTACCGGGGTTCATCGCATTTCCTTCCGGGTTCACCGAAAGTCTCATGGGTGGGGACGGGACGGCTGTGTTGGAGGTGATAACCAACACCGACGCCCCAGAGTACGCGATCGCTCTCGAGGCCTTGGCACACACGATTGTTCGACAGGTGTCGAATGTTCAGTTGGCGGTCCTGTCGGTGGCACGACTTTCGCCGGAAGCGGACATTGCTTCTGCCATGCAGCGACTACCGGACTTCGCCGACCTATCTACGACGCATCTTGTGAGCTTTCCCGAGGAGCAGGTGGGAGACGCCGAAAGGCCGAACGCCAGCAACTTCACGCTGTCGGGATACCTGACTATGTTCATCTTCTTCGCGGCCGCCTTGAGCGCCGAGGCTATCGCAAGGGAGAGAAGGAACCAGACCCTCGAACGGCTGTTGACCAACGGCGTCCTTCGGGAGTCGATCATCTTCGGGAAGTTCCTAACGGGCACGTATCGCGGGGTCATGCAGGTGGTCGTCCTTTGGGGCGTTGGAATCGTGGCGTTCGGCATCGACCTCGGCTCATCGCCACTCGCGGTCGTGCTTATATCCCTGGCTATAGTGTTCACGTCCTCGGCCTTTGGCGTGATGCTGGCGTCCCTCGTTCGGACAGCAGAGGGCGCAAGTTCGGCGGGCGTGCTGGCGTCCCTGGTGCTCGCGCCGCTTGGAGGATCTTGGTGGCCGCTGTTCATCACGCCCGATTGGATGCAGTCGCTCGCCAAGCTCACCCCGCACGGGTGGGCAAATACGGCGTTCAACAATCTGATGCTGTTCGACGCCGACTTCGGGGACGTGGTAATCAATATGGTGGCGGTGGTTGCATTCGGCGTCGCGTTCTTGACTGTGGCGTTCACACGATTCAGGCTCTCGGAAGTATCATAGGGGGTAGAAACATGGCATCTACAAACTGGAGTAAGGGAATGAAGTGGATTGGAGCGTCGGCTGAACTTGTGATGGACCACCCCGTGGAGGCGGTCTGGGAGTTTGTCTCGAATGTCGAGAATTTCGGAAGGTGGGTCGATGCTGTCCGGGAACCGAGATGGACTTCGGAGGGCGAGCGCGGTGTAGGGTCGACGTACGAGAGCGAGTACGTCTGGTCTGGAAAGACCAGTCACGTGAAGTATGAGGTGTCCGAGTACGAGCAGCCCGTGAAATTCGCCTCTCGTACCACTGAGGGGCGCTTTCCCTACCAGGGGACGATCACGATCGAATCGTTGGAGGGTGGCACGAAGGTCACCCATGACATGATGGCCGGATCGGACGGGTCGATTACGGCTTTCATGTTCACGTATCTTGGCTGGCTCCTTCGCCCGATGATGAAGAACCGGCTGCTGAAGGAGCTTGAGACCATGAGCGATGAGATAGGCCGGGACGCCGCGTCGGGATAGCGATTAGACAGGAGACTGCGAAACCCCTGTGGCGTCCAGGCGCCGCTTGGCCTCGGCATACACGTCGTCGGGCAGGGGGCCGCGCACCATCGCATCGATGTTCTCGCGAAGGTGAGCGGGATTGGTCGTGCCCACAAGGTTGCAGTGGGCGGACGGTTGGTTAAGTACGAAGCGCAGGGCGAATGCCGTTTTACTCTCGCCGTCCTCACGCAACTCGTCGAGGCCCGCGTCCTCAAACGCCTGCCATTCAGACGTGCTCCCCTTGCCGACGCCGGGCTCTCCGAGCGCCACGCCCCCTCTGATGAGGACCCCGGCCCCGGACTCCGCCGCCTTCGTGATCCACTCCTCATGGGTACGGTCGAGGGCAGAGTAGGGGAGCTGAAAGATGTCGAAGACGCCCCACTCGATGAACGTCGGCAGGTGAGGAAGGTTCGTCGACGCGCCGATCCACTTGACCAAGCCCTGCTCTCGCATGTCCACTAGTGCATCGACCGTGCCGTTCTGCTCGAATTCGCGTACACTGCCGCCGTGTGTCTGCATGATGTCTATGCGGTCGGTCTTGAGGCGTTCGAGGCTCTCGTGAAGTCCGCGAAAGAGGTTGTCGCGCGTCCAGTAGTGTCCCGAGGCTGAGCAGCCGCACTTTGTCGAGACTGTCACCTCAGAGTACCTGTCAGATATGGCGAGGCCGATCATCTCCTCGCTGTTGCCGTAGTCGTTGGCGGTGTCGATCAGGGTGATCCCGGAATCGACAACACGTCGCACCATGGCCTGGTTCTGTTCTTCCGTCATCGGTTTGCGATGACCCGCGCCGTAGCCGAGGCGCGTGACTTCGATGCCAGTCCGTCCCAGCACGGCGGTAGGGAGCCTATTCATGGAGT
>JAPOPA010000393.1 GCA_026713145.1 Chloroflexota bacterium
CAACATCGCCGACCACTCCCAGAACAAGGCAGGCGACATCGCCAAGGGCTTCGAGGAAGCCGACGTGATCGTCGAGCGCGAGTTTAACACCGCGACTGTGCACCAGGGCTACATCGAGCCTCACTCCTGCACCGTCCACTGGCGCGACGACGGGCGCATCCACATTTGGAACAGCACGCAGGGCCCCTTCAACGTCCGAGACGCAACGGCCCAGGTGCTCGACGTGCCTCTGACGCAGGTCAAGCTGACTCCACAGGAGATCGGCGGCGGCTTCGGCGGCAAGTTCGAGCCCTACGGAGAGCCGGTCATGGCCGTGCTCTCCAAGAAGTCGGGCCATCCGGTTAAGATGGCGATGAGCCGCGCGGATGAGTTCGAGGCTACCGGTCCGACGCCCGGCTCCTACATCAGGGTCAAGATGGGCGCGACGAAGGAAGGCAAGCTCGTCGCCGCGGAAGCGTATCTTGCGTTCGAGGCGGGGGCCTATCCCGGCTCCCCCGTCGGCGCGGCCGCTGAGTGCGTCTTCGCTCCGTACGACATACCGAACGCCCTCGTAGACGCCTACGACGTCGTCCTCAACAAGCCCAAGACCGCCGCATACCGCGCGCCGGGCGCTACCAACGCCGAGTTTGCCTCCGAGACGGTCGTCGACGAAATAGCTGGGAAGCTGGGAATCGACCCCATCGAGTTCCGGCTGCTGAACGCTGCTAAAGAAGGCACCCGCAAGGTGGACGGGACGGCATTCCCGCGAATCGGTTTCGTCGAGGTGCTCGAAGCACTCAGGGACCATCCACACTGGAGCGCTCCGCTGGAGGGCGAGAATGTAGGACGAGGGGTCGCGTTCGGCTACTGGATGAACGCGGGCCTGCAGTCCGCCGTCAACCTCGCGGTCAACTCCGACGGAACGGTCGCGCTGACCGAGGGTTCGCCGGACATCGGAGGGACGCGAGCGTCGATCTCGATGCAGGCGGCCGAGGTGCTCGGTATTCCTGCCGAGGACTTCTATCCGTCCGTTGTGGATACCGACTCCATCGGTTTCACGTTCGGGACGGGCGGCAGTCGCACGACCTTCGCCACCGGCTACGCCGCCGTCGAGGCGGCCAAGGACGTCAAGCAGCAGATGGTCGAGCGCGCCGCCATGATATGGGACGTGGACGCAGACTCGCTGCAGATGGAGAAGGGCGTCATCAGCTCCAAGACCGACTCCGAGCTCCGGATGACGTTCAAGGAGCTGGCGGCTGAAGCGAACGCTACAGGTGGAGCGATCACCGGACGCGGCTCGGTCAACCCTGCCGGCGTCGGCGCGGCCTTCGCGGGCCTCATCGTCGACCTCGAGGCCGACCCGGATACGGGCAAAGTGACGATCCTCCGCGCCACGATTGCGCAGGACGCGGGCAAGGCGATCCACCCGAGCTACGTCGAAGGACAGATGCAGGGCGGAACGGCCCAGGGAATCGGCTGGGGCCTGAACGAAGAGTACTTCATGAACGACAGCGGCGACATGACGAACAGCACGTTCCTCGACTATCGGATGCCGGTCGCCAACGACCTCCCGATGATCGATACGGTCATCGTCGAGGTTGCCAACCCCGGTCACCCGTTCGGCGTCCGTGGCGTGGGCGAGGTCAACATTGTGCCTCCGCCCGCTGCCATCGCCAACGCCATCAACCAGGCAATCGGCGTGCGCATGACGCGGCTCCCGATGAACCCCAACACGGTCATGGAGACGGTGTGGGCAGGCAATGGAAGCAACGGAGCGTAGGACTCGAAAACCGAGTTTGAAGGAAGAACCCCATCGAAAACGGTGGGGTTCTTTCTTAACATGGGAAGCGGCACTTTCTCAGAGTGGGGAGTAGCGCTTGCCAATTGAGGGTGACCTCGTTACCATGCTGAAAGTCGCACACACGACGCTCGATTAGCAGCCCAATAGTATGGCGGCTTGAAAACGATCGAGATGGCGAAGGCCATTAGGCTGCAGGAGACTTCCGGACGAGGACCGGCAGAATGGCGCAAATGACGGGACTTCTGACCTATCAGGGCATTCCTGTATGGCGTCACGCCCAAATCATTCAGTGGGCCACACAGATCGTCTCCGGTTTCTTGGCCGTCGTCCTCGTCCTATGGTTCTTCCTTAACATCGGCGGCGCGATACAGGACAGGAACATCCCATACGGCTTCAGCTTCCTGGACAGGGAGTACCAGACTCCCATCGGCCACCACTTTCTCCCCTACGAATCGTCTGACTCATTCCTCTATGCAATTGGCGTAGCCGCGACCAACACGGTTGTCGTATCAATCATCGGCGTCATATTGGCGACGGCGCTCGGTATCGCAATTGGCGTGGGCAGGCTGTCGGGCAACTGGATCGTTTCCAAGCTCGCTCTGGCCTATGTGGAGTTCTTCCGCAACGTACCACTGCTGGTGCAACTCTTCTTCTGGTTCTACATCTTCTTGGCGCTGCCGCCTGTACGTGACGGTTTCGTCTTCTTCGAAAGCCTGCATGTAAACAACGCCGGAGTCTCCGTGCCATGGCCCGTGCCACCGGACGTTGGAATGGGGCTGGTATGGCTTGCCCTGGCTCTCGCCGGGGTGATCGCAGGGATTATCGTCCATCGCTTCCTCCTGAGACGGGAGACTATGACGGGCAAGACCTCGTACCCTGTCATATACGGAACGCTGACGACTGTCGGCATCGGTCTGGTAACCTGGATTGCGCTGATGGCCACTGCGGGGGAATCACCTTTCGTGATCTCGTATCCTGAACAGCAGGGGACATTCTTCCGCATTGAAGGAGGCTTCACTGCCCCGGCGGGACTTCTTGCCCTCCTGATCGGACTCGTCATGTACACGGCGTCATTCATCGCCGAGATAGTCCGCGCGGGGATAACGTCGGTTGGCAAGGGACAAACGGAGGCCGCTCGTGCATTGGGCCTTTCGAACCTGGGACTCTTGAGGCACGTCACCTTCCCACAGGCGTTGAGAGTCATCATCCCGCCGCTCATCAGCCAGTTCCTGAATCTGACAAAGAACAGCAGCCTCGCAGGGGCAATCGGCTACTCCGACCTGACGAACGTGGCAAAGACGATGACGCAGACCGCCCCCCCCGTGTCCATCTTCATCCTGATCATGCTGTCCTATCTGGCGATGAGCCTCGCGTACTCGCTGGCCGGCAACTTATACAACCGGTACGTTCGGATCACCGGAGCATAGATGATGACTGACAACGGAGACATTACTACCGCGTCAGTCATTGCGCCTCCCAGAAGCGAAGTGGGCGTAATCGGCTGGCTGAGAACCAACCTGTTCAGCACGTGGTACGACACGACGATGACCGTGATTTCGCTCGTGGTGGTGGTATGGCTCATGTGGTTCGGCCTGACCTGGGCCTTTGGTGATGCCGAATGGCGAGTCATAGGTACTCTCGGCGGCCAGTTCATCATCGGCCAATTCAACACCGAGTCGGCCTGTCCCGGACAGAACTGTTTCTGGAGGCCGCAGGTCGGCCTTCTCCTCGCGACAATCGTGCTGGGGATGGCATGGGGAGTCGCGGGTGGAGGGACCGCCAAGAAGGTGGCGCTTGCGGTCGCGGTCGTAGCGGCGGTGATGTCCCTCATACCCTACAGCTTCGAGCGTATGGGGATGGACGTGCGCATCCTGCTCGTGGCGAACATTCCCGCAGTGTTTCTTGGCCTCGCGATAACACGCTATACCCCGTGGCGCGAGGTGAAACACGTCGCGATCGTGGGCGTAGCCTCGTTCCTCTTGACGTTATTCCTGCTACGAGGGGTCGAGGGCCTACCGGGGATGCACCCGGTATCGGTCATCCACTGGGGCGGCCTGATGCTGAACGTGCTGCTCGCGGTCGCCGGCATCGTGCTCAGCCTGCCCATTGGCATCGGTCTCGCGCTTGGCCGGCGGAGCCAGCTTCCGGTCGTGAAGTTGCTGTGCGTCGCGTTCATCGAGATCTTCCGAGGCGTCCCGCTCATCACCCTGCTGTTCATGTCGCAGGTGCTCGTCCCGCTGGCTTTCCCCGAGAACTTCCCACAGAACTCCCTGTTCCGTGCTGCAGTCGTCATCACCCTGTTCAGTTCGGCCTACATGGCGGAGAACATCCGCGGCGGCCTTCAGGCCCTGCACCCCGGCCAGGCCGAGGCGGCGAGGGCACTGGGCCTCTCGGGCTGGCAAATCACGTTCCTGATTTCCCTGCCACAGGCCATCCGCAACGTGATACCTGCCATCGTGGGACAATTTATTGCGCTCTTCAAGGACACGAGCCTTGTCTACATCATCGGGATGCTGGATGTCGTGGAAATCGGCCGCGCGTTCATACAGGGCAACCCGGAGTATCTCCCCAGCGCGAGGGAGCTGTTCATCTTCCTCGCCATCGTTTTCTGGATATTCACCTACGGAATGTCGTACGTGAGCAGGCGAGTGGAGGACCACCTGCGCGTCGGAACGCGGTAGGTGTACGCGCGTAGGGAACTCACCCCAACACCACGGAGGGACCTGTGACTGCAAGTGATGAGACCGCTACGACCGAGGAGATGATCGTCTGCCGAGACGTACACAAGTGGTTCGGGTCGTTCCACGCGCTGAAGGGAGTGTCCACCACGATAACCAGGGGTGAGGTCGTGGTCGTCTTCGGCCCGTCCGGGTCGGGAAAGTCGACCTTCATCCGCACGATCAACCGGCTGGAGGAGCACCAGCGCGGTGACATCATCGTTGATGGCATTGAGCTTTCCAACGACGTTCGGAACATCGAGGCGATCCGCAGCGAGGTCGGGATGGTCTTCCAGTCGTTTAACCTTTTCCCGCACCTGACCGTGCTCGACAACATCATGCTGGCCCCTCTCAAGGTTCGCAAGTGGCCCAAGGACCAGGCGGAGGAAGTGGCGATGAGCCTGCTCGAACGAGTGGGCATCCCGGAGCAGGCGGTCAAGTTCCCCGGCGAGCTATCGGGTGGTCAGCAGCAGCGTGTGGCTATCGCCCGCGCGCTGGCTATGCAGCCAAAGATCATGCTCTTCGACGAGCCGACGTCCGCGCTCGACCCCGAGATGATCAAAGAGGTGCTCGACGCTATGCGCGAGCTCGCGGAATCCGGCATGACTATGATCGTTGTCACCCACGAGATGGGATTCGCTCGCGAGGTCTCCAACCGCATGATCATGTTCGACGAGGGAGTCATCGTCGAAGAGGGCACCCCGCACGACATCTTCAACAACCCCCAACAGGAACGCACCAAGCTCTTCCTCTCGCAGATCATCTGAGGCGGGCGGCGAATCGGGTGGCGCCACAGAGGGGTATATGCTCTGAGGCCACTAGTCGATGATCTGGGAAGACTTCGAACTCAATGCCCCACGACTTGCGGCCCGTGGTGAGGAGCAGATTGAGCGCACGGGCCTCATCCTGCTGGGCACCCTCCGCAGGAATGGCTGGCCCCGCATCAGTCCCGTCGAGGCGTACATCACAGACGGCCACCTGTATCTGGGCATGATGTGGCAGTCCAGAAAGGCCATGGACCTACTCCGAGACCCGCGCTGCACCGTCCACAGCGTCGTCTCCAAACCCGACGGCACCGAAGGCGAGTTCAAACTATACGGACGCGGAGTCGACATTCGCGATCCTCAGATGCGCGCGCGCTTTGCAGACGCGGTCAATGACAGGATTGGCTGGCGGCCGGAGGAGCCGGAGTACCACCTGTTCTCGATAGACATCGATAGCGCCTCATTCAGCGTCATCCAAGACGGCGAGTGGACCCGGGAAGTGTGGACTGCAGAGTGAAGGGGGCTGTGACGCATCCCCCACCCTCCACGTTGACACCCCTAGGCCGCACGCATAGAATCTGTGAGATTCGACGCTGTTCACTTAACTGGTGAGGACGGTCGAATATACCCCAAGGAGGCATTGATGGGAACGAAAGCGTATGTGTTGATCGAGGTGGCAGTGGGCAAGTCCAAGCTGGTGGCCGATCAGATCCTCAGCCTCGAGGGAGTCAAGACTGTTGACGTGGTCATGGGAACATTTGACATTATTGCCGTCGTGAACGCGCCCGACGTGAGCGCCGTCGCGACCCTCGTGACGGGCGACATCCACACCATCGACGGCGTCCTTCGCACGCAGACGTGCCTGGCCGTGGTTACCACTTAGAACATCCCCCGGAACACCCACGAACGAGGCACAAGCGCCATGACCAGTGAGACGGCGTTCTCGATGGACACGTCAAGCATCAAGTACGGCCCGGGGGTAACTCGCGAGGTCGGCTACGAGATGCATCGGCTGGGTGCTCGCCGCGTCATGGTACTGGCCGATCCGCGCATGGCAAACAGCGTGGCGACGGCCTTGACGTTGGACTCGCTGAGGGCCGAGGGCATAGACGCCGTGCTCTACGACCGGGTGCGCGTCGAACCGACGGACGTATCATTCAAGCAGGCGATCGAGTTCGCTGTCGACGGTGCATTCGACGGGTACGTGGCCGTAGGCGGCGGCTCAAGCATGGACACGGCCAAGGCCGCCAACTTGTACTCTACCTACCCCGCCGACCTTCTGACGTACGTAAACGCGCCCATCGGCAAGGGCGAGCCGGTGCCGGGACCACTGCGTCCCCTCATCGCGATTCCCACGACCACGGGAACCGGCAGCGAGACGACCGGCGTCGCGATCTTTGACCTGCTGGAGATGAAGGCTAAGACTGGCATCTCCCACCGGTCGCTGAGGCCCGTCATGGGCATCGTCGACCCCGACAACGTGCGTGACCTGCCCTCGATGGTCACGGCGTGTAGCGGCTTCGACGTGCTGAGTCACGGCCTGGAGTCGTACACAGCCATGCCGTTCGGCCTACGCGAAGCGCCCGCAAACCCCGGACTGCGCCCCTCCTATCAAGGCTCGAACCCGATTAGCGACGTATGGGCGCTCAAGTCAATCGAGATGGTCGCCGAGAATATGCACCGCGCCGTCCACGATCCCGACGACGCCGACGCGCGCGGACAGATGCTCCTCGCCGCCACATTCGCGGGAGTCGGATTCGGCAACGCGGGCTGCCACCTGCCCCACGGGATGTCGTACCCCGTCTCGGGAATGGTCAGGGACTTCGTGCCGGACGACTATCCCGACGACGAGCCCATCGTGCCGCATGGCATGTCGGTGATCCTGAACGCTCCTGCCGTATTCCGGTTCACCGGCCCGACCAACCCTGAACGTCACCTCCACGCCGCTCGGCTCATGGGCGCCGAGGTTTCAGGCGCAGGCCCGGAGGATGCGGGCGACATTCTCAGCGACATCATCGTGAAGTTCATCCGCGACATGGGCCTGCCCAACGGACTCGGCGCGGTGGGCTACACTGAGGACGATGTCCCGTCCCTCGTCGAGGGCACGCTGCCCCAGCACCGTGTCACGAAGCTCTCGCCACGACCCGCCGAGGCAAACGACCTCAGGCAGCTCTTCCGAGACTCCCTCACCCTCTGGTGACCCGGGCGGTCAAGTCGACTAACCTCACTACTTTCTACTTTCTTATTCTCTCGGCGGCTCGTGGATACCGGCATTCGGGTCGTGCGGGTTGCCGCCGAAGAAGAGGTACGCCAGCGTGTCCTCGCCGATGTTCTTCGTGTAGTGCTTGAGGCCCGGCGGCGTGTAGACCCACGACCCCTTCGTGATCACCCGCTCCTCGTCGCCGACGCGCATCAGCCCCGTCCCCTGCAGGACGTAATAATACATCGGGGTCTGGTGCTCGTGGGCCTCGTACACGCCTCCGGGGTGGAAGCTGTTTACTCCCATTAGCCGGTCGTACGTCTCCGAGCCGGGCAGACGCTCCTCCATTGAGCCCATGTCGATGGACTGGTAATGGCTGCCGTCCACCGCAACTAGGGTATGACCCTGTTTCTGATCCGTAAATCTCTTCCACTCGGACTCGTCGAATATGTACTGGTACATGGGCGGTCTCCTTCATTCTCCAATTGGAATTGGCCGTACTCTCTCACACTGGGGGAGCATGCGTCCAGTTCACAAGAAATCACCTATCGTCATTCCCGCGTAGGCGGAAATCCATCTTTGGTCACCGCCGCACCGTCATTCCTGCGAAGGCAGGAATCCAGTCCCCTTTCCCTGCCGCAATTGGCATGACTATCGAGACAACACCCCATTCCAAGTACTTGGTGGCGCCCGTAACAGCCGGCTTGGGCGACCGCGAATGTAGTAGGGTGTAAAATGACCTGCATCATGGAAGGCCGCCTGAATGCGTGGATCGACAGGAACCTGAACGGCTACACGGCCGGGCTGGGAACGGCGGCCGGGCTTGTCGTCGGGGCATACGTCGCATTCTGGGTGCTGGACATCCATATCTTGCCCCGCATCATCATCACGTACCTCGGGGCGGTCGTCGGAGTCTTGGTTGCGGCGGCAATTGCGACCCCCTTTACCCGCGACCGGGGCAGGCCAACCCTCCTTTAGCGTCCCGCGACTCGACCGGATATTCCACTACAGCGGTGCGAACGGTAATGACCATCGACGTGCGTGACAAGCTCGTGGACGCCCATGTCCACGTCCACTCCCCGGATACCGAGACCTACCCATTGGCCCCGGGATTCACGAAAGACGTCTTCTGGTCCCTGTCGATGACGCCGGAGGACTACGCCCGGTACAGTCGGCGCTACGGAACAGTGCGGGCGAACCTCGTTCAGCCGACATGGTACGGACTCGACCACTCATACATCATCAACTGCATCGCCAACTCGCCCGGTCAGTACGTCGGGACAGGAATCGTACCCGCCGTGAGCGACGTAGCACTCCCGACGCCCGATAGGGCCATGCTCCGACTCTCG
>JAPOPA010000196.1 GCA_026713145.1 Chloroflexota bacterium
ATCGACATGGCCCTGCTTCACACATCCCCCCAGCTCGGCAGGCTCAACGACTTCCTCGCGGATGCCCATAGACAATATCCCGACCGGCTGCGGTGGCTGGTCTCCCTGGACGAGTCCCGCATCCCGGACGACCCCGACGCCGCATTGGCAGAAGCAGCCCGATGGCTGGCGAACGGCAGGGCAGCCGGGTACCAGTTTCACGCCAAGTTCTACTATAGGGGCGGCCACACCGAGCCCTGGGACGGCGAGTCGATGCGCCCATTCTGGGACGGCATAGCAACGCCCGGGGCAACCGTTTACTTCACGCTCTTGGGAGCCCGTGAAGAATCACGGTATACGGTGGCCGAGAGGGAGACCTACCTCGAGGAACAGAGAATACTCGCGCGTTGGATGGAGCGATACCCCGATGTCAACGTGGTCATTACCCACGGATTCCCCTGGCGAAGCTTCGTCGAGAACGACCGCGTCGTCCTCACCGATGACCTTTGGGACGTATTCGAGGCCCCTCAGTGCCACCTGCAGTTGCTCTTTGCCATACAGCTCGGAAACCTGTTTGAGTACCCTTGGACTGAGACCGAGGCAGCCCTGCAGCAGTGCGTCGAGCGCATAGGCGCAGACAGGCTCATATACGGCACCGACATGCCAATGGTCGGCCGGTTCTGCACCTACCGCCAGACCCTCGACCAGTACCGCAAGCACTGTGACTTCCTCTCCGAGAGCGAACGCCGGTCGATCATCGGAGGTACGGCCGCGCGCGTAATGGGTGTCGATGTCTAAAGGCAACGGGGCTACCGGTGGTAGCCGCATGGTAGAATCGCCGACTATGTTCTGCCCACCAACACCCAATCTCCCGCGTCAGACCGTTGACTGACTTCCCCCTCAAGCGCGCCGTCAAGTCCGGTTGGGACGAGATGTCCGACCGCTACCAGCGGCACGCCCTGATCTCCACCGACGATGTTCACTATGGCCCGCTGATCCCCGGCGAAAGGGACTTGCACCTGTTGGGTGACATACCGGGCAAACGCGTCCTCGAACTCGCGTGCGGAGGCGCGCAGAACTCCATAGCACTCGCCAAGTGGGGAGCTACCGTGACCGCCGTCGACCTCTCGTCCAATCAGCTTGCCCATGCCCGCGACCTCGCCAGAAGCGAGGGCGCCGATGTTGCCTTGATTCAGGCGGACATCGAGCGATTGCCAATGTTCCCGGACGAGTCATTCGACACGATTGTCTCGTCGAACGGCATCGAATTCGTCCCCGACATCGAAGGATGCCTTCGCGAGTGGCATCGGGTCATGCGTCGAGACGGTATAGCAGTGATATCTACCGTGCATCCCTTGGGAGCATTCGAGTGGGACGAAGAGCAGGGCGCTCTCTTGGTCGGGAACTACTTCAACCTGCCGGTCGAGGTCTGGCACGACGTGGGTGAGACCGACGGACAGCGCGGGCTCACCTTCTTCCGCACGGTCGAGGAAATGTTCTCAACGCTGACCGGCGCAGGCTTCTCCGTCGAGAGAATCCTCGAACCTGTCCCGTATCCCATCCATCGGATGACCAATGCCGAAAAGGCCAAAGTCCCATACCGGGGAACGACATGGGAGTCCGACTACCAGCGCTTGAGCAAAGCGCCATTCAACATCATCTACGTGGCCCGAAGATCTGGCTGAGGAGGACTATTCCCCTTCCTCGATCTCCTGGTACTTGATGTCCTTGTCCATCGCCGCCCGGATCCTGTCGGCGTCGGGGTGGTCGCCAAAGTAGACGATGTAAAGCCCACGCTCGTGGTAAGACGCCCCGGGGTTCTCAGGGTCGTACCCCCAAAGCCCCGTACCTGCTTTGATGATGTCTTCAATTGCTATGACTGCCTCTCGCAGGTCTTCGCGGTCCGGGAACCGGTAGATTAGAACGTCCCGCCCATTGACCTTGACACTGGTATCCTGTGGCGCGCCGATGAAGACTAACCGTTCGTCGCTCTCCGCTCCCACGTTGAAGCCGTTGCTCTTCAGGATGCCGATCACTTCGCTGGTCTCCTCGCCGCATGCCGCCGCCATCAGCGCGGAAGCCGCAAGCGCAAGGAGAATTGTGGCAATCTTGATAAAAGGTCGTCTCATTTTACCGTCCCGTAATGTGATCGCAGGCCGCCCCGCTAGTGCTTTGCTCGGCGGCGAGACACATTATATCCCAAGTGGCGCGCCTTCGAACGCTCGGCACAAGCCGAGGGGTGAGCACGATTGACATAGCCCCTCATATCTTCCTAAAATACGTTCGTGTGCAGCAGTCCGCCCCTTAGTGTAAGTGTTTCACTGGACAAGGGTAATTGAATGGCGCGTCGTTTTCTCTTGGTGTTGCTGTCGGTGACCCTGCTCGCCTTGGCATCTCTCGGCTGTGACCGGGGTTCCGACGGCGAGCTTATGGCACTGCCGACCGCCACCCCGACCTCGGGTGAGATCACTGCGGACATTTACGATGGTGACCATCCGGACCTCAACATTTATGTCGGCTCACGTGTCCGGTGGCGGAATCTCGGCGATATCGCCCACACCGTTACCGCCAAGGACGGTTCGTTCGACACTCCCCCAATTGAGGAGGGACAGCGCTCGGGATATATCCTTTTCTCTGAGGTGGGTACAATCGAGTATTACGATAAGCTGAACCCCGGAATGGCAGGACGAATACAGGTATTCGAGAAGTAGGGTTCGACCCCGAGAGCAGACCCTCTAAAGTCAGATCAATATGAGGGACGTCGACCGGTGGAGTCGCTCTGGTAGTGCGGACTGCGACTGACAAGCGTTCAGTTACGGTGTCGCTCGATAACAGGAGGAAAATCAATGTGGCCGACAACAGTCATGAGGACCTGCGGTCTTCTGCTTATAGCCGTAGTCGTGGCCATCGCGGGATTCGGATGTGGTGGTGCGGACGGGCCGCAGGGTGAGGCTCAAGTCTCCACCGAACGCTCGGACCTCCCCGCTCCCCAGATGTTCGACGACGGCACATACGTTGCGCCGAAGATCCCCCCCGGAGGATATCCCACCTACGCTTGGGATGGGCCAGTCCCTACCACATTCAATGAGTCCCCCTTCTCGGCGCAGCTCGTTAAGGAAGGCAAGATACTTCCCGTTGAGGAACGCCTCCCAATTCAGGAAGACGTTCTCGTAGTCCTGTTGGACAACGAGGTTGGCATTTACGGCGGCACGATGCGCGTGACGGCCAGCACACCCGGCAAGATTGACGGGTTCACCACGACAGGTTGCTTCCGTCGTGACGCCGACGGCATCGGGCGCGTGGTGGGCATCTGCAAGGACATGAAGCTCAGCGCCGACGGCACGACCTATACCTTCACTCTCCGTCGGGGCGCGAGGTGGTCGGACGGGTATCCGCTGACCATGGAAGACTTCCGCTTTGCGTGGGAGGAACTAAACCTGAATCGCGAGTACATCCCGCGACTTCCGCTTACCCTCATCAACCCCATCACCGGGAACGGCCCGAAGTTCAAGGTCCTTGACGACCTCAACTGGAGCCTCACGTTCGATAGCCCGACCTTCAATCTGATCGAGTCCAAGAGTGGAGCGATCTACAGCGGTACCAAGGGGTGCCAGCAGGGGAACCCTTGCTTCTACTCTGCCGGTCACGTGTACAAGCGGTACCATCCGAAGTACGGCGACGAAGACGAGATTCGCCAGCTCATGCGCTTCCACAACCGAGAGGACTGGAAGGGACTGATGGAAGAGATGCAGCAGAAGCGCCACTTCCTCGGCGTCCAGTCGGAGCCCGTCCCGACCGAATTCGACCCCGAGTACATCTACGACGGCGACCACTACGCCCCGTGGCCTGGCGGCTACGTGACAACCGAGCTATCGGACGGCAAGAACCAGTACGATCGAAACCACTACTTCATGGGCGTCGATCCCCTCGGTAACCAGCTCCCGTACATGGACGGCGTCGTTCAGTATCAGGTCGAGAGCCGCGAGGTTGCTGTGTTCCGCTGCATGGCGGGTGAGTGTGACCTCGGCAGCGGCGACCTGATCCTTTCCGAGGTGCCTCTCTATCTCGCAAACGCTGAGAAGGGCGACTACAGCCTCGAAATATATCGCGCCGCGGCAGGCGGAGATACGACCATCCTGGTCAACCAGGAGCACAACAATGACGCGGAAATCGGAGAGGCTCTGAGAACGCAGGACTTCCGCCTGGCGCTGTCGTACGGCTGGAACAGGGGTGCCACCAACGAGACCGTTTTGGCCGGTCTTGGCAGCCCACAGAACTGGACTCCTCATCCTACGACTCCGTACTACCCGGGTTCGGAATGGGCCAACCATGAGATCAGCTTCGACCCTGATAAGGCCAGAGAGCTGCTCGCCGGCATCGGCTACGTGGACAACGACGGCGACGGCTACGTTGACCGGAAAAACGGCGACGGTCCGATGACCCTCTACTTTGAGGCCTACGACCAGCACTTCTCGATCATTGAGCTGTTGAGGTCGGACTGGAAGGACATCGGCATCAAGCTCATCGTGCGTGAAGGCTTGCGCGCTTACGAGGCCGCCGAGCGCAATAAACAGTACTTCGTCATGCTCTCTTCCAGCTATGGCGATAACCCCTGGCAGGTCGCGTGGACGAGGCTGGTCCCCTTGGTCAAAGGAAATCAGCTTGGCCCAACCATCGGCGAGTACTACCAGACGGGTGGTCGTGAGGGCATGTCGCCCGGCATAAACCTGGAGTACCAGCCCCCGGCTCCGTCCGAGACATACCCGGCCGATACGAGCGGGATGCTCCAGCACATGCAGAGCCTTTGGACGGAGGGACGCAAGATCGCCCAGTTTAGTGGGCGCCGCGTCGAGCTCGGCAAGGAGATTTATCGCACGGTCGCCGAGAGCAAGTACCACATCGGCGGACTCGCCTTTACTGGCATCTTCCGTGGGATGCGCATGCGACGAAACAACGTTCGCAACACCCCCAAGAATCACTTCCCGTCCGGCTTCGGAGGCACCAAAGAAGCCTTCTACTTCGAGGACGGCGTCGACAACATGCACAACGAAGGTAACCGCTCCCAGAAGTATCGAAGCGTCCACTTCCTCGACCCGAGCTACTGGGACTAGCATCTGACGTTGCACTCACGAGAGTAACCCCCGGCAACCTCCCGTAGGGGCGATTCGCGAATCGCCCCTACTGCCACTTTCATGATTGGTTGCGTCGACGCCAACGCCAACCTCAGACCGTCATTCCTGCGAAAGCAGGAATCCACCTCCTCCTTATGAAGCAGGCTCTGTGGTAAGGTAGGTTCCCGCGAACACGACCGAGAAGGGAAGCCGGATGGACCTCCAAGAGACCAAGGCCGCCGTACTGGCCCAGATTGACCGACGGGCCGATGAGGCCCTCGCAGTCGCCAACCACATTCTCAACGCTCCGGAACCGGGTTTTCGAGAGCAGGCCACATCTCGGTTCGTTGCTCAGAAGCTGGCAGACCTCGGCATCCCATTCGACGACGGCCTTGCTCTTACCGGACTAAAGGGCATGCTGTCGGGGGGAAAGTCCGGTCCGACCGTCGGCGTATTTGGAGAACTCGACTCGCTCATCGTCCCTGGCCACCCCTTTGCCGACCCCGAGACCCACGCGGCCCACGCCTGCGGCCACCACACGCAGATCGGCTCGCTGCTCACCGTCGCCATGGGCCTTCAGGCGCCCGGCGTACTCGAAAACCTCGCTGGCCGTATTGCCCTCCTCGTCGTCCCTGCAGAGGAGTTCATCGAGATCGAGTACCGTGACGGCCTTCGGAGTCAAGGTAAGCTGGAATTCTTGGGCGGCAAGTCGGAGTTCGTCAAGCTTGGCGTCATGGACGACGTGGACATCGCCATGATGACCCACACCGAGAATCAGGACTGGGCCTATGGAGACGCGAGACTTGGCGTCGGCTCGAACAACAACGGTATGATCGCCAAGCGCATTCGCTTCAACGGAGTTGCCTCGCACGCGGGCGGCTCGCCCCACCTCGGCGTAAACGCCCTAAACGCCGCCAACATTGCCCTCACGGCAATTCACGCCCAGCGCGAGACCTTCCGCGACGAGGAGAGCATTCGCATCCACCCGATCATAACCAGGGGCGGCACGGTTGTGAGCTCGGTGCCCGCCGACGTTCGCATGGAGACCTTTGTCCGCGGGTCGTCCATCGAGGCCTACATGGCCGCGGGCGAAAAGGTCGACCGGGCGCTCCGAGCGGGCGCCTTGGCCGTCGGAGCAAGCGTCGATATTGCGACCATACCCGGCTACACGCCGCTGGCGCAGGACTCCACCCTCACCGAATTGTACGTCTCGAACGCCGAACGGCTTGTCGGAACAGGCAAGGTCGCTGCAATGGGTCACCGCTCAGGCTCCACCGACATGGGGGACATCTCACAGATAATGCCCGCCATCCATCCGTACGCCGCCGCCTCGACTGGCAAGGCGCACGGCAACGACTACGTAGTGCAGGACTACGAACTCGCCGTCACCACAGCGGGGAAGGCCATGGCGATGACCATCATCGACCTGCTCTTCGACGACGCCCAGAGAGCGAACGCCATCGTTCGCGACTTCCAGGGCGGGATGAGCCGGAGCGGCTACCTCTCCTGGCTGCGGGACATCTACTCCGAAGAGACCTATACCGAGTGACCGCTGCTGAGTCCCTCAAGGCCCTCGCCCAGGCCGCCATAGACCGACGGCGCGACTGGATTATCGACATCGCTGAGCAGGCCCTTCGCAGCCCGGAACTGGGTTTCAGGGAGTTTGAGACGTCCCGCCTCGTCAGCGAAAAGCTCACGGAGCTCGGCATTGAGCACACGAAAGGCTTGGCGATCACGGGCGTCGCGGCCTCCCTGCACGGAGGCAACAACGGTCCTTCTGTAGCCATCTTGGGCGAACTTGACGCCCTGCCGCTGCCCGGTCACCTTTACGCCGACCCTATGACCGGGGCTGCCCACGCCTGCGGCCACAACTCGCAAATCGGCATCATGATCGGGGCCGCGGTCGGCCTCATGGTGCCCGAAGTCCTCCGCGCGCTCTGCGGAGACGTCGAGCTGATGGCCGTACCTGCCGAGGAGTTCGTTGACGTGGAGCACCGCCTGGGTCTTCGACGAGAGGGAACGATCAAATTCCTTTCCGGTAAGCAGGAATTCATCAGGCTCGGAGCCTTTGACCGTGTGGATATGGCCATGATGGTCCACACGTCGGCGAGCGCCGACGACGCCAGGTTCTCGATCGGCGGAACTACCAACGCGCACGTCGGCAAACACGTCCGTTTCCTCGGCAAGTCCGCCCACGCAGGAAGCTCTCCGCACCGCGGCGTCAACGCCCTCCAGGCAGCGCTGGTCGCCCTTCATGCCGTAAACACCCAGAGAGAGACATTCCAGGACCCCGACATCGTGCGCGTTCACGGCATAATCACCCACGGTGGGGAGGCCGCCAACGCCACACCTGCCGAGGTTCGCTACGAGGGTAGGGTGCGCGGACGCACCATTGACGCAGTGGATGACGCCGCTGCAAAGTTGGACCGCTGCCTGCGCGCCGGGGCGCTCGCCCTCGGTGCCTCCGTCGAGATCGTCACCATCCCCGGTTACTTTCCCCTCCGAAACGACCCCGGACTCTCCTCTGTGTTTCGTGACAACGCCGAGCGACTGGTCGGAGGATCATCCGTTGCAGGTCAACCCGGCAATCAGCCGAAGGGAGGCTCGACCGACATGGGCGACCTCAGCCAGATCATCCCGGTCATCCACCCGTACACCGGCGGCTACTCCGGCGCCGGACACGGCGACGACTATCGCGTCGTCGACTACGATCAGGCCGTCGTCCGACCGGCGAAGGCC
>JAPOPA010000350.1 GCA_026713145.1 Chloroflexota bacterium
ACTCGATTACCGATCCCAGCCAGAGCGTGGGTTCGGCGCCGATCGGATGCGCGTAGTAGGTCGTGAGATTGAACCACATGACCAAGGCGGCCATTACGGCGATGAGCGCAACAATGCCCGTCTCCGGCACCCTGCCCTTCAACCAGCTCAACAGCCAGTCTGCAGCGAATCCGGCCAGGACCAATGCTATGGGCGCCGCAACAATGAGACGGCTGAACATCCCTTCCTGGCGCGTGAGTCCCACGCCAACAACAATGACGATGAGGAGAACGAGTAAAGCTCCGAAGGAGTCCTCGCGTCCTCGTCGAATGCATACGAGCAGGCCGACGAGGACGAGCAGACCGGTGAGCGGACCGACGATCCTGCCCCCACCCTGCCTAAACTCGTCAGAGCCGGTACTCCAGACGAGCGCCCGTCCGGTGTTGACCACGTTGCCGGTGACGGTGCGAAGTTGGTCCATGACTCCTTCGCTATGGAGATAGCGTGGGGACTCGGTAACCAGGAGCGACTTAGCTTCGTCGCGTATGAGTTCGTCCGAGGCCACGGCGGCCCAGAACGGCAAACTGACGATTACAACGGCAATGGTGAAGGTTGCGAACCGCACTCCGAGCACTCGAGGGCTGACCGTACCTGATAGGTAAACTCGTAGCCAGAGACACAGCACCGCAACCATGAACACTACGGCCGCGAGGTCGAAATACAGGCCTAGTCCAACGAGAGCACCGGATAGAGCCAGCATGGTCCTCCGTGACGACTCATCGGTGGCTGCATAAAGCGCTCGGAACAGCAGATAGAGCGCCGCAACCTCTGCAAGGAGCAGGAGACTCGTCGGCAGTGCCAGTCTGGCGTAGGTCAGCGACCAGATGCTCACTGCCATGAGTAGCATCGCAAACAGGGCCGCACGGCGGTTAAACAGTATGGAGGTCAGCAGGAACGACAATCCGAGTGTGGCCAACGACGCGACTCCCGAAAGCAGCCTGACGGTTCCGACGTCGTCACCGAACAAGGACGTCCAGATCGCAAGTACGTAGGCGTATCCTGTAAGAGCTCCATCGAGGATTCCGTGTGACAGGCCGAGCCATCCCTCTAACTCGATCTGGCGAGCGACGTGGGAAAAGGCTTCTTCACCTGCGGATATCTCTGCCGGAGTGGTGCCCAGCCCCCATAGCCGTGTTATTGCCAGAATTGCTCCCAGGACAGCCACAGTGATGATGACTAGCGCTAGTCTCGTGGTAGAGGCGAATTGACGGAACCCAATTGAATCATCGGCGAGTGTTCCGCCACTGGAACTCGCCTTCCCTGCATCAACTGAGAAGGCAGACGCAAAGGAGAAAACCCGATGAGGGATAAGATCCTTGAGAGTACGCTTCCTGTCCGTTAGAGACGAACCACAGGAATTGCAGTAGTCTTGCGGCGACGGGTTATGGGCAGCACAGTTCGGGCACTCAAGACCGCCGGTTAGCGGATGAGCGCAGTACCCGCAAAAGGACGCGGCCAGACGGTTCTCGCGACCGCAGTTTCTGCACGTCAAACCCAATGTCGTCTTCTCTACCCTAGGTAATCAAGAATGTGTGCGCGCGATTGGAAAGGTTCCCGTGAGTCTTCAGAAGCCCCGCTCCTTCATTTCCAGCCACTCGCCAACGTTGAATCCGCCTTGGCCCGCCTCCGCGGCGGCCTTCTGTAGTATCTGCCATGACTCGAAGTCGGCAACGTCCACGGCCGGCTGTCTCACGGCGGCGGCGTCCGGTCGCTCCATCCAATCGAAGTAGCTGGCAACGTTAGAGTAGGCGATCAGCACCAAGACCGCGATCGTGGCGGTCTTGAATACCCATTGCTTCCTTGTGTAGCGCAGACCTAACAGCCAGTCCAGAGCCAGAGCGACGAACAGATAGAATAGCGGTGCGGTCCCCACGGCTCGCGCGGCATCCGGCGTGCCACTGCCGAGTACTTGAATGGGAAAGATCATCACAAGGAAGAATACCCACCACAAGAGGGCCTGCCGCCACCTCACGACCGACACCATGAGACCGAGCCAGAATAGGATGGCCGTCAATCTGTCGAACAGACCGTGGCCGGGAGGTATGTAGCGTGAATTCAGTCCTACATGCGATGCTCCGGTGTCGAGAAGGACAAAGCCTCGGACGTTTTTCCAGGTCTGCTGAGCGATGATTTCAATGTCACTCTTGCCCTCGAACATCCGGCTGTTCTCTTCGTTCAGTACGTATACGACCTGAACGCGGCGGTTGAAGTTCTCCCAGTCATCCAGGGCACTGTCGAGCTGGGGCCAGAAGAGTACCAGCGCGGTAATGCACATGACACCGTATCCGATCAGCAGCCGTTTTCGATGCTCGCTATGAAGGAAAAATGCAATTGGGAGGTAGGCAAGGAGCGCGACGATAATCACCCGCCCACTCGTATACCCGTAGAGTCCGAGTGCGGCGAACAGCCCCGTCGCAGCAAAGAGCAGCAAGCTGGTTGGCAAGCGCTTGCTCCCTATCGCGGCGTTGAGGGACACCATCGCCGAGAGCGTGTACAACCCGACGTGGACGTTTTCCCAGCCGCTCCGGGAGAAGTGGAGGTACCACACGCCGGTAGCCAGGAGCAACGCGGCCCCCAGGCCTGCGAGTTTGCTGACATTGTGCTGGCGGACGACGGCGTAGAACACCAGAACCGACGCCGTGCTCAGGACAACGCTTGACATGCGCATCCCCACGATCGTCTCGCCGAAGAGTCCCATGAACCAGCCCATTATGTACACACTGAAGGCCGGTTGGGGTTTCCAGTCCAGCTCGAAGAATCCGGGACCGATGTCGGCCATGATGCGGTAAACGATCAGAAGGTTGTCGGCTTCGTCCCCGACTACGTTGGGCGGAATGTCGGTAAGCGAGAACAACCGAATGGACAGGGCGAGCGCTACGATGGCGACCAGCGCCAGAATCGGCCAGTTGTCGAGGGTAACACCACGGACACGTGCTTGGAATCGAGCCAGATAGCCAATGCCCGTTCCACGCAGGTCCTCGCGTTTGGATTCGTCGAGCAGGACTCCGCAGGCGTCGCAGTGGGCGTGCGACTCCGGGTTCCTGCAGCCGCAGAAGGGGCACACGACATCGAAGACGAGCGTACGCCCGCAGTTGCCGCAGAACCGTGAGCCGGGAGCATTGGTGTGTTCACACCATGAGCACACGCCGGTACGGTCGGGCGATGTCTCGATACTCATGCTTGGAGCGTCACCTCACCGGCGACGATGGTCTTTGTCGTGCCGTCGGCCTTGGTCAGGATGAGGTTCCCAATCTCGTCGACTCCTGTCGCTATGCCCTCATCCGTGTTGTCCTTCCACTGAACGCGAACTCGCTGCCCCAGCGTCTCTAAGCGCGATGACCACTCCTCCTTCATCGAACTCCCAGCCCTGATGAGAGCGTACCGCCTGTCCAGCTCTCGGAGCACCTCGATGAGGATGTCCGCACGGTTGAACGTCCTCCCTGACTCACTGTACATGCTCGTGGCTGTCGCCGCGATTTCCGGCACGGCTCCCGGACTGGAATTGACGTTGAGGCCCACACCAAGAACGGTGTGTTCGACATTCGCGTGTGTCACCGTGCTCTCGACGAGAATGCCGGATACCTTGCGCCCCGCCAGTTTCACGTCGTTCGGCCACTTGATGGAAGCATCGAGCCCTGTCGCTTCAGCTACTGACCTCCAGATCGTCAGGGCGGCCGCCATGTTGATGTACGCCGCCTGCGCAGCGTTGGGTCTGAATACCACGGAGAACAACAGGTCCTTCCCTGGCTCGGACATCCACAAGCGATCGAAGCGTCCCCTGCCCGCCTTCTGGTTCTCGGCGACGATGACGGTACCCTCAGGCGCCCCATCCTCTGCCAGCCGCTTTGCCTCGTCCATGGTCGATTCGGTAGTTTCGTATAGGTTGATGCTATGGCCGACAATGCAGTCTTCCAAGCGGTTCCTGACTCGGTTGATATCTATGTCGGACATCTTTCTCAGTCCCGTCATCGATGGCCTCGCGGCATGATACACTAACGCCGCTTTTGCAGCGTATTGGCTATACCGGAGGGTTTCCAATTGTACGACTTGCTTATCAAGGGTGGAACGGTAATCGACGCCGCGCTGGCACTGAATGACGTTCGCGACCTGGCGATTGCGGACGGCAAGGTTGCGGCGATAGATGAGCATATCGATGGCGAGGCCCGTGACGAAGTCGACGCTGCCGGGCTGATCGTCACACCGGGGCTCATCGACATGCACATGCACGCCTATTGGGGTGTCTGCTGCTACGGCCTAGAACCGGACGCCATCAATATCGCGCGAGGTGTGACGACGGCGATGGACTGCGGTTCAGCGGGAGCGAGGACCTTCCCCCACTTCCGACGCACGGTCATGGAGCGCGCCGACACGCGACTCTACGCCCTGCTCAATATCTCCGCCATGGGGATCATCTCGCCCGTCATCGGCGAACTCTTCGACATGCGCTGGGCGCGAGTGGACGACGCCGGCGAGATGGGCCGCCAAAACCGCGACCTGATACTGGGAATCAAAGTACGCCTCTCACACCACACGATCTTCCTGGACGACAAGCTCGACGCCCTGAAGCGCGCCATTGCCGCCGCGGAAGTGTTCGACGGCATCGTCATGGTGCATGTGGGCGACATCGAGACCCCTCTGGAGACCTTGACGAAGCACCTTCGGCCCGGAGACGTGGTCACGCATGCGTTCCGGGAGTGGGGTGGAATCGTGAGCGCAGAGAGGACGGTCACGGACGAGATACGGGAAGCACAGGCCAACGGGATAGTCTTCGATGTCGGACACGGTGGAGGGAGCTGCTCGTTCGACACTATCGAGACTGCGCTCGCGCAGGGCTTCTATCCCGACACCATCAGCAGCGACGTTAGCACCTTAAGCGTGGAGGGGCCGGTCTATGATCAGGTCACCACCATGTCGAAGTTCCTGCACTTCGGCATTCCGCTCGAGGACGTAGTGCGCCTCAGCACGCTTGCCCCTGCCCAGAAGATGGGGATAGCGGATGACCTCGGCTCCCTGGCCGTAGGCACGACTGCCGACATCAGCATCCTCTCCGTCGACGAGGGCGACTACACCTTCATGGACGCCGAACGAAAGACTACCTCAGCAACCAAGAAGATCAACTCCGTCGAGACCGTCAAGGACGGCAAGCTCTACCGGGACTGGAATCGTTAGCTATTCCCTTGCTCCTCACGCTTCTAGCAAAGGACACGATCCGTTGTACGACCTTCTCATCAAAGGCGGGACCGTCTTCGATCCGGCGCAGGGCGTCAACGGCCCCGCAGACGTTGCCTTCGCAAATGGAACGGTCGCCTCGGTTGCGCCGGGTATCTCAGAGGACGATGCCGCTGAGGTATTCGACGCCACAGGACTGATCGTCACGCCAGGGCTGATCGACCTCCACGTCCACAACTTCTGGGGCGTGTCGCACTACGGCATCGACCCGGACGCCACCAATATCGCCAACGGCGTGACGACTGCGATTGACGCAGGGTCGGCGGGCGCTGCCACCTTCGCCGCGTTCCGGCGTTATGTAATGGAACGGGCGGATACGAGGCTCTACGCCCTGCTTAACATCTCCCTGACAGGCATGATCTCCAACGACATCGGCGAGCTCGAAGACCTTCGACACGCCGACGTGGGTCAGGCCGTCCGCACAGGCCGTCAGAATCGCGACCGCATAGTTGGCATCAAGGCGCGGCTCTCCCAGGACATTACACGGCAGCACGATGTGGAATCCCTCACACGTGCTATCGAGGCGGCGGAGGGCATCGGCGGGTTCGTGATGATCCACGTCGGCAAGACCCACACGCCGTTGGAGTCGCTCATCGAAATGCTACGCCCCGGAGACGTGGTGACGCATTCGTTCCACGGTCACGCACAGGGCATCCTCGATGACGCGGGGAAGGTCAAAGATTCTTTCAGAGAGCACCAGCGGCGGGGGGTTGGCTTCGATGTCGGGC
>JAPOPA010000394.1 GCA_026713145.1 Chloroflexota bacterium
AAGGCCGATGACAGGGACGCGTTCCAACTGATCGCTGACAACGAGGAGCCTCCGAATCCCGTGTACACGAAGGTGTTGACCCAGACGATGCTGGGAAGCCCGCACTCGGTATACCACGGCGGGCTTCTTCGGGCGACCGTGCGGTATTTCGACAAGGACCTCGTGCGACCCGGCCTGCCGAAGGATGTCGGCGCACTGGTGGACTCGCTGTCGGCCGACAGCGTCGGTATTCAACTCGTGAATCTCAGCCGGTCCGAGACACGGAACGTTATCGTTCAGTCGGGAGCATTCGGGGAGCACCAGTTTACCGAGATCAGGTCAGGCGGGAACGTTCTGCCGCTGGACTCCAAGTATTTTGAGGTCCAGCTTCCTCCCTCAACGTCCATCCGGGTTGAGGCGGGGATGCGCCGATTCGTCAACGACCCCAGCTATACGTTCCCCTGGCACGGCGGCACCATTCCGACGCCGTTCCAATACTGATGGAGATCCGGATTGGAATTGTAGGCTTTCAGGGTTTGGACAGCTTTAGGAACAATGCAGTTTGTCACACAGAATCAGTCTTCTCGGCCCATATAGCTCGCCACAAATATAGCTCCTTTTGCGGGCTTGGGGATGATTGTGTGGCTCTCTGCCAGTATCATCGCGGGAGGTCTAATGTCGAGTTTCCGTATATTCAGCAAGACAGCCGTAGCAATAAAGGCCATGCATAAATTGCACTGAGAGTAGGGGCTGGCATGGTAAAGTGTCCAACCGTGACGACAGTCCTCTACAAAATTTCGCCGTTCCTTCTCCTTCTTTGCCTTTCGTCCCCGCTTCAAGTATTTGTTGATGTCGAATTTGAAGGTGATCTTCACGGCAATCGTAGCAAACGCGAGAGTGGCAATAATTAGTATAATCTTCCACCATGAATCATCTACAACTCCTACCAATGAACTGTCCATGAGACCTCTCTTGTAGATGTTAGAACAAGAACATATGTGGTTGTACCAAATGAATCCCTAGTATTCTCAAGTACATGGATTATCCCTATTGTTGTCATTGCCGTTCTCGGTTAGATTACTGGCGATAGCAACAAGGCCAGATATACCTGCGCCTAGTAGTCCAATTAGAGCACCTGCTACGAAATCGTAATTAGTCTGGTTGCCCATTGGTGCAGGGTCGAATGAGAGCCTAAGTAGGTACAGTATTCCTAGGCAAATAACGGTTACGAGACCGGCCAAAAACAAGATGTTCGGCCGTATCTGACCGAACATTCTATCCCGCATCAGCTTTTCTGACTGTCTTGTGAGGAATAGCCATCCAAGCGATACCACTACGCCACCAGACACTACACCCACTGCAATCGAAGTTAACAATTCTGTTAAGTCCATGTATGAACCTCCCGCAAGACGAGGTGAAGGAATTCTGCCCACTTATTATGATATCAAATCTTTGTAGCGCAATTGCTTTTCCCCCCATTCCCTTCAAGAGCATCTTGATTTGATCCAGTCTGTCGGACGGTGTGGAATTATGGCAACCGGTAAATTCAGCGACGTAGAGATGATTGTGCTTAGGGCTGATGTGATGGTACGTTCCGTAAATGCCGCGCTTCATCAGTGCCCAGTGTGACTCAATGGAGGTCGTCGAAACGTCACCGCTAGCGTACTCACCGAGGCTGTGCGCGTCCACCTGATGATTTTGGGTGTGATTATACGCCATGTCCTCACCGCTGTAGACCTTTGTACCGTTAGAGACGGGCTCGAAGGAAGGTTGCTCATGGGGTGACTCCGCTCATATCGACACCTGCCGAACTTGGTTCAATGAGTGGGTCTCGCGAGGGTGAACTTGCTCTCAGAAACGACGCCCCTAACGGACCACGATCTCACGGGGGGAACTCGTCAGGACCTCGCAGCCGTTCTCAGTGACGACCGTCGTCTCGCTGAACGCCGTGCCGTAGCGTCCCATCCGTCGTAGCGCGACAGGGTGATGGAAGACCATGCCGGGCCGCAGCACGGTGTCGATGCCGGACATGATGGCGCCAGTGTCGTCGGCCCACGTCGGCGGGAAGCCAGCGCCGATGGCATAGCCAAAGTTGCCGTGAAAGACGAAATCGTCGCCGGCCAGATTCATGCCTTCCCAGCCAGCCTGCGCGACCTCGTCGGCTGTGACGCCCGCTCGGATGGCGCTCAGGACATTATCCAGCGCGGTCAGACAGGCCTCGGCCATACGTCTTGCCTCAGCGGGCGGTTCGCCGATGAAGACAGTCCGCATCGTTGGGGCGGTGTAGCGGTGAATGCAGCCGCCCATTTCGAGGAGGACAACGTCGCCGGTTTCGAGGCGGTTGCGCTTATGCGTGGAGTGGAGGATGCCGGAACGTCTGCCTGACGTGACGACGGGCGAGAGGCACATGTACTCGCTTCCCGCCGCGACCAACGCCTCCGACGCCGCGGCAGCCATGTCGTTGTCGGTTGCGCCCTCGCGGGCCGCGTCGATGGCTGCAGTCATGCCCGCTTCCGTCGTCATGGCGGCGGCGCGGATGTGCGCGATCTCACGCGGCGACTTCACCGTCTTGACAGCCTCAACTATGCCCGACCCGTCGGCGAACCGCGCGTTGGGGAGAGCGGCAACAAGGCCGTCGTACGTCGCTGCCGGGAGGCCGTTGCTTGCTTTCTCCACGCCCACGTTCGCACTGTCGAGGCTTTTGTCACGAAGGGTGTCGGCGATGTACTGAGCGTTGCTCAGGTCGGGAGGGTAGCCGCGCCGGTCGTCGAGCCATGTGTGGACCAGCGCTCCCCCCAGTTCGGGAGATGGCACGAGCAGGGTAGGATCGCCCTCCAGCGGGACGACCATGCACTCACCAAAGTTCGGCGAAAAGGTCTGGTACCCCGTCAGGTACAGAACATTCGGCGCGTGCTGCACGAGCAGCACCTCGATATCCCGCTCGCGCATGTAATCACGGACGGCTGCGAGGCGCGTCTCATACTCCTCAATGGGGAACGCCGGCTCCTGCGGGAGGCCGTCGAGCATGTCGAGGGTGGCGCGTCCGCCGGAGATGGTGGAGTGGACTTTCATGGGTGGAGGCCTTTCAAGCGGGGATTGGTCTCATGGTATCATCGGCTCAGCGCTTTTCAACGAGTGAGCCAAGACGATCAAGGTGTGGAACTTTGCAGTACTCAGTTGTGGTTCATATAGCTGAAGAGGGCGGTTACTGGGTTGAGGTTCCGGCATTGCCGAGTTGCTACTCCCAGGGGGAATCGATAGCGGAGTCCCTGCGGAATGTAAGTGAAGCCATAGAGTTGTATCTTGAGGTGCCAAGGGATGAAGGTCGGGACGTGCCGAGGGATGCCTAAGGAGGGCGATTCGCGAATCGCCCCTACGGGGGAAGGCCAGACATCGCTTCCGATATGGGCAACCACCAACACCGTAAGGGCGATTTGCAAGTCGCCCCTACGGGGGAAGGCCAGACGTCGCTTCCGATATGGGCAACCACCAACACCGTAAGGGGGATTCGCAAGTCGGCCCTACGGGGAAAGGCCTGACGTCGCATAGAGGAGACCGATGCCAGACGTCCGCATAGAGACGAGCACCCGTTGAATCGTCGTTACAATCGGGACATCCATCACCGTCAATCTATTCGGCTCAAGGACTACGATTACTCCCAAGCCGGCGCATACTTCGTCACCATCGTGACTCATGAGCGTAAGGTTCTGTTCGGTGATGTAGTAGACGATGAGATGCAGTTGAATGAGACTGGGCAGTTGGTTGTGGACGTGTGGGAGTGGTTGGCGGCGCGACATTCGTACGTGGAATTGGATTCGTTTGTCGTCATGCCCAACCATCTGCACGGAATCATCGTCATGGACGACCCCCGGAGGGGCGATTCGCGAATCGCCCCTACCAAGCACAAATCGTTGGGCCGATTAATCGGGATGGTCAAGACCGTGACGACTAAACAGATCAACCTTGCTCAAGGTACACCCGGTCAACGGCTGTGGCAGCGTAATTATTACGAGCGTGTCATTCGGAATGATGAGGAATGGAATCGAGTTCGGGAGTACATAGCCGCCAATCCAACGCAGTGGGAGTTCGATGTAGAGAACCCTTATGCGACCTCGTAGGGGCGATGTTGGGATGCTGTAGGGGCGATTCGCGAATTGCCCCTACTCTGCCGAGCTTCCAGAGGCTTCGAAGAAGACCAGGAGCGTCAGGTCCTCTGTGATCGAGTGGAAGTGGTGCTTTGCATCGGCGGGGACGTATGCGACACTGCCCTCCTGCACGGGCATGTCGGTTCCTTCCACCTGTATGACACCGCGGCCCTTGACCACGTAGTAGACCTCGTCGTCCGCGTGAGGCTGCTGTGGGTCTTTGGTCCCGGCGGGTAACACGTAGAGGCCGGAATAGAGCCTCGGCACGCGGAGAAACTCGAACCAGAGCTCCTCTCGCTCCTTCTGCTGCGCTATGAGTTCTGCAATCTCAAAGACTTGCCCTGCGGGCATTGAGCTACCTCCAGAAATTTGGTGAGTCCCACCTGCTACGGACCGAAGTGGGGTTCTTAAACCGGTTCAGACAAGTTTTCAGACTCCACGGGGAAACCCCATCCAAACCTTCCACAGCACACCGGGGAAGTGACCAGACAGGCCCTGATGATTGGGAAAATGCACGAAGTCTGAGCAGTAGGGGCGATTCGCGAATCGCCCCCTCTACATCGTCAGCCGACGATACAGGAACAGCAACCTCCGCGGCAGCTGCAGGATGTCGTCGAGGATCTCGTAGCCCATGTCCTGGCACATGGTGGCGAGGTAGTCGTGGCCGTTCTTGTCGACGGTGAGGGCGAAGGCGGTGATGTCCTTGGCCTTGGCCTCGTCTAGGGCCATCTTGGTGTCGTGGACGGCGTATTCCTTCTCGACTCCCTCGCGGCTGTAGCCGCGGTCCTGCGGCCTGCCGTCGCTGATGAGGAAGAGAAGCTTGGTCTTGGCGTCCAGCTGGTCCAGCTTGGTCGTCGCGTGGCGGATGGCGGGCCCCATGCGCGTTGCGTGCAGGGGAGAGATCCTGTCGATACGTCTCTTGATGCTGTCCGAGAAGTTTTCCTCGATGTCCTTGATGGTGTAGAACTCGACGTTCTCCCGACCGTAGCCGGAGAAGGCGTAGATGCCGTAGCGGTCGCCGACGGCCTCGAGGGCGTTGATGAGCAGGACGCACGCCTCCTTTTCAAGGTCGATGATGCGCTTGTATGAACGGCGCATTCCCTCGCCGCGTCGCGTCCGCAGCCATGTCATGTACTCGACCGGATCGTCGGGGGCGTCCCAGTCGTCGCCCTTGCGCGACTCGTCGACGGCCTCCGCAGTCGAAGCGCTCGTGTCCAACAGGAAGACGACGGCGACGTCGCGCTGTACCTTATTGCGCCGCCAATAGAGCTTATCGCTGGGGCTTGAGCCCGTCCTGATATCGACCATGGCTTCGATAACGTCGTCGATGTCGATCTCTTCGCCGTCCTCCAGCTTGCGTTGTTTGCGGAACATCTCCGGCACGAGAAGCTCGAACTGTCGCCTGATCTGGTTCACCAGCGTCGAGTAGCCAGCGAGGGTCTGTCCGTAGTACGCGGGGTCGCCCTCACTCATCTGCTTCTGGCGGACGACGCACCAGCGCGGCTTGTAGTCCT
>JAPOPA010000395.1 GCA_026713145.1 Chloroflexota bacterium
AATTTGGTGCAGACAAACTACGTCGATCTGTCGGGGGCGCTTCCGACGGGCGGCGTTACCCTGGGGAAGGTCTCCGAGCCGCAATACGACTTGCGCACAATGGGGACGGTGCGCTTGTCGCGCCCGGGTGTGTTCCGCACGACGGGTGAGGTCCTAGTCAAGGACAAACAGGAGGGAGAAGCGCGTACGGAGACTAGGGACACGGTCGAGGAACCGGAGGATGGCGATCTTGACCGGCGCGTCCGGGCGCTTCGGGCGGGACTGCGTCTGGGGCGCTCGGGACTGTCGATAAAGAACGCCACGGCGAAGTCCACGAGAACGAAGAGCGCGACCGCGAAGATCACGTTTGGCCGAGATTGGCTGATCTATAGCACATCGGTCTGGCCAAACACCGACGAGGAGGGAGCGTGGCGCCAGACGTTTCCGGACGGCTACACGAGTATGGTCCAGCTCCACCGGCCAGCGCAGTTCGCATTTGCTTTGGGCTTGGGAATCTGCGAGCACGTGGGTGTGTCCGGGAAACCCGCACCGATGACCGGGACGTTCCATGGGTTCAGGACAGTGAAGGTCGAGCGGAGTGCTCAGATGGTCCTGCATGGACCGGTTCTCTACGTCGACGACCCGTACGGAACCATCGAAATGGCTGAGGAGGGGTGGCCGCAAATTTGCTCGATGATTTTCGTGAAGTCGCGGACGTACGCTGCGCAGAAGGAGTACCGGTTTGCGCTCTTGTCAATCCCGGCCAACGTGGGTGAGGTAGTCGATCTGCCTGTTTCGGGGATGATGCAGGACTGCCTGAAGCCGGTGAAGACGCCGTTGATTGTCCCCGAGCCGGAAGTGGCTATCAAGGAGGACGGGAGCAAGACGCCCGGGAAGCGGGAGACTTCCAGGAGCTACACCTATCGTAGGCGGACGGTGAAGCGCCAAAGCGGGAATTGGGGAGACCGGGAGGACGAGGGACGCGAGAAGGAGGAGATCGTCGAGGAGATGGTGACCTCGCCGGACGAGGTGCCCGACCCGTTTCCATCTGAGCGGAAACGGCCCGACGTGGTCATCTTTCATCAGGTTGGCAGTCGTTGCAGGTTTCAGCACCATGCGTACCGCGACGAAGAGACGACGCGGTGGCGTATAGAGACATTGCGGGAGAATCCGGCAATCGTCGAGACGCCGCGTTTGGGCAGACCGCCACGCGAACTCGAGGTGCCTGATGATTTGCGGTTCGATGTGGTGGATGCGCCTCCAGCAGCCCCGGAGTTCATTTTGGACCTTTGTCTGAACCCCAGCATGCCGAGGCCGCCCGGGAAGTATCCGCTACTGAAGCGATTGAGCGGCCCGGAGATTGGTCACGCCATGGGCAGCTACTGGTCGCTCACGATGGCATTGGGTCTGCTTGACCGGACAGATCAGGAACGAGCCGCTGCCTCGGCGTGGTACGCGTTTAGGTTCGTACTCGACTTGGTCAGGTCCTTCGGAGCCATCGTCAAGTCCGTCTGTGTAATCGATGAATGTGTGGTCGTCGTGGAAATTGAGACCGCGCCATCAACTGGAGCAGTAGCTTGGGCGACGTTTTCAGGAACCGGGACTTACACGTTGTATGTTGATCGCGGGGGCGTCCAGGAACTGGTCTATCCAGGGAAGTTCTCACGGGCGGGGCCAATTTGCGAAAGCACACTGGTCGAGACTCTAAGCGAACATGGTTGGTCTCCTAAGAGCCGGAAGAGGGACCCGGACAAGGACGACCAGAAGGCAGGCTTCAAAGCGTGGGCGACAGAAAGACTCCGAGAGGCGAGGAAGTGGTGGCAGCGCCACTCGATCGGCGGGGATGGCTTGGCTGACGGGTCTTGGAGCACGTCGGGTGGTCCCCACTATCGGAAATGGATTTCGGTGATGGCCCGCGACATGAGGCGTGGGCGCCGACGGCTTGGGATCGAAAAGTCGGATGCTGCGGAGCGCGCGGGTGTAAGCGTTGCCGAATACGCTAGGATCGAGCGTGGCAGAGTACCTAAGGACGGAGAAGGCTTCGGCCGGATGATGGCCGTCGCAAGGGATCTCGGTGTTGGTGCGTTGCGGCTGGAGTATCTGAGGCCCTATCGGACTTACATGGGCGTGGAACTCTCAGAAGACCGGCTGGTGATGTTCCTCGAACGGCTATCGAGCGACATATCTGGATCGCGAGCGCTGGGCTACTATGTGAGCCCCTACAAAGTGGTGAACGTGGTTGAAGACGTTGGGTTGGGTGCCGTTCTGGAAGGCGATACCGCAGGAGATCAGGCGCTATTCTCGCTTTGGATGACGACGATTCTAGTGCATTGCCATGGACCCGATGAGGACCAATACGTGCGGCTAGCGCGAGACAGTGTGGACCGGACAGAGATCCTGACGGCAGACATCGCCTCCGGTGCGATCAGGAAGGAGGGTCTCCAGATCGCACGCCACGACACGAGCGCCGGAGACATCTGCGAGAAGATGAAAGGACTGCTTGAGTTGGGGGGCGAGGAGGAACGAACGACCGTCGTGTATGCAACCGGGGACGGAAAGGTGGAGGTGGCGGACTTACGTGCGCTGATGCGTTCCTACGGCGGCCAGAATGCGTATCTTGTGACGGGGACGCGGGAGTCAAACGGCCTTCGCGTCATACCTTGTGGACCCTTGGGATCCGAAGACGAGCAAGCGGGTTGGCCGGAGATCGCTATCGATCTTGCGAGGGTGGCGCCTGAGCGCTACGAGTACGATGGGGTGGCTTGCGTTGTAGCCGGGGGACCGGGCGGTGGCGAATTGCCGCTGTTCATCAGGGAACTGGAGCTGTCGAGATAGCCAAAGGAGGCTTGCGGCCTTTGCTGTCTTTCAACGCTGGTGAACGCCATGAAAGTATCGGGGCGCCGGGCGGTCAGGGCTTCTTGTGGCACGCCCTAATGAAGTCTGAACCGTACCGGTTTTCCCGGAGACTCGTTCGTGTGAGTTGCCGTGCCCCCGTTCTGGTAGACACTTCCGGGCTATGACCTGAGCAAAGGAGGAAGTTTTATGAGTAACCAAAGATACAGCCCGGACTTCAAGGACGAAACCACCCGACAATTCGTCAACCGGGGATCTGGTTACTGAAGTTTCCGAACGTTTCGGTGTTTCAGCGCATAGTCTTTACAAATGGGTGACGGCAATAGAGCCGCATGAGACCGACCAGCAGGGTGCCGCATTGGTCTAAGCGCGTGATCCGCGAGCGTTACTGATCAGGCACTTCGATCGCGATCGGTTATGTGGCCAAACATGAGGCTGGCCCGGCTGCGGCGTCGCGCGATCAGCGAGTGCAGACCATGCATGTCGGCCATGCGAACCGCGTCAGCGGATGGCTTACCGAACCGCTGTGATTCTACCTGATTGTTGCGTTTTGTCTCGAACGGTGTCCGATTGTCCGTGAGAAAAAACGTGGGAAATTTTTGAAGAGTGTAATATAAATCCTTTAACAACAGCGACTTATCTTAAGATCGTGGCGGAGGGAGTGGCGTCCGCCGGACGAGGGCTGCGCGCGCGAGTCTCCGGTCAGGCAGACGCCGATGGGTGGCTGGGTACCAGGGTTGGACCTGACGAACTGAGGGGGGCAGTGACACGTAATGGTACGGTTCGTGCTTGGCGAGTGGTGTAATTGGTCGCCAGGATGTCTCTAATAGTTTCAGACAATTACGCATCAGACGTAGGTCAGAACGTGGGGCATAAAAACTTAGTTTCAAAAAAAGTGGTTATAAATCATGTAGTTATGTCTTGTAAATGGCGCTCCCTAGGGGAATCGAACCCCTGTTTCAGCCTTGAGAGGGCCGCGTCCTGACCGCTAGACGAAGGGAGCGCTGTGCTCGGGGAAAATCGGGCTGTTATGATAACGGTCTTTCGGGAACGGTGAAACTTGGCCTGCTCGAAAGCTCACAGTTCTCTCCAATCGTCGGCTGCGACCGCCTCCCC
>JAPOPA010000127.1 GCA_026713145.1 Chloroflexota bacterium
GCCCGACGGGGAGCACGATAGGTGGCATCCGCTCGAAGCCGAAGTCCCGGAGAGCTACGATTCCACCAGCAGTGGGCCATTAGACGACTACTGGTTCGTCGAGGAATTCGTCACCGCCCTGGACGAGGGACGCGAGCACGAGTCGAGCGGAGTCGAGGGCACTCACGTCCTGGAGATCATCATGGGCATCTTCGAGTCGGCGGCGTACGGGCGCCCGGTCGACCTGCCACAGGCTGAGCGGGACCATCCCTTGCTGCGATGGCGTCGAGAAAGCGGGCTTGGGGACCCCGAGCCTATGCCGCGTCCGTACTACGAGTGGCAGGAGGCTGAAGACGAGCGGCTGGGACGAGGAGCGCGGGCCTAGTTTGCGGTCTCGCCTCTGTTGGCGGGGGCATCCGTTCCTAGCAGGACCCGGTCGGACGACTCGTCGACGCGCGCGTCGAATGTCCTTCGTGCGCGATACTCGGCCTCTGCGATGCTGGCCCACACCTTAAGGGCGTCCCACCGGTCCATGATCTTGAATAGGGCGGACATGGCCTCCGGGCCGACGAACTGCGGCCACGAGATGTCTTCCCACCACAGCACGGGAGCAACGTGCCGGGGCGAGTCGATGGCTCCGAGGTCCATAGGGATCTGAAAGGTCTCGCCGGTCGGCTTGTGGGCACCGTTGGTGAACGACGGCCAAGCCTCTTTCGGAAGGATGTCGCGGGCGAGCTTGGTGTGGTTGGGGTTGTCGATGGAGACGTAGACGACCTGGTTCGGGCTGTGGATGAGCATGACGTTCGAGATGCCCGTCCAGTCGTAGCCGTTCGGGTACTCATCCAGCAGTTCGTCGCGGAGCGAATCCAGATCGAGATCGTCGTCAGGCTGGTCGATAAATGGCAGGTCGGCCTCGAAGGTGCTGGAGATGTCGTCGAGGAACGTCCCACGTGCCCAGTCGCCAAACTCGCGCAGGGCATTTGTCGCACGGTTCCCGATTTCGGGTTCGAGCTTCAACGTGTGGTGATAGCCCACCTCTGGGAGTCCTCCACAGAAGGGTCGGTCGCTATCGTACCCCAAAGTGTGAGGCTTGGCTATACCCCTTCCACAATATGTAGTGGCGTTATCGGCTCTTTCGGGATGCTCCGAACGCGTGAATCGGCACGTATATGGTTGGATAGTCACGAATTGGATGGTACAGTTACCAGCAAGCGACGAAGGGAGCGGGCGCTCCCATTTGGGGTGGATTCTCATGGCATTCAACATACCGAAAAAGCCGTCCCTGAACGGCATCGAGTCGAAGTGGCTGGAGCAATGGGACGGATCCGGCGTATACGACTTCGATAGCTCGAAGAGTAGAGATGAGATTTTCAGCATCGACACGCCACCGCCGACGGTGAGCGGTTCGCTGCACGTCGGGCACGTATTTTCGTATACGCACACAGACACTATCGCGCGGTACCAGCGGATGAAGGGTATGGAGGTCTTCTACCCGATGGGGTGGGACGACAATGGCCTGCCGACCGAACGCAGGGTGCAGAACTACTACGGGGTAAGGTGCGATCCGACGACACCGTACGACCCCGACTTCGAGCCTCCCGAAAAGCCGCCCAAGTCGGCCATCGCGATATCGCGCGGGAACTTCATCGAGCTATGCCACAGGCTCACGCAGGAAGACGAGAAGGCGTTCGAGGACCTGTGGCGGAACCTGGGCCTTTCGGTCGACTGGTCGCTCACGTACGCGACCATCGACGAGACGGTGCAGAGGATCTCGCAGCGGTTCTTCCTCAACAATCTCGCCCGAGGCGAGGCCTATCAACGAGAGGCGCCGACGCTGTGGGACTGGACGTTTCAGACGGCCGTAGCGCAGGCGGAGATCGAGGACCGCGACGAGGATGCTGCCTATCACAGGCTCCATTTCCGGCACCAGGGTGGCTTCGTTCCCATCGAGACGACGCGACCGGAACTACTGCCTGCCTGTGTGGCGGTAGTGGCCCACCCTGACGACGAACGGTTTAAGGGACTCTTTGGCAAGAGTTTGACGACGCCCCTGTTCGGGGTGGAGGTGCCGGTCGTGGCGCATGAGGCGGCGGACCCAGAAAAGGGCTCAGGCGCGGCGATGGTGTGCACTTTCGGCGACACGACTGACGTGGTCTGGTGGCGAGAGCTGCAACTGGCGACCCGGAGCATCGTGAACCGCGACGGTCGATTCGCGCCGGTCGAGTGGGGAACGGAGGGATGGGAGTCGAGCGATCCCGCGCAGGCACAGAAGCACTACGACGAATTGGCGGGACTTCGCGTCTATCAGGCTAAGAGGCGAATGGCCGAGCTTCTGGAAGATAACGGCGAGCTCCATGCCGAGCCGAAGCCGATCACTCATGCGGTGCGCTTCTATGAGAAGGGCGACCGCCCGTTGGAGATCGTCACGAGCAGACAGTGGTACCTGAAGAACGGCGGCCTCGACATGGACCTGCGAGAACAGCTTCTCGAACGAGGGCGTGAGCTGGAGTGGCACCCGGGCACGATGCGCGTGCGGTACGAGAACTGGGTGAACGGCCTGAACTCCGACTGGCTGCTCAGCCGGCAGCGGTTCTTCGGAGTGCCGATTCCGTTGTGGTACCCGGTGAAGGCCGACGGCTCATCAGACTACGACAGCCCTATCGCCCCAACGGAGGAACAGTTGCCCATCGACCCGTACCGGGACGTGCCGGACGGCTACACCGAAGAGCAGCGCGATCAGCCCGGAGGCTTCACAGGCGATCCCGACGTGATGGACACGTGGGGAACGTCATCGCTATCGCCACAACTGGTCGGGCGTTACGGAGAGCAGGACGACCTCATGTCCCGCGTCTTCCCGATGGACCTGCGGCCGCAGGCGCATGACATCATCCGAACGTGGCTATTCTACACGGTTGTACGGGCACATCTGGAGCACGACAGTCTGCCGTGGAAGAACACGACGATTTCCGGCTGGGTATTTGACCCCGACCGGAAGAAGATGTCGAAGTCGAAAGGGAACGTCATAACGCCGATGCACGTGATCGAGCAGTACGGCGCCGATGCCGTGCGGTATTGGGCGTGCAACGGACGCATGGGAAGGGACACGGCTTTCGACGAGAACCAGATGAAGGTCGGGCGGCGGCTTGCGATCAAACTCCTGAACGCGAGCAAGTTTGCGTTGTCGAACGCAGAGGGCGCAGACGAAGACACCGCGATCACCGAGCCGCTGGATGCGGCGATGCTGGCGCGTCTGGCCGAGCTTGTGGACGATGTGACCGAGGCATTCGACAAGTTCGATTATGCACGGGCGTTGGAGATTACGGAGACGTTCTTCTGGTTCTTCACGGACAACTACATCGAGCTCGTGAAGGGCCGCACCTACGGCAGTCGCGGCGATTCCGCACGAGATTCCGGGCGGGCGGCACTGTGCCTGGCAATCGAGACGCTCCTCCAGC
>JAPOPA010000353.1 GCA_026713145.1 Chloroflexota bacterium
CCCCCGCCCCCCCGGGGGGGAAAAAAGACGGTGGGGGGTTCCCGCGGCTAGCCAATGGCTATCCGTAGCTGATGTGCAGCCGCACCTCCGTCAGCTTCACCGCATGGAAGTGCGGCCCCGCCCCCTTGATCAGCCGAACGAGCAACTCATTCTCACCCTTCCTGATCGGCAGGTCGGTCACGTCGAACCGGATAACCGTCCCCTCGACTCGTCGTTCCGACATGGTCGTGTGATAAATCTCCCCGTCGAACGCCGTGTATCCCCAGCCGTCCTCGGAACGTTCCATCGACGACCATGCCACCGCCTCGCCGTTGATCCGAATGTCCAGTTCGTCGTCCTCGTTCAAGTTGTCGAATCCCAGGTCCAGGGTGCACGACTTCAGCCCGCCGTCCGACTTTGCTGCCTCAACGTCATCCGCGATGTCCAGCGTGAGCGACGACCCTCCGTCCGGCTGCGTCTCCTCCATGAACACCGGCAATGACGCCCATGGCAGGGCGTACCGGAAAGCACCGCTGTGGAACTCCTTCCCTGAGCGGTCGGAGTGGTCGAGCTCATACCGCTTGTTCAGGCGTGGCAGCTTCTCCCTATCGACCATATTCCCCAGCACTCGCTTCTTCCATTCGTTCGGCGCATTGAAGTAGTTGAACAGGTAGAACCCGTCCACACCCGCGTCCCAGAATCGTGCAGCCAAGGCGTAAAGCAACTCCTCGTCCAATGCCCAGCGCAGGGCCTCTAGGCTCCCGTATATCAAACAGTCCGTCCCCTCAGCCACCTCGACGAACTCCCGGATCGGCTGCTCGAACGGCATGAACCCGCCCCCCGCCGCGACGATGTCCACCAGCCCCTCGGTGATCCACGTCTCCACGTCCAGCCCAATGCGCTTGGAGTCATACAGCGTCGGCGGCACGCGGACGAGCAGGTCGAGGTGCTTACCCTTTTCCTGGCCGACCTCGTCCATCCGCTGCCGGATCCGCCGGATGAAGTCCGTCATCAGGTACCGGTTGGAGTACGCCTCCTCGATCCGGAAGAATGCCGGGTGCCGGAAGTAGTCGAGCTCCACTCCGGCCACGTCGAACTTCTCGAACAGCTCGAAGATTACCCCCAGCAGATGCTCTCGCACGCCGGGGAACTTGTAGTCCACACCTCGAGCGATGGCGAACTCCAGCGTCGGACGCGGAATGTATTCGTTCGGCTGGCCGATCAGCCACTCGCGATGCTCCCGCCGGAACTTGCCGTGACCCGGCGCGTCATATGCAACGTCGTAGTGACTGTTCATCCGCATCGACGGCAGCACGTCAATGCCCGCCTCGTGGAACTGCCGCGTGATCTCCGTCAGCGGCCCCCCGGAACTCTCGATCAGGGCGTAGAGGTTCTTGTGCAGCCAGTAGGTCCGATCGTCCTTGAAGTGCTCATAGCCGTCCCCCGTCCTCTCGCCCACCTCCGTCTCGTACTCATACGTCTCGCTGTTGCCCACGCACCACGACACGCCCCCAATCGGCGATCCCGGATACGTGCCGACCATCATCTCCTTGATAGTCTCCGGCGTCACGTCCGAGGTCATGTTGCCCATGATCCATCCGTCGTCATTGCTGATAATCATCCGGTTCTTACGTGCCATAGTGCCTCTCCGGGTTGACTGTAGATTCGGAGGTATCATAATACAAACCGGCGTCAATACGGAGTCCGCCACGCGAGGACCGAAACCACATGATCGACATCTATACCGACGGAAGCTGCATCGGGAACCCCGGTCCCGGTGGCTGGGCCGCAATCATCATAGAGAACGGCGCGACCCGGGAGCTGCACGGCCGCGACGAGAACACGACGAACAACAAGATGGAGGTCCTCGCCGCCATCCAGGGCATTGAGGCCACGCCCTCTGGCGCCGACGTGCGCGTCCACAGCGACAGCTCCTACCTCATCAACACGATGACCAAGAACTGGAAGCGCAACAAGAACCGGGACCTGTGGGCCAGGCTCGACTCTGCGGTCGAACACCGAAACGTCCAGTGGCGTTGGGTCAAGGGCCACGCCGGGCACCCCCTAAACGAAATGGCCGATCGCATGGCAAACGCCGAAGCCCGTGGGAGAAACCCCCATGAATAAACCATCACAGCCTTCCCTCGGACAAAAGCTCTCCCATGTCGACGCGACCGGCAAGGCCCAGATGGTCGACGTAGGCCCAAAGGACTCAACGGAGCGCATGGCCGTTGTCACAGGTTCCGTCCTCATGCAGCCCGAAACGCTGAAGCTCATCGAGACCAATGACATCGAAAAAGGCGACGTCCTCGGAGTGGCCCGGATCGCCGGGATCATGGCCGC
>JAPOPA010000259.1 GCA_026713145.1 Chloroflexota bacterium
ATTACAGGCGGGCGGATCGAGATACTTGCCCGTGACACGACGCAGCCTTCCGTGTTCAGTCACCAGATCCTCAACGCCATGCCGTACGCCTTCCTCGACGAAGACAACGAAATCGGGGAGCGTCGCTCGCGGGCGGTGGCCTTGCGTCGGGCACTGCCGGAAGACCAGCGCGACCTTGCTTCTCTCGACGCGGATGCCATCAGCGATGCCGCACGGGACGCATGGCCGCTCATCCGAGACGCAGACGAACTGCACGACGCTTTGCTAACGCTCGGCGTGATGCCGATAGGGGACATCTATCGTGATCCCTCGCGGCGCGACGATCTGGAGGATTGGTTCGACAGGTTGGTGAAGACGGGTAGGGCGTCGATGGCGACGCATGGCGACGGTGCGAAGGCATGGGTCGCAACGGAGTCGGTTCCAATTGTATTGGCGGCTTTCCCGGACACGACATTCGAGCCCGGCAAGGTGACCCTGTGGCAGAGCGAAAAGGAGTCGCCGACGCAGGACGATGCCGAGCGGATTCTCGTCCGCAGTCGTACCGAGTGCGTCGGACCGTTCACAGTTGACGAGATCGCTAAGTCCCTGGGAATGCGAAGGGGCGCGGTCGAAATTGCACTGGCTCACCTCGAAGGAACGGGCAATATCCTGCGGGGCCGATTCACTCCGGGCAGGGAGGCCGAGGAGTTCTGCGACCGGCGGATTCTCGCGCGCATCCACAGGGAGACAATCGGACGTCTGCGTCGAGAGATCGAGCCGGTCCCGCCCGCGACGTTTATGCGCTTCCTCATCGCGTGGCAGCACGCTTCGACTCCCTGGAAGGTGCGCGACGAAGGCGGTCTGCTGGAAGTCATCGAGCAACTGCAGGGCTTTGAGGCTGCAGCGGGAGCATGGGAGTCGGGAATCCTCCCGTCGCGACTAGTGGACTACCTGCCGCGAATGCTCGATGAGCTGTGTCTATCCGGGGAAGTAACTTGGGGACGGTTTAGTCGACGTCCTATCGATGAGGACATGCCCGTCACGAAGGGCACGCTGACACGCACTGGACGCATCTCCCTCGCCCTTCGGGAGTCGGTGCCGTGGCTGCTGAGTGAGTCGCGGAACGGAGAGAACGGTCTGCTTGGTGCCCAGGGCGAGGTGCTCACCCACCTTTCGCGCGCAGGCGCTTCCTTCATGCAGGACATTATTTCCTCAACAGGTCGTCTCCCTACCGACGTGGAGGACGCTCTCTGGAGGCTTGCGGCCGCGGGACTGGTGACGTCCGATGGGTTTACCGCAGTTCGAGGCATGATAAACGGCACGGCCAAGAAGCAGCCCCGACGAGCGCCGACGTACGGACGCGCATTGCGACGCCGGGTGCCGAGCAGCCGGTGGTCGCTGCTTCAGGGCGAGATGGACAGCAGAGACGTAGTCGAAGCGCTGGCATGGCAGCTGCTCAGGAGATACGGTGTCGTATTCCCTGAGCTTCTGGTACGCGAGACCAACGCTCCCCGCTGGCGCGACCTCGTGCAGATCTACCGACGCGCCGAGGCTCGTGGTGAGATTAGAGGGGGCCGGTTCGTCGCCAACTTCGTTGGTGAGCAGTACGCTATCCCAGAGGCTGTCGAGCGTCTCCGCAATGTCCGGCGAACGGACAAGGACGACGGGTTCGTTGTCCTCTCGGCCTGCGACCCCCTCAACCTCGCGGGCATAACGACCCCCGGCTCGCGTGTTCCCGCGCTACTGGACAATAGGGTCGTGTACCGCAACGGCGTGCCAGTGGCGTCAGTTGAGGGCGGGCAAATCCACTGGCGCGACGAACTGGATGAGATGTCGAGGGAGCGACTGATCTCGGACCTGTCCCCACCCCGCGACCCCGTGGTAGGCACGAGGAGGACGACAGCGTAGGTTGGGCTGTGGGACGTTGCGAGACTTGAATGGGCCACATAGTATGTGAAGTATGTATGTAGGCTACCGACCACGACTATCGCTCTAGTGAATCGGGACTTTACTCGGGTAGTCGGACTGAAGATCGAGGACTGGCACGACGAGACGCTAGAGCCACGCGGCAAATGATTCGCAGCCTCCCACGTGTATAATGTGAGCGCACAAAACCGCTACAACATGGCGTGGCCCGACCGGAAAGGGTTCGGGCCTTTTTCACGCCTGAGGAACACTGCCTCGTGACACTGGCCCTCCTTTGGCTTGCCCTCGCCGGCGGCGCCGCGGCAATCCTGCTCTTTTCGCGCCTTCTCGTTTCGTCCGCCGATGTCATAGCCGACCGGACAGGGCTGGGCAGATCGTTCGTCGGAGTGATGATGCTGGCCACGGCCACGTCCCTCCCAGAATTGGTTACCGGCGTGAGTTCCATCCTCCTCGTCGATCAGCCCGATCTGGCCGCTGGCGACGCCTTCGGAAGCAACCTCGTAAACCTGGTCATCATTGGGATCATCGACCTTCTGTGGCGTAATGGGCCAATACTGGTCGCCGTCGGTCGTGCCCCCATCGTGGTCGGTTCCCTGGGCATAGCCGTCGTTGGCTGCACAATCGTGGCTTTGCTGGCACACAGCGGAGGCGCATTCGCAGAGAGTTGGCCTGTCAGCCCCGTGTCGTTCGTGCTCTTCCTGGTCTTTCTCGTCGGCATGTTCGTCATCTTCCGGCAGGAGGACTCCCCTATGGAGGAGTCTTCGCAAGGGTCTGACGAGACCCTATCGCGAGCGTTCGGCAAATACACCGTCGCCATGCTGGTGATCGTAGGTGCTGCCGTGCTCCTGGCGTGGACTGGTGATCAGATTGCGCACAAGATGGGCTGGGAGGCCAGCTTTGTTGGTACACAGTTCTTGGCCATTAGCACCTCCCTGCCGGAGTTAGCGGCGTCCTATGCTGCCGTGCGAATCGGCGCGCCCGACCTGGCGATTGCGAACCTGCTGGGCAGCAACCTGTTTAACATGGGCTTCGTCCTGTTCATGGATGACGTGGCCTACGTGGACGGCCCACTCTGGTCGGGGATCGCCGGCATTCACTTGCTAACGGCGGCGTTCGCAGTCGTGATGACTATCGTTGTTCTCGCCGGGCTGTTCGCCCAACAGCGGCAGAAGCGCCGAGGGCGGTTCACATGGGAATCTCTTGCCCTGATCGTCCTCTATGTTGCCGCCAGCGGGCTCGTGTTCACCCTGGCCTAGTGTTGAGGTCAGATAAATTAGGTACGGGCTAGTTCATGCCGAGCTGGTAGAACTTGCCCTCCGTCTTGATTGACGGGGCGAAGATCAACTCGGCCTTCTGGTGGAACTCCCGGATGTTGAACGCACCGACGTAGCCGAGGCAGGTTTTGAGCGCGCCGAGCAGATTGAGAGTGCCGTCGGACTTAGAGGATGGGCCGTAGAGCACCTGCTTGATGGAGCCCCTCATGCCGACATTGACTCGCGTGCCGCGTGGCAGAATCGGGTCTGGGCTGGCCATCCCCCAGTTACAGCCCTGCCCCGGTGCCTCCGTCGTCTGGGCGAAGGGCGTGCCGATCATCACGGCGTCGGCGCCCGCGGCGAATGACTTGCAGAGGTCACCGCCGGTACGGATGCCCCCGTCGGTGACAATAGGAACGTATCTGCCTGAGCGTCGGTAGTACTCTTCACGGGCGGCTGCGCAGTCGAGCGTCGAGGTCACCTGAGGTACTCCCATACCGGTGACTTCCCGCGTCGTGCAGGCGGCCCCGGGACCGATGCCGACGAGGACACCGTGAATGCCCGTCTCCATGATCTCCAACGCCACGTCGTAGGTCGCGCAGTTGCCGACGATCACCGGGACGTTAACCATTTCTAGGAGTTCGGGAAGGCGCAGCCCACGGATGCTGCGGGACTTGTGGCGCGCAGTCGTGACAGTAGACTGCACGACGAGCACGTCGGCTCCGGCGTCGACTGCCAGGGGGGCGAGCCGCTTGGTATTGGCGGGGGGAACAGAAACGGCGCACTTGGCGCCGCTTTGCTTGATCTGCCGTACTCGATCTCCAACCAAGTTCTCCTTGATCGGAGCCGCGTATACTCGCTGGAAGGTCTTGGTCACCTCCTCTTGCGGAGCGGCGACGATCTCGGCGAGCACTTCTTCGGGGTCGTCATACTTGGTCTGGACGCCCTCCAGGTTGAGGACGGCAAGGCCACCCTGCTGGTCGAACTCGACGGCAGTCTCCGGAGATACGATGGCGTCCATGGCCGAGGCGAGGATGGGCGCGGGGAACGTCATGCCGTCGAGGTTGAAGTCGATGTCGGCAAGCTCGGGGTTGATCGTAATAGCGCCCGGGGCTATGGCGATTTCGTCGAATCCGTAGGTTCGACGGACTTCCTTAAAGGTACGGGCATTCATAGAGCGAGGCCCTCCGGCGGGTGGTGGGGGATTTGCCGAATTATATGAAACTGATTAGAGCGGTACAAGCATTTCTTCAAAGAATGTTACCCTTCTCAGCCCCCCAGTTGGGTCTCGATGATTGTCATTGAATTCTCCAGTCAAAAAAAAGGCGACGAGGCTAGGAATGTTTGTGAATCGAGAGAACGAGGACATGGACACCTTGAGCGTTTTTGCTAGGTGATGCTACACTGTGTACCAGGGTCGAAAGACCTTCCACGTTGACGCTCCGCAGTAGGTCAGTGGTAGAGCGGTCGGCTGTTAACCGATTGGTCGCAGGTTCGAATCCTGCCTGCGGAGCCACCTAGTCACTACTACTCCTTAGGCGAAAACCGCGACGTTAGTGGACTGTCGCACGTTCTAATCAAAGTCCTACCCGGGCCCGAACAAACGGCTGAGAACCACGGCTACCACATCATAGGTCCATCACCGACGCCATAGCCTTATCCGTTGGCTGCGGACGCTTCTGGATGTCAAAGCTTTACCTGTCCACTAACCTTCGCTCAACCCGTCCTTCACGAGACTTTCGGCACGGGCCCCGTGATGACCCCGCTTCGCTCCATCGCCCGGATGTCGTCCTCCGGGACGCCGAGGATGTCTCGGAGGACGTGGAGGTTGTCCTGGCCCAGATCGGGGGCGAAGCGTCTGACGCCCAGCGCCACCTTTGAGAACTTCCACGGGGCGGCAAGGTGGACTCGCCCCCCGGCGTCCTGTTGGAAGAAGCCCCTGGCCCGGAAGTGCTCGTTCTTTGCCACCTGCTCGTTGGTGAGCACGGCACCCGCGGGAACCCCGGCGCCTTGGAGCAGATACATGACCGTCTCCGCGGTCCGCTCCCGGGTCCACGATTCCAGCATCCCGTCGAGCTCACCCTCATTTCGCTTCCTGTCCGCCGGTGTTGCGAACCGTCCGTCGGCCGCCAGGCCCGGCTGCCCCACCACAGTACAGAGCGCCTGGAACTGACAGTCCGTCTCGATGTCGATGGCGACCCACTCGTCATCATTGCAAGGGTAGAGGCCTGTGGGAGCGCGGTCGGGTCGTTTACTGCCATAGGCTTCGGCGGTCCTGCAGTTCATCGCGTAGTCCATGACGAGCTCGGGAAGGGTGAAGATGTTGGCCTCCCGCTGGGACAGATCGATTAGCTGTCCGTCCCCGGAGGCGGACAGGTGGTGGATGGCGCCCAGCACGGCGACCGCCGCGAGCAGGCCGCCGTTCGGGTCTCCGTACTTCACGCCCGTCGGGCTCGGGACGGCGCCCGGATAGCTGCTGATGCTTAGCAGGCCCGACATCGCTTCCTGCGTCGCGCCCATGCCTACGAACCCGGACTCCGGTCCCGTGCGACCGAACGCGGGCAGGGCGACGTAGACTATGCCCGGCGCGATCGCCCGGCAATCGTCGTAGTCCACGCCCAGCCGTTTGGTGACGCCTACACTGAAGTTCTCCACCACCACGTCCGACATGGAGATGAGCTTTCGAATGTAACGCTGTCCCTCGTCGGTGCGGAGATCCATCGCCATCGCCAGCTTGTTTCGGCTATACGCGTGGTAGCGTCCGACGCCCTTGCCGCGTCCGCCGTCGCCGCGCCGGGGCGATTCGACCTTGATGACCTCAGCGCCGAGGTCGGCGAGGATGCGGGTGCAGTACGGCCCCGCCCAGATGTGGGTGAAGTCGACCACCCTCAGACCCTCCAGTGGCAGGCGTCCTTCCTTTTGACCGCGAGCCCGGCCCATCCGCTCCCGACGATGGGGTAGGGGCGAATCGTCGTGCTCACCCAGCAGGGGAGCGCGGCGCGTGACGAACGGCGTCCTCGACATCTGGAAGGGTGCGCCCGGCATCGTAACGGTGCCCGCGACGGGGTGCTGCATTTGGACGAAGAAGCGTCGGTGCCTCAACTGCGGCGACTCCAGCAGGTCACGCGCCGTCGCAACGTACCCGTAAGCGTGACCGTACCGCTGGGCCAGGCGGTAGGCCTCCTCCTTCGTGTGCTCCGATACCCACTGTCCGAATAGGCGGGTCAGCTCTTCGGCATGTTCGCCGCGGCCCTCATCCGTGGTGAACCGGTCCGACGCGAGTTCAGGCAAGTCCTCCGACATCTCGCGGATGGCCCCCGTCCAGTCGGCGGAAGACCTCCCATAGGCGAGGACGTACCCGTCCTTCGCCTGCCATACGCCGCTCGGCTCCCACTGAGTCCCGTCCTCCTCTCTCCGTGCCGCCGTCCCCAGGCTCCAAGGGTCAGAGTCGCCCCTCCGGGACACATTCTCGCCGTAGAGCCAGCTGTTCATGGTTGCACCGAGAATCGACGTCAGGCTCTCCAGATGCGAGACCTCGACGTGTTGCCCTCCCAGCCGTTCGCGGGCGAGGAGCGCTGCTACTGCTCCGATGAAACCGTGGAATCCGGCGTGGTAGTCGGCAAGGTTGCCTCCCTTCTTGAGCGGCGGAAGATGCCTGCTACCCGCCAGCCCAAGTTCGCCGCTCAGCGCGTGAACGACCAAGTTGGTCGACGCGAAGTCCCGGTAGGGTCCACTGAGTCCGAATGGGGTGATCGATACCACCACGAGATCGGGGTTCGACCGCGACAGGTCGCCGGCCGTCTGTCGGCTTGCGTTGTGGCCGTCGATCAGCACGTCGGCGCGGTCGATCAGTTCCCGCAGCCGTCCTTGGTTCGACGGGTCGTCGGGGTCGATAACAACGCTATTCTTGCAGGCGTTCAGATAGAGGAAGAGGCCGCTTGCCTCGGGGTCGGGGTTATCGCCCTGGAAAGGGCCCATCGTTCGGGTGATGTCGCCCGAGGGCGGCTCGACCTTGATGACCTCGGCTCCGAACCCGGCCATCAGCTTCCCGCAGAGGGGGCCCGCGATCCCCTCAGTGAGTTCGACGACGACAAGCCCATCGAGGGCGGCGTCCGTGGGAGGGGTAGGGGATTTGTCGTTTTCGGCAGTTGACATCGTTTCGGCAGTCAGTCTAGCATCCGGCTGACAACAGTGTCCTGAATCGGGGATTCACCCTCACCCCCGTATCGAGTACGGGGCAGGCTCCAGCCCCCGTATCGGGGTACGGGGCGGGCTCTCTCCCACGACGGGAGAGGGGATTACGCAAGTGTCTCCTTAGCGGCATATAGGTGCAAGGGAGCGAAGCCACTCGGCGGAAGGATGCCATGACGCTTACCGAAGCGAGGACGTGGGACTACGATGCGGTCGAGGTCGGCCAGCGGGCGCAGCCCATCGTCAAAATGGTCACACCGGACTCGATCGTCCGCCACGCCTCGGCGTCGCGCAGTATGAACCCGGACCACTTCTCGGATGCGCCTCCGTTCGCCATGCCGTCCCAGATATTCTCCCTCGCCCCCAAGAACAGGGCAGGCGTTGCCGAGAATAACGGCATGACGGTCATCACCGCCCACGCGACCCCGTTCGCCAAAGCCGAAGGGCGCTGGTATGCCCCCATCAGGTTGGGGGACACCGTCACCAGTGTCGCAACCGTGCTGGAGAAGTACGAGCGTCGAGGCAGCAAGTTCGTCACCCTCAGGCTCGAGGCCCACAACGACCGAGGTGAGAAGCTGGGGGAGGTCGACCACACCTCCATCTTCGAGTTCCGCAGGAGCGACCGGCCTCAGTCGGACTCCGGCACTGTAGCGCGGCAACCTGGCGCGGCCCTCGAGCCGTCACCGCTCAGGGAGACGACCCCGGACGATTCGGCGGAGACCGTCACCTTCGATACGATCGAGGTCGGCGGCGCCGTCCACCCCTTCACTGTTCACTCGCCGCTGAAGGACGAGGTCGACGGAGTCGCGGTCCCCGAGGACGGGATGAGCGGCCAGTCGAGCGAGGCGAGCCACGAGCCTGCACGATTTCCCTGGGGCACCATACACGGGGTTGGCGGCATCACGATCATGGGCTACCTCGACGCGATGCTGCACCGATGGGCGCCGGACGGCACACTCTACGGGGGAGGCCGCCTCCTCTTCAAGGCCATCAAGAATTTTCGACCCGGCGACACCAACACTTATCGAGGCGTGGTCACTGCCAAACGGCAGCGCGACGGCAAGCGCTTCGTGGACATAGAGATCGCGGGTGCGAACCAGCTAGGCCAACTGACTGGGGTCGCCGAGGCGACGCTGGTATTCTAGGGAGCCTCTCGCCGCCCTTTTGGCTCCCCGTCCCTAATCGAATGGCCGTCCCATACTCATTTTCTGAGGGTTGTCCTAATCGAAAGGTCTATTCGAGGCTATAAGGACGAAATCCGGTTGCGTACCAACGACCCGGCTCCCACCAGAACCCCTGCGGCCGCAAAGAGAGTGAAGAACCCTAATGGGTTGAACTCAAACCCGAGAGACCAGTTCGTGCTGTCGGCGATGATCATCGTGTACCCCATAAACCCCAGGGGGCCGGATTCGATGGAGAATGGAAACCATCCCATTGCCAGCGCCACGAGACCAGCCGTCAGGAACGCGATGGTCGCAACCCAGTAGAGACCGATCGCCCAGACCAGGGACTGGAGCAGGAACTTGCCTGAATTGACGACTATACTCTTGACCAACATTCCTTCCGCCATGTGCCCCTCCCAAAGTCTCGGTGACCTTCAATACTTGGATGTTGAGTCAGCAGCGTCTCATGAGGCGTGACGACTCTCCCCTTGAAATTTGAGGGACATTTTGGGACAAAACGGGACAACTCCAACATGGCGAGGGTCCCGTTATGCGTGAAGCGGTTGTGTCGGTGTACTCTCATTTGCTCTTGTCGTCGCGAATTGAGTGGCCGACCGGTGATCTCTCTCCACCCTACTTGGATGTTGAGTCAGCAGCGTCTCATGAGGCGTGGCGACTCTCCTCTTGAAATTTGAGGGACATTTTGGGACAAAACGGGACAACTCCAACCTGGCGACAGATTTTCCCGTAATCCATGAAGCGGTTGTGACGGTGTACTCTCATTTGCCCATGTCGTCGCGGATCGAGTGGCCGACCGGTGATCTCTCTCCACCCTACTTGGATGTTGAGTCAGGAGAGCCTCATGAGGTGTGACGACTCTCCACTTGAAATTTGAGGGACATTTTGGGACAAAACGGGACAACTCCAACCTGGCGACAGATGTTCCCGTTAGCCGTGAAGCGGTTGTGTCGGGGTTCTCTCATTTGCTCTTGTCTTCGCGAATCGAGTGGCCGACCGGTGATCTCTCTCCGCCCTACTTGGATGTTGATTCAGCAGCGTCTCATGAGGCGAGACGACTCTCCCCTTGAAATTTGAGGGACATCGTGGGACAAAAGGGGACAACTCCAACCTGGCGACAGGTGTTCCCGTTATCCGTGAAGCGGTTGTGTCGGTGTTCTCTCATTTGCTCTTGTCTTCGCGGATCGAGTGGCCGACCGGTGATCTCTCTCCGCCCTACTTGGATGTTGATTCAGCAGCGTCTCATGAGGCGAGACGACTCTCCCCTTGAAATTTGAGGGAC
>JAPOPA010000318.1 GCA_026713145.1 Chloroflexota bacterium
GCAGACTCTATAGAGTCTACCGGTCATCGCCCATCACATCCCCAGCGTGTACTCAATCACTGCACGCCGCGTGAAGCTATGAGACAGCCTCCGTCGTGGGAGAGGGCTAGAGCCTGCCCCGCACTTGATGCGGGGGTGAGGGTAACTCCTGCAAGCACTACTTTCTGCTTTACAAACTCTACTTCAGGGCTCAAACACTAAGAAACATTCACAGCGTTCGTGGCAACTTGATCTGCTCGAATAAACCGATTAGGAAGACGCGTTCGCCCTGAGCCTGTCCAATGGCGATCCACTCCCCCTACCCACCCTTGAACGTCGGCATCACCTCTTCCGAGAACCTCTGCAACTGCTCCACCACCACGCTCTGCGGCGTCCCGACGACCGATCCGACATTGACCTCTCGCAGGCCCGGATACCGCTCCTGCAACTCCATCAACGACTCGATGATTGCCTCGGGAGGACCCACCATCCACGATCCCGACTCTGCCGCGTCCTCGAGTGTCGGCAACCCTGCCCCGTGAATGCGCGCAGGATCCCCGGTTGCCGCAATCTGCTCATCGGTAAGCCCACGCACGAATCCCAGCGGCGCGAACATCTTCATGTTCTCTTCGTAGAAGGGCCGGGCCTCGGCGATTGCCTGCTCCTTGCTCTCCGCGATGTGAAAGACCAGCCCGATGATCAGGTCCTCCCCAAGCTCCGTCTCGCGTCCCGCCCTCGCGAGCGCGTCCCGCCAAGCCATCATGGTCGCGTCGTGCGCGCCCCCTGCAGCCGCACCGCCCCCGATCATACCCTTGATGCCATATTTGGTCATCTTGTCCAGGGAACGTGGATTAGCGCTGACGATGGGCTGGTAGCACTCTACGGGACGGCTCCGCGGCGGGGGGACGAGGGGTATGTCCTCAAGCTCATATCCCCGGTACGGCAAAGGCGGAGGAATCGTGTAATGCTCCCCCCTGTGCGAAAAAGAAGGCTCATGCAGCGCCTTGAAGATAACCTCAACCTGTTCGTCGAACAGCGCCCGGTTGGCGTCGTTATCGAGAAGCGGAGCGTCGAACACCTCAACCTCGCGCGTGTGATATCCACGCCCAATCCCGAATATCACCCGTCCGCCCGTAAGTTGGTCGGCCATGGCGTAGTCCTCGGCAAGCCGGAGGGGGTGCCACATCGGTGTGATGTTGAACCCACAGCCGAACTTGATTCGCTCGGTCAGGTGGCTCAAATGCACGGCAAGCATGAGGATGTTTGGAATGCACTCGTGACCTTCTCGCTGGAAGTGGTGCTCCGCCAGCCACATGGCGTCGAATCCACCGTTGTCCAGAGTACGCGCGATCGCCTCTGCCTTCTCAAACACGCTCGCCAGCCGCTCGTCCGAGAGCCACCGATCGTTTACCGGAAGGCCGTCGAAGCCAATGTCGTCCAAATCGACGTGTCCCGCGAACAGGCTCCCGAACTTGGTTATCATCGTGACACCTCCATGGAAACGGCATTGTAGGTCGAGTCCGCAGAGCGGAACAAGCCCGTTGTCTCCGTTGTCGGCCAAGCGGAGTCACGGATATAATCGAACCATTCCCCTACCATCGACGGTCGGATACCGTGACCTCACACACCACAATCGCCATCGACGGCCCCGTCGCCTCCGGCAAGTCGACGGTCGGTCGCGTCGTCGCCCGCAGGCTCGGATATCGGTTCCTCGATACCGGCTGGATGTATCGCGCCGTCGCCTACGCCGGACTCAGCGCAGGGCTAGACCTCCACGACCACGATGAGGTTTCCCAACTTGCCGGCAGCCTGACCATGCGACTCGTCGAAGCGGAGCGCGGTGAGCGACTCCTCGTCGATGGCGAGGACATCACCGACCTTCTCCACGAATCGCATGTTGAACAGGGCGTCGTGCCTGTAGCGGCAAATCGAAGCGTAAGGAGGGTACTTGTCCAACAGCAGAGACTTATTGCGACCGACGGCCCCATAGTGATGGTTGGGCGTGACATAGGCACAATGGTGAGTCCCGATGCCACGATCAAGTTCTATCTAACTGCATCACAAGAAACACGGGCCCGACGTCGCTACGAAGAACGAAAGAACACACCGGACTCGCCTGCCTACAAGGAAGTGCTCGAAAGGCTAGTCCATCGTGATAGAATTGACTCTCAGCGCGCTGAGTCCCACCCCGCCGACGACGCAGTGATCATCGACACGGATAGCCTCGACGTCTGCGAGACCGCGCGCCGCATTATAGACCTCGTAGAGGGCGCATGACCGATCTCCTCAATACTGCCTGCAGCATCACTCAACGCGGGACTTTACGCCTGTTCTCCGATTGGAGCGTTCACGGAGAGGAAAACGTCCCTCCGATGGGGCCGATCATCGTCGTCGCAAACCATGTGAGCAATTTCGACCCTCCACTCATGTCAGCAAGCTTCCCACGCCGAATATGGTTCCTGGCAAAAAAGGAACTGTTCAAAGGTCCGGGCAAGTGGTTTTTCACAGCTTACGGCGCTCACCCCGTCAACCGGTCCGCCACCGACCCGGCGGCCTATCGGTGGGCGCTTCAAAAACTGGCGAACGACCAGTGCCTGATGATCTTCCCGGAGGGCACTCGGAGCCGAACGGGTGAGATGAAGAAAGCCCAACCTGGCGTAGTTCGCCTTGCTTTGAAATCCCAAGCGGCTATAGTGCCTGTCGGCATTACCGGCACGAACGGTATGAACAGCCCGCTCCGCGTCTTTAGTCCCTCAGGACGGCTCCGCATCAACATAGGGCGGGCCTTCACACTCCCGAACATCGAAGGCCGGCCGAGCCCCGCCGTCCTCCAGTCGATGACCGACATGATTATGGGACGCGTCGCCATGATGCTCCCACCCAATTACCGTGGAGCGTACGGACCCGACCCTGCAGGTGACGAACTGCAAACCGGTCCTACAGACGCGACTTCCGTCGAGTCCAACATCCCAACAAGCTAAGAGGGTGTTTGCGAAGGCGTTTAGCATTCAAAAGTCTCTCCCAATTCGACGGGAGAGAAAAGTGTCCAGGATTCAAAAGTCTCTCCCAATTCAACGGGAGAGAAAAGTGTTCAGGATTCAAGAGTCTCTCCCAAGTCGACGAGAGACAAAGGTGTTCAGGATTCAATAATCTCTCCCAAGTCGACGAGAGACAAAGGTGTTCAGAATTCAATAGTCACTCCCAAGTCGACGAGAGACAAAGGTGTTCAGGATTCAATAGTCTCTCCCAATTCGACGAGAGACAAAGGTGTTCAGGATTCAATAATCTCTCCCCTTTCGACGGGAGACAAAGGTGTTCAGGATTCAATAGTCACTCCCAAGTCGACGAGAGACAAAGGTGTTCAGCATTCAATAATCTCTCCCCATTCAACGGGAGAGTAGGGTGTTCAGGATTCAAAATCTCTCCCCCGGTCGACGGGAGAGTAAGATATTCAGCATTCAATAGTCTCTCCCCGGTCGACGGGAGAGTAAGATATTCAGGATTCAATAGTCTCTCCCCTTTCGACGGGAGACAAAGGTGTTCAGGATTCAAAAATCTCTCCCCCGTTCGACGGGGGAGAGATACAGAGAGGGGGCGCTTCCCTAGCGGCCCGCCGAAGCTGAGGGAGAACTGAGACAAAAGCATGTGCGGAATTTTCGGCTACACAGGCCCTAAGCCCGCGGCGCCCGTCCTGCTCGAAGGGCTTGCAAGGCTCGAATACCGTGGCTACGACAGCACGGGCATCGCCCTCGTGTCCGATGGCAAGGCTATCTCCGTTAGAAAGTCCGAAGGAAAGCTCTCAAAGCTGCGGAAGTCCGTCGAACAAGCTCCCCCCGATGGAGTCGTCGGCATCGGGCACACTAGGTGGGCCACCCATGGCAGACCCTCCGACGAGAACGCCCACCCCTTCACTGACCCCGACGGCCAGGTCGCCGTCGTCCACAACGGCATCGTCGAAAACTTCCTGGAACTGCGAGATGAACTCCAAGCCACAGGCTTCGAATTCACGTCACAGACCGACAGCGAGTGCATTCCTTTCTTGATTTCTCTGTACCTGCGGGAAGAATACTCCCTTGAGGAAGCCGCAGCCCTGACGGCGGGCCGGTTAAGCGGCACGAACGCTGTGGTGATCGCATCAAACCGCGAACCGTCCAAGCTAGTCGCATTCCGGCTGGGAAACGCAGGGGGTATCGTCGTCGGCTACGGCGACGATGAGATGCTCCTTGCCAGCGACCTCCCTGCCCTGCTCGATCACACCAACAAAGTCGCCTACCTTGCCAACGGAGAATTGGTCTCCGTCACTCCTGAGGAAGCCGTCTATCAAACACTTGACGGCGCCAGAATTATAAAACAGCCAGTAGCCGTACCTTACGACGCAGTGTCGGTAGCCAAGGGCGACTACAAGCACTTCATGCACAAGGAGATTCACGAGCAGCCGGAGGCTGCGCTCGACACGGTCCGCGGGCGCGTCTCGTTCAACAGGGAAACGGTCAACCCCGAAGAGCTGACCCTCACCGACGAAGAGATCGCCGACATCGACCGGGTCGTCTTCATCGGCATGGGCACCAGCCTCCACTCCGCGATGGTCGGACGCCTCTGGATGGAGTCGTTGGCACGCATCCCAAGCGAGGTGGATAACTCCTCGGAATTCCGCTACCGCGAGCCGGTCATAGACGAGCGGACCCTGGTGATTTCCATCAGTCAGTCCGGCGAAACTGCAGATACCCTGGCCGCCATGGACCTCGCGGCACGGAACGGCGCGAAGCAAGTGACCCTCGCCAACTATCCCGGCTCCCAAGCCTCCCGTGTCGCCGACGAAACGCTCCTCCTCCGCGCTGGGCCGGAAATAGGCGTGGCGTCCACCAAGACGTTTGTGTGCTCCCTCACCTGCCTGCTGATGCTTGCCATGCGAATCGGGCTCTCACGCGGAACCCTGTCCCAGGAACGTACCTCCACCCTCGTCAGGGAACTGGGCCACCTGCCCCTGATGCTCGGCGACCTCGTCGCCAATGAACCGCAGTACGAGTCCCTGGCGAACGAGTTCTTCACCTTCTCCGACTTCCTCTTCATCGGACGCGGCATGGCCTTCCCCCTCGCGATGGAAGGCGCTCTTAAGCTCAAGGAGATCAGCTACATCCACGCTGAGGGCTACCCCGCAGGCGAGATGAAGCACGGCCCGATCTCGCTCATCGACCAGGACATGCCCGTCGTTGCCCTCGTCCCCAAAGGACGCCTCTACGAAAAGACGCTCAGCAACGTCAGCGAAGCGAGCGCTAGGGGCGGCACCATCATTGCCGTCGCCACTGAGGGCGACGACACCATAGCCGGCATGGTCGAGCATGTAATCCACATCCCCCGCGCCGCCCCGGAAATCACCCCTATCCTCATGGCCGTTCCCATGCAACTCCTCGCCTACCACATAGGCATCCGCCGCGGCTGCGACGTCGACCAACCCCGCAACCTCGCCAAGACCGTCACGGTGGAATAGCCACCTTCCCGCTTGACACTCCGCCGACGTTGACATAGCCTACCCGACGCTTGGAGGCAAGCCATGGACGCGGTCAGGCTCACCGACGACCAGATGCGGACGTTCATCCGCGACGGCTACATCACCGTGCGCCCCAACCTGCCCCGCGAATACCACGATGAGATGTTCGCCAAGGTCGATGAAGTCTTCCAGACGGAGGGCAACCCCGGCAACAACATCCTTCCTCGAATCCCCGAGCTCCAGCTCCTCTACGACGATCCCGTCACGCGCGGCGCACTCGCTGGTATCATGGGCGACGACTACTACCTCGAACCCCACCGCTTCGTCCACTTCAACCAGCCCCACAGCAAGGGCCAGACCCTGCACAAGGACTCCTTTACGCGCAGACGGCATCACACCCGTTGGCTCGTGACATTCTACTATCCGCAGGACACTCCCCTCGAAATGGGCCCCACCGGCGTCGTGCCGGGAACGCAGTACACCAACGTCATCCCCGAGGACTCGTACGACCGCGAGATCGGTGCTGCCGGCGACGCGGGCCGCATCGTCATCGCCAACTACGACATCGTCCATCGTGGAATGCCCAACCACACCGACCGAAAACGCTACATGGTCAAGTTCCTCTTCAACCGCATGGGCGAGCCGACTGCCCCAAGCTGGGACAACAAGGACGCCGAATGGGGTGACGAAGGCGGCGAATACAGCGGACTGCTATCGCACGCATGGGACTGGTTCCGCGCCGACACCAACGGCGGACACTCAGCCAACGGCGCGTCAGTTGAAGACCTCATCACCGCCCTCTCCGGCGACTCCGAGCATGCTGCATTCGACGCCACGTACACCTTGAGCGACATAGGCGAACCCGCCGTCGGCCCTCTCATCGACGCCATGCGTTCCGGCAGTGCCGACAACTGGTACAACGACAAGGATCGGCTGCGCCGCATTCCCGGCCAGATGGAACAAGCGGCAAACGCCAGCTACGCCCTCGCCGCCATGGGAGGCCACGCAGTCCCCGCCCTCGTCGATTCAATGACAACATCAGAGGAATGGGACAAGGCTCTTGCCGCGGAAACCCTCGGCGACATCGGCCTCGAAGGCCGCGACGCCGTGCAGCCACTCACCGAGGCAAGCCGCGATATCCACCCCGCCGTGCGCGGACAGGCGGTCGAGGCCCTCGGCCAGGTCGCGCAGGGCACGTCCGATGCCGTCCCCGCACTCATAGACGCGCTCTCCGACGAGGATGAGACCGTCAGAAGAAACTCTGCCCTTGCAATCGCTAAGCTCGGCCCAACAGCAGTTGAGGCCGTCGAATCACTTTCCGCCCTGCTGAACGACCCAAACCGTTACGTGCTCGGCAACGCCGCGGAGGCCCTGAAGCGCATAGGCACTCCAGAATCAACCGAAATCCTCATCGACCACCTGATGACCGCTCGGTGGTGTCCGGTCACTAGGCAGGGAAGCCTCTATTAGAACTCAGTCAAATCGAATATAACGAACCGGAAAGTTTTCAATTTATCCCCTCTCCCGTCGTGGGAGAGGGCTGGGGTGAGGGTGATGCCTGCAAGCATATCAACCTACTCTGGACATCGGACTTTAGAGTCAAGACACTAGACAACCGACTACTCTTACCCCTAGAGGGGAGGCCCACATGTACGCACGATCCGTCGAAATACCCAACGGCACAACCATCACGGCCACCAAGGTCACAGCCCCTCCCGCTTGGGCGCTCATGGAGCGGCAACTCTTCTCGCTGATGGAAGAGTCGGCTAGGACGTACACGTCGAAGTACGCCGAAAGAGGGGGAGCCACCCTCCTCGCCGAGGACCTCGACGACCTCTACGAGCAGTTCTACAACTTCGGCCTCTTCTACGCGCTTGGCGCTGCCGACGACATGCTCGATCTGCACCTGCAGCAGTGGAACGCCACGAACCGCATCAGCGACCAGAGCTTCAACCACCGTCCAATTCACAACAACCATACCAAGAAATTCACCCCCGCTCAGTACAACGAGTTCTGGGGCATGAATCACCCCATGGAATGGCACCACCTCGGCGAGGGACTCATGGCCTGGTACGACATGGGAGTAGCCGACCCGACCATCTCCGAAAACGCCCGCCGCTCCCGCCGCTTCGCGGGAATGTACATCGGCGAAGACCCCGAAGCCGACCTCTGGGACGCCAGCAAGCGGATCATCCGCTCTCCCTTCCAATCGAGCCAGGGCCCCATGCTCGAAGGCGACGTCAATTGGGCGAACACGATGCTCCTCGCGGGCCGCTACCTCGGTGGAGAGGTCAAC
>JAPOPA010000348.1 GCA_026713145.1 Chloroflexota bacterium
CCCGATCTCATCCTGCTCGACCTTAACCTTCCGATGAAGGACGGTCTGGAAGTGCTGAAGGAGATGGCGAGCGATGAGAGCCTGAGCTCAATCCCCGTCATGATACTTACGGGCACGGAGGCAGAAGAAAGTCTCCTGGAATCGTATAACATCCCTGTCAGCCGCTTCAGCAGGAAGCCCATTGAACTCAGGCGGTTCAATGACGTGATCAACTGGCTGAACAATCCTGCGGCAAAACGTCCTATCGTTGCGCCCCCGCCGCCTCCCCCGGCCGCTGAACCCAAGAAGAAGTGGTGGTGGCCGTTCTAACGGCACGCCATTTACGAGGACGGAGCTAACGGGGAGGGAATTGTGGTTGTGCACGGCGAGATGAGCCGGGAGCAACTTGTTGCCGAAGTTGAAGACCTGCGGCGACGTATCTCCGAGCTAAACAAAGAACAAGACATCTGGAGTGGGTCCGGAGAAGTTCCGGAAGCTCCATCCTTCGCCTACCACAATCCTTCGCCGGTCGTGCGTTTCGACTCGAACGGCACCGTTCTCACTATAAATCCGGCAGCGGTGGAGCTCATCGGTCCCGAGGCGATGGAAGGTTCGTCTCTTGTCAGTGTTCTTCCCGTTATAAGCAGCCTGAATGTTGAGCAGACAATAGCCAACGACGGTCAGTTCAGCTTTGAGGCTGAAGTCGAGGGCAGGTGGTTTCATTTCGTCGTCGTTGGAATGAAGGAATACGGCACCGGCCACATTTACGGCTACGACATCACGGGACGCCGCCGGGCCGAGGATGCCCTCAGGGCCAGTGTGGCCGAACAGCGCAGGCGAACGCGAGACCAGGAAACCCTCTCCAACATCGCCCGCATCATTGGGTCTTCGCTTGCAATCAATGAGGTATATGAGCGTTTTGCCGCCGAGGTCGCCCAACTCATACCGTTTGACCGCATTGTCATCAACGTCAATGCAGACCGCCCCGGATACATGGTTGATGCCTATCAGTCCAGTGCAGTGGAGGTTCCTAACCGTGCCCCGGACCATGCCTACGCAATCGAGGGTACGCTCTCTCAAGCAGTGATGGTGTCGCATCGCTGCATCGTCTTTCAACCGGGAAGTGAGAATGAGGCGGATGCAGGGTACGCCGGACTCTTAGGCGCCTATGAAATGGGCCTTCGATCGTTTCTCTCCGCTCCGCTCTTGTATCGAGGAGAGCCGATAGGGTGCCTGAACCTTCATTCCCTCGTTCAAAATGCGTATTCTGAGCGGCACCGGCTGTTGGCGGAACGAATCGCCGTCTACATAGCGGGCGCCATCGCCAACGCGCAGCTTCATGCGCAAGTTACAAGACAGACGGATGAGCTGGCACGATCGAACCGGGAGTTGGAGCAGTTCGCTTACGTAGCTTCTCACGATCTCCAGGAGCCGCTACGCATGGTTTCGAGCTACGTATCGCTCTTGGGACGCCGGTACGGCGATCAGCTCGACGACCGCGCTGACAAGTACATCCACTTCGCGGTGGACGGCGCCAATCGTATGCAGCGGCTCATTCACGATCTTCTTGCCTATTCCAGGGTTGGCACCAAGGGCGTAGAGTTGATGCCGACCGATACGGTTCCCTTAGTCCGCGAGACCTTGTCCAACCTGGAGGTCGCCATAGGCGAGAGCGAGGCCCAGGTCGTATTCTCCGATCTCCCTTCGGTCATGGGAGACCCTTCACAACTGAGGCAGCTCTTTCAGAACATCATCGGGAATGCTCTGAAGTTCCGGTCGGAAAGCCGCCCGCGTGTCGAGCTTGGCGCAAAGCAGGAGGGCGACCAGTGGACGTTTTCTATACGGGACAATGGCGTAGGATTCGACCAACGATATGCGGAGCGAATTTTCGGAGTCTTCAAGAGGCTCCACCGAGACGCCGATATCCCCGGCACGGGAATCGGCCTCGCGATCTGCCAGCGCATCATTGACCGGCATGGCGGACGAATCTGGGCTGAATCAAAGCTTGGCGAGGGATCGTGCTTCTATTTCACGCTTCCCGCCGTTGCCGAACATGGAGAGTCATAAGCCATGACAACGACCGAGGTCGGACCACCAATAGAAATCCTGATTGTCGAGGACAACCCCGGCGACGTTGAACTCGCCCGAGAGGCGCTCGACGATGCCAGCGTACGAAAGAACCTAACCGTTGCTGAGGATGGCGAGCAAGGGCTCTCACTCCTGCGACGAGAAGGATGCTATCGCCACGCCCACCGTCCCGACCTCATCCTGCTCGATCTGAACCTGCCAACAATCAATGGCCGCGAAGTCCTCGCCGAAATCAAGTCTGACCCTGAACTCCGACGTATTCCGGTTGTAATCTTGACGAGTTCTGAAGATGACAACGACGTTATCGAGACCTACAACCTCCACGCCAACGCCTACGTAGTCAAGCCGGTCGACCTCGACCAATACATGCAGGTCATCAAGGCCGTTGAGGGCTTCTGGCTGGGGTTCGTCAAGTTGCCAACCAGGGGTCGTCTGGGCGAGTTCGCTTAGACGATGTACAGGGGAAGCGGCACTCGCCTGTTGGAGTTAAGGGTCGGGCTGGCAGATCTTGAAGGAATACAGATCGCAATAGCGGCTGTAGAATCGGAGCTTTGCCCCGCTCGATAACACCCTTGCGGGAAGCGCGGTTTGTCCCTTCCAAGTTACAACGTGCGCGGTCGAGTCGCCGGTGAACGTGTCGCATGATGACCGCTCGTAACCCGGCACGACGTTGTCGTTGGCGTCGGTGAGTTCAACGGAAAGGAAGCCCTTTTCGGCGCACGCCGCATTCACGACGAGGGCATCCCCGGCTCCGATGAAGGTATGGGTGCCCATAACCCCCTCGCGTGCGTCGGTGGCAAGCGATACGAAGCCCTCCGGTCGGAGGGTTGCCAGGCCTAGCCCTGTCTGCCCGCCGTTCCAGCCCGGTTGAGCCTCGGGAACGTCAAGTCCCTCCGGCTCGCCGAACATCCACCAGTCGTGGTGAAGATCCGAGCCTGCGTAGTAGATGCGGGTCTCGTCGTCGAGGAAGATGGGTTGGCTGCATGTCTCGGCCATGTATCGGTCCCAGCCTTCCGTCGACGTGGCAATGAACGGAATGCCGCGGTTCACACGTTTCCAACTGAAACCATCCCTCGAATGCAGAAGGTGCAGGTCCACAGTGTTGAACGTGCGGTGGAAGATCGGCATCAGTCCGAGCCACAGGTCACCGACGCGGAAGCGGACGAGTCCATAGAACTCGTCGTCGAGCACGTCGTCCGTGTCGTCCGGGACGAGCATTTCGTTGAGAACGGGCCAGTTGGTGATGTCGTAGCTCGTCGAGGAGAAGACGCGTCGCTTGGCCATTCGCCACGGGTCGTTGGGGAAGTGAGCAGGACCCCAACCCGGCACGCGGGCGTGTTTGGGATTCAATGGCGGCTCCTGCATTGCCCTGGCGCGAGTGTCCAGAAAGTACATGCCCGTCTGCTCGTCCGCCGTCAGGATAATCACGTCTCCAAGCTGCCGGTCGGACATCTGGCCGATGGTAAAGGGTTTGTCGTACCTCGTCCATTTCCGCCCGTCGGCGGAGTATGCGGCAGAGATGCGGGAGTCCTCCAGGCCTGTGAATGCGTTCCAGTAGATTGCCTTGTATCGCTGTGAATCGTCCTCTTCAATTGGGTCCTTCAGGATCGAACAGGCGTGTATCCGCCCGTCTACATCGTTGCCGAAGCAGATGTTCGTTTTGCTGCCATCGACAGCCCGGTAGTCGAGTTCGGGCTTCGTCCAGTGAATGCCGTCCTCGGACTCAGCATAGAGGAGCCTGTTATCAATGGTGGCGTCGTAGGAGGCGATTGCTGCGACTTCGTCGTCCTTCCTGCCCTCTCCCGACCGTTCGAGGCGCATGAACTCATCGTAGTCCCAACCCATGTCTTCGTACCAGAGCTTGTAAATTGACTCCCGTTCGTCCCAGTGGACGTTCCATGTATTCGTGCGGAAGTAGCTCGTTATCTCCCAGGGTCTGTCCGTCTTCACGATCGGGTTGTCCGGGTGCTTGACTGGTGTGTGCATTACGCGCGTGACGAAGTTCACGTACTCGATTACGTAGTTGTCGACAAGCAACTGGGGTGTGCTGCCTATGTAGATGGGTCTGGAAGTGGGCAAGATTCGCCTCAACCTTCAATCTCTTGTCGCCAAATCAAGCGTGACTACCGAGCCAATTGGTTCTTGCGCATAGGGACGTGCCACCCTGTGTTGCCTAGGAGGTCGACACGTCAGGTCGCTGCGCTACCCTTGATCGATCACATCCTGCGGGACTTCGGACCTGTCCTGCGGGCAGTAGCCGATGGCCTGTCTGCCGTGCTCGATATCGTAGAGGGGCCAGTTACTGTCGGACACGCCGAAGACTCGCTCATGAGTGATGCCCTCGGCAGTGAGGGCTGCTTCGAAGACCCGGACACAGTCGCCGTGACTCAGTTGGTGAGGATGGCCCGGCGCGTCGCGGTCTGTGTTGAAGTTCCCTATGCGCACGGAGACTACGCCGATGCCGTGCCGCGCGGAAAACATGTCGCCCATCGCTTCACCGAAGACCTTGGAGATGGTGTAGTAGCTGTCCGGGCGGGTAGGGAGGTCCTCCGTGCGGGTGATGCTGCGGGGATAGTAGGAGGAAGGATGGACTCCACCGCGACTGGCGAAGACGACCCTTTTCACTCCGTGTTCGAGCGCCGCCTCGAAGACGTGCCGAGTTCCGACCATCGACTGAAACGCCTGCTCCCAGTCCCCGCCCACGTTGCTAAGGTGGATTGTCGCGTCCACTCCATTGGAGGCATGGTTGACGGCGTCCCAGTCGGTTACGCTTGCCACCGTATAATCGTCGATCTGCGGCGTTGGCCGAACGTCCAAGCCACGAAACTCGTACCGGTCCTTGAGGTGCGTAATCAGGTGTTGGCCTATCTGTCCTGCTGAACCCGTAATCAATACCCGCATTTTGCTGTCTCCTTGGGCTGTGCGCCCTGGGCACGTGGGAGTTTACGGGTGGGCGGGGGGAGTGTCAAACATGCGGGTCTCCAGGGCGGGATTGAAGCCTGCGCCTATGGTACGTTTGGCGTGACTTATTCTCAGTCTTACGGCCTCAGCGCATCGAATTGGTGTGACTCTCGATGCAGTCCGGACGTTGGACGAACTGTCGTCTGTGGGTCAAGACCCCGTCGACAGTGAGGCTCACTCGACCTCGTTCATGCGGACGTTCACTCTTCTGGATGGAGAGTGACCTGTGAAGGAATACGTCGCTGTGGTTACGTAGTCGCCTCGGTCAACCTCGCCTGAGCCGTCGACATCGAGGTGGACCTCGACTCCGTAGTCTCCGAACGGCCTCGGCTCCTGATAGTCAATGGCGTACCGGAACCTTCCGGGGTCTGACGACTCTGTCGAGAAGTTGGGGATCATTCGCTCGGTAATCCGGCGTTTCCCCAAGTCGGGCCTGCTCAGGTCTTCGAGTCTGATGTAGAGAGACTCGCCAGCGATAGGCTCAGTCGCTCCCACGAACTCAATGGTTCCGCGGATGGTTGAAAGTGTCGGTGGCTCGGCATTAATGGGTTCCAGCTTTGGCGGCTCCCCGGGCGTGAGCCGGTACGCGTCGTCGTTGACATGGACGTTGACCGTTACCTCCGGATCTTCGAACGTGCCGATAACGATGTCCCATTTGGCAGTGTCGATGACCGCGGCGCAAACTATTTCGTCAGATGCCGGAACAACGTTGTAGATCTCCACGTCGATGCTGTCCTCGTCACGAAGCCGTCGTACCGCCTCATATCCATTAGGGCGGGCACACGAGTTGGGCTGGATGGAAGTTACCTTGAGGACGTACGTATTCGGATTGTCGTCGGCCGCTACTATGTCGAGTTCCGTGATCGGGGCCTCGACTAGGACTGTGGCCTGCGTGTCCTCGGTCTGTTCCGTGGCCACCGGCTCCAAGGTCACATTCACGGCGTTGAGTACGCTTGTGCCGACGGCCATGGACGCGGAATATTGGGCAGTCCATGCGAAGTCACCCTCGGAAATGTCGCCCGAATTGTCGGTGTCGAGATGGACGCGAACCCTGTAAGTATCTTTGGGCTCCAACTCCCTGTGCTCGATCAGGTACTTGTAGGTCGGGAGTGCAGAGGGGTCGACGGACACGTCCCCAATGACCTGCTCGACCAGGGACTTCGCAGCGTCGTCCTGGATACTGATGTCTTCCAGTCGGACATAGATCGTTGCTCCACTGACTTGGCTTTCGACTCCCTTGAAGGTGATATTCCCCTCTATCAGCTTGTTGCCGCGTCGGCTCGGCTGCGGCTTTGGAGTAGCCGTCGGTTCACTGTCTCCGCCGTCGCTCGCGCAGGCGATCGCGATGGGCATAAACAGCGCTATCAGACCGACAATCAGCCACATCCTCATTTCTTCTTGCTTCCTCCTGTTTCCAATAACGCTCTGCGCAATGACCCGTTACCGTGCATGATGACGAAATTTGAGTGAAACGGGGCCTTCTTTCATACAAGAAACGTACCACCGCCGGGCCTTCCGAGTCCAGACGGCGCACTATATATATTCATGCTGAATGCTACAATAAGTCGCCATATACCAAACGACGGAGAGCACTATGTCCGATTTTGAGGGCGTCTACCCGGCGATCGTCACACCGATGACTCGAGCCGGCGATCTGAACGAAGATGCGTTTCGGGTGGTATACGAAGGCAACGTTCGCGCGGGGGCACACGGCTTTTGGATCGCCGGGGGCACGGGCGAAAGCGTTTACCTCACAGAGGCCGAGAACAAGCGTATCGCGGAGATCGCGGCAGACCAGAACGACGGACGCGTCAAGAACATCATGCACGTCGGTGCGGCTACAACCGCGCAGGCCGCTCGACAAGCCGAGCACGCCGCGAAGGTGGGAGTCGAGGCGATCTGCGCCGTTCCTCCGTTCTTCTACGGCGTGGAGGACGAAGCCATTGTCGAATACTACCGCGTAGTCGGGAACGCAGCGGACTTGCCGCTGTTCGCCTACAATCTCCCCCACGCAACCGGTGTCGACATTGTCCCCGACCTTATGGCGAAAATTCAGGACGGCGTGCCCCAGCTTCGCGGTCTCAAGCACTCTTCTACGGAGTTCCACAACGTGTCATCATACGTGGAGATGGGGCTTGACTGCTTCATCGGCAGTTCGCTGCTGATGGCGCCCGCCCTGGCGATAGGGGCGGTAGGGTGCATAGACGGTCCCCTCTGCATCGTGCCCGAGCTCTGGGTGGACATCTGGAACGCTCATCGCGATGGGGATGGCGGGGCGGCGCTGGCCGCCCAGAGGCGAGCCATCGAGTTCGTGACCCTCAGCCGTTCCATACCGTTTCCGGCAGGATTCAAGGCCCTGGCGGGTGCTCGCTTCGGCATCGATTGCGGCGACCCCCGTCCTCCCTTTTCGCCTGCTACGGAAGAGGTGAAGGCCCTGCTCATAGCGAAGGCCAAAGCGGAAGACTGGTTCGGCTGCTAACCGCTGAAACCCTCTTGTGAATTCAATACTGGCACAGCGCGCTCCCTCGTTATCCTCGACGGTGAGGGCTTTCTTACTTGTTGCATTCGTTTCCCTCTTGGTCGTCATGAGCGTCGGCGGCGTTGGGGGACAGACGTCGGACGACCATGGGAATACCCTAAGCACCGCGACGAACCTTCCCCTCGGGTCTTCGATAGAAGGCCGCATTAGCCCTGCCGACGATAGGGATGTCTTCAGGCTGGACCTCTCGAGCGCATCAGGGACCACTGACGTATGGATTTACACCACTGGCAGCCTCGACACCGTTGGGGGTCTGTTTGATCGGAACACCAACAGGCTGGCAGTCAACGATGACAGCTTTATCGTGGGCAGGTTCAACAATTTCCACATTCGGGCCAATCTCACGCCGGGCGTCTACTACATCCTCGTCGTCAGTTTCCGAAACCTGTTCGTAGGCGATTACACCCTCCACGCACAGGCCGTAGCCGACCCCGGCAACACCATCGACACCTCAACCCGACTGACTCTTGATTCCCCAACTCCCGGCACCATTAACACAGCAAACAACTCGGACTACTTCAGGTTGGAGTTCACGGAGTTCACCAATGTGGACCTCTATGCAAGAAGCACCAATAACCAGCCGATTGACATTACGGTGCTTGACTCTCAGAGATCGGAAGTCTCTGTCAATATATCTCCTCGGCATATCAATACGCCTACGGGAATATTCAGGCACGGCTTTTGGATTCGTGACGATTTTGATCCTGGTACGTACTACGTAAGGATTTTCACTCGACCTGGGGTAGATTCCTACCCGGTGCCATACACCATCCACACATTCGAGGATGTGCGTTACACCGACTATATAGACGAGTGCGAAGCCAAAACAAGCCAGTTGAACGACCCTCTGATCCGCGACTCCTTGTACGCGTGCCAGTGGCACCTCGACAACCCCAGCGAGACGGATATCAACGTCGAGCCTGTATGGGAGGAGGGGATCAAGGGTGAAGGCGTCAATGTCGCAATAGTCGACGACGGGATGTATTACGCCCACGAGGACCTGAAGGACAACGTCGACACATCACGAAATCACGACTACACCGACCGGAACGACATCTACACCCCCTTCGAGCACCATGGGACGCATGTAGCCGGCCTCGTCGCTGCGCGAGACAACGACATTGGCGTGCGCGGAGTGGCCCCTAGGGCGACGGTGTACGGCTATAACTTAATGGTAGACCCGACCTTCTTGAATCGAGCAGACGCGATGGGCCGCAATTACGATGTTACGGCGGTGTCCAGCAACAGCTGGGGACACCTTGATGGTCCTTGGCTTAGTCGCGCCATGGCGTTCTGGAATCGTGCGATAGAGACTGGAATCAACGACGGTAACGGTGGCAAGGGAGTCTTTTACGTCTTTGCGGGTGGCAATGGGCACTTGGACGGAGACAATTCGAACCTTGATGAGTACAACAACCACTATGGCGTGACTTCGGTCTGCGCCGTGAACGACCACGACACGAGGAGTGGCTACTCCGAGATGGGCGCGAACTTGTGGGTCTGTGCGCCCTCGAACGACCGCTCCGACATTCATCAGGGCATCCTCACTACGGAAAACTCAGATCGGTATTTCGAAGAGTTTGGCGGGACGTCCGCGTCAACTCCCGTTATCGCGGGCGTGGCCGCCCTCCTTAGAGGCGTCAACCCCGACCTTACGTGGCGGGACGTGAAACTGATTCTTGCCGGGTCCGCACGAAAGAACGATGCTCGGAACTCCGGTTGGCTGGGAGGAGCGAGGAAGTACGGTTCCACGTCCGACGCCGACCGCTATCACTTCAACCATGAGTATGGCTTCGGAGTCGTGGATGCCAAGGCGGCAGTTGATCTCGCCAAGGAGTGGCGTAATCTCCCGTCATTGGAGACTGCAGGGCTGGAGTCGAACAGGCTCAGCCTGACCATACCCGACGCGCCGCCGATTGGTCCGCCCGCGACTGTATCGACATCACTCAGACTCAATACCGGCATAGGGTTTGTCGAGTTCGTTGAAGTCAACGTTTCCTTCCGGCACAACTCCTTCCGTGACCTGCAGGTCGAGCTGGAGTCTCCGTCCGGCAAAGTCTCCCAACTCTCCGTCCCGTTTGATACGCGCACTGACGCCTTTCCCTCGTTCGCCCACGTGCCACTAAACGGCACGTTTCGATTAGGTTCTGCAAGACATCTGGGTGAAGACCCAAACGGCGAATGGAAGTTGCATGTGACCGACCATTTCCAAACGGTGAGGGGTTCCCTCGATTCGTGGAGCATCGAGGTCTACGGACATGAAAGCCCGCCTGGCCCCCCCCAAATAGACTCGATCACGCCGGGAGTCGGGAGCCTAACCGTTGTATGGAGTGCTCCCGACGACATCGGAAGTTCACAGGTCAGTTCCTATGACCTGCGCTACATCCAATCGGATGCCGACGAAACAGTGGACTCCAACTGGACCTTCGTTAAGGATGCGTGGAAGACGGACTCGGCCGGAAGCTTGGAGTATGTCATTTCTTTCCTGGTGGGCGGAGTGCGGTACGACGTTCAAGTCCGCGCCGTCAATCAAGCCGGAGCCGGACCTTGGTCGGACAGTGTCACTGGAACGCCGGTCCAGGTGACGTCGGGCGAGTGCGGGACTGCGGGCGCAGTGGCCGATCCTGAGAACAACGCCGGTCTAGTGTCCGACTGCAACGCGCTCCTGGCGGCACAGAGTGCTCTGGCAGGTTCCGCAACATTGAACTGGTCTGCCGGCACTCCCATTGCGGACTGGGAGGGAGTGACAGTGGGTGGGACACCGCAACGTGTTACCGAATTGAGCCTTTTCGACAGCGAGTTGACAGGAGCCTTACCCCTAGAGCTGGGAAGGATCTCCAACCTGAAGCGACTGGTGCTATCCAGGAACCGACTGACGGGACAGGTACCTGCATGGATTGGCGACCTTGTCGAGCTGGAAGAACTCTCCCTCTGGGGGAACCAGTTGTCGGGGACGATACCTGCGTCGCTTGGCGGAATCAGCAACCTGGAGGAACTCTACCTGTCTCAAAACCGGTTGACCGGCCCAATACCGGCGTCGTTGGGCGACCTCAGCAACCTAAGGGAACTGTCACTTTGGCGAAATGAATTGACAGGGTCGTTGCCCATCGAATTGGGCAATCTCACCAAGCTTCAGCGAATGGTCCTTTCACGGAACCAATTGACTGGGACACTGCCGGTGTGGCTCGGTAACCTCACCGGCCTGGAGGCGCTATCGCTCTGGGGAAACGACTTCAGCGGTGCAATACCCGACGAGATTGGCGATCTCGGCAACTTGAAAGAGCTATATCTCGCCCAAAACAACCTGAGCGGCCCCATACCGAGTTCAATTGGCAATCTTGCCAGCCTGGAAGTGCTCTCGCTCTGGCGGAATCTCTTGACTGGGCCAATTCCGCCTGAACTCGGAAGCCTCACGAACCTTGAACAGTTGCTGCTCAGGGAGAATCTGTTGACGGGGTCGATACCCCTCTCATTAGGAAATCTCACGAATCTCCGGCAGCTGACCCTCCGGCAGAACCAGTTGGAAGGGTGCGTACCTGACGGACTGCGAGACGTGGAAGGCAATGACTTTGATGAACTCGCTTTGCCCTTCTGCGATGTCCTGCTCAGTGGTCTCGTAGTAACGCCGGGAACGCTGGTCCAGTCGTTCGATCCCTATCACACCGAGTACACGGCGTTGTCGAGCGCGTCGCGGGTGACGGTGACTCCCGAAAACGAATACAACGCCACAGTGATGTTCCTTGACCGGAATAATCGTGAAATCGCGGATGCCGATGCCTCGCTGGAAGGCCACCAAGTCGACCTCAACAGAGGGATCACCGTCATCAGAATCAAAGTTATGTCCCACGACGGCCTGGCCACCTTGACCTACTCCGTGGCTGTGAGCCGCGTGCCCAGCGCTCCCGCAGTGAACGATGTTACTTCAGGTAGCCGTGAACTAACGGTCTCGTGGACTCCGCCTGCCGAGACCGGAGGGTCGGATATCACCGCATATGACATTCGCTACATTCGGACTATTGATGACGAAACGGTGGAGTCCAACTGGGACGTGGTGGAAGACGTGTGGACTGCCACCGCCGGGGGTGCCTTTGAGTCTACGATTACCGGCCTGACAGGCAGCACACAATATGACGTTCAGGCACGAGCGGTCAGCCAAATAGGGTCGGGTATTTGGTCGGACACCGTAACAGAGTCAACGGCGGCCAGCGTCTGCGTCTCCGGTGGTGCGGTCGCGGACTCGACCAACCCTGACCTGATCGCCGACTGCGAGGCGCTGCTTGAAGCGAAGAACGTGCTGGCGGGGAACGGCTCGCTCGATTGGGATCCGTCGACTCCCATCGCGGCGTGGCAGGGCATCACCCTCCGCGGAACGCCGGCACGGGTGGCATGGCTGGACATTCGGGGAGGGGGACTGGACGGTTCGATCCCGGACGAATTGGGTCTGCTACAGGGCCTCACTTACATAAACCTTCGTAACAACAGCCTTGATGGTTCCATCCCATCCGAGTTGGGCAAGCTGACCGACCTCAGAATCTTGGGACTGAACAACAATCAACTGAGTGGACGAATTCCGGACCTAAGCCGGTTGACCAAGTTGGAGCAACTGTACCTCTCAAATAACGACCTCACCGGCAGTTTGCCGGACTGGATGGGTACGTTGGAGAACGTGCGGGAACTCTGGCTTTGGGGCAATGAGTTTGAAGGGCCGATCCCGGACCTAAGGGGCATGACCTCTCTTGTTCGACTAAAGCTGCAGAGCAACAACCTGACGGGAGGCGTGCCGGGATGGTTTGGCGATATGGACAGTCTTGAGTACCTCTATCTTCACAAGAATCCACTGGGCGGGACAATTCCACCGGAGTTGGGGGGTATGAGCAATCTTCGGTACCTGTGGCTCAATACGAATGAGTTGACCGGAGGTATACCGTCGGAGTTGAGTCAACTCTCCCGTCTCTGGGACTTGAACCTGCACTCTAATAGACTGAGTGGGTCGATCCCTCCTGAATTGGGTGGGATGCAAGGCCTGACGCATCTTCGACTCCACCGCAACCAACTAAGCGGCGGGATTCCACCCGAATTGGGCGAGTTGGAAAGTTTGAAGTTCCTTTGGCTGCATGGGAATTTGCTGGGCGGGTCAATTCCTGCCGAGTTGGGAAGGCTGACGAATCTGGAGAGGCTCTGGCTTAGGGAGAACAGGCTGACAGGGGCGATACCGGCGGAGCTTGACGAACTCAGCAAACTGACCCAGTGGCGGCTTGCTCGAAACCGGTTGGAAGGGTGCGTCCCGCAGGGTTTGAGTGAGGTGCCGGACAATGACCTTGCCGAGCTCGGTCTGAATGTCTGCCCCTAGAAGGTGAACCGCGTGTGGACTAAGGTCGACGCTGTGATGCAACTCAGGCGGGCCTCACTCTAGGAACAGGAAAGACGTAGACACTTGAATCAGACGTCGTTCAGCTGAGATCCGGGTAGTGAAGGGGATTCCCGGTTATCCCTACGTCGTACCGGGTGATGTGCCACCTGCCAATGTTTGCGCCAAGGAGCATGTCCCGCTTCTTTCCACAGAAGGCGATATTCGTGGGAGCCGCGATTAGGGTGCCCTCGAAGTCCTCGGCAAGGATGTCGACCTGCCCTTCAGGCGTTCGACGGTAGATCACATCGGGCCTGTACATCGACACGTAGAGGTTACGGTCGGTGTCGAAAGCAACGCCGTCGGGGACGGTTTTCGGAAACTCGGCTACGGTTTCGTGGTGACCGAGGCTACCGTCGGATTCGATGCCGATACGGTCAACGCGGGGTGGGTTCACGCTCATGGCGACGTAGAGGTCATCGCCGTCCGGACCGATGCACAGGCCGTTGGGGAATTCCTTCGGTCGCCTGTCCCATACCTCCGACTCGCCTCCCGGTCTGATGCGGTAGATCACGCCGTTGTCTTCGTGCCAGTCTCCGGAATCACACACGTACAGGTTGCCGTCGGCGTCGAATGCGGGGTAGTTCGGGACGCGGAACGGCTCGTCTTCGGTACCTGTCGAATAGACCGAGACCGCGCCGCCTTTTGTAATCTTCATGACGGCTTTGTTGCCGGTATCGCAGGCGTAAATGTTGTGGTCCGCGTCGAGGGCGATACCGAGCACAAATCCGCCCGTATCGGCGAACTGGACGACCTCCTGCCTCTCAACGTCGATTCTGTAGACCTGCCCCGCCTCGCCGCCGGCATAGGCGTAGCCGTCAAGCCCCCAGGCAATGCCCTCCGGGTGGTCTAGTCCTTCCACAAACACCGATACCTGTGTGTCGTTATTCAGAAGACTCATAATTCCTCCAGCAGGAAGTAAGGATCGAACAGTCCCGGGTCGGGCAGGTATTGTCCTTGTACCCGCTTATTCTCGCTCCAACATGAAGCCGTTGTTGAGGAAGGCCCCGTCGATCGGGATGGCCGTTCCGCTGATGTGCGCCGACTTCTCGCTGCAGAGGAACATCACCAGGTCCGCCACTTCTTCCGGGTAAGCCTCCCTCCCGGCGGGCATCCTCTTCAGCCGCTGTCCCTGCAGGGTGGGCTCACGTTTGTAGACCATCTCGGTCATCGGGGTGAGCACCATGCCGGGACAGACGGCGTTGACGTTGATGCCGTATTCCGCCCACTCCAGCGACAACACACCCGCGAGTCCGATCAGGCCCGCCTTGGCCGGAGTGTATGCTCCGCGCTCCGGCACCGGGGCCCTCGCGGCGACCGACGACATGAACACGACGCGCCCTCCCTCGCCCTGCTCCACCAACCGTTTGCCGACGGCCTTGCTGAACAGGAACGCACCCGTCAGGTGCGTGTTGAGGGCCCTGCTCCAGTCCTCGGCAGCCAGTTCCAGAATGGGGCCCCTGATGTTGTTTCCGGCGCAGTGGACGAGAAAGTCAACTCTCCCGAATTGGTCGACCGTTTGCCGCACTGTGGCTTCTACTGAGTCTTCTTCGGTAACCTCGACTTCTATACCGATCGCTCTGCCACCACGGGAAGAAATGGCGTTGGCCGTTTCACCGGCCCGGGTTGCATCCACGTCGGCAACTGCCACGCCGACGCCCGCATCGGCGAATGCACGGCTTACCGCGGATCCGATCCCGCCGGCTCCGCCCGTAACGATTGCCACCTTGCCCTGCATCTCCAGCCTCCTCATTTGGCTGTGGCGCAATATATACCGTCCCGCGACGACCGGTCAATCTTGACCTATCGTAGCCGATTGTTTCTCGGTACAATGGCCGGAAAAGAGGGTCTACGGAGGTACCCATGGGAAGACTTGAGGGCAAGGTGGCAATCGTTACAGGAGGCGCCCAGGGTATCGGTGGAGCCACTGCGAGACGCCTGGCCGAAGAGGGGGCCAAGGTACTCATCGCCGACATAGACGATGCGATGGCCGAGAAGAACGCGGAGTCAATACGCGCGGCAGGCAACGTAGCGGACGTTGTCAGGGTGGATGTGAGCAAGCACGCGGACATCGAGATGATGGTGGGAAGGGCGATGGAGAATTGGGGGCGCCTGGATATTCTGTTCAGCAACGCCTTCGGCGTGCTGACGGCGGGCAGCGGCGGCGCTGTGGAGGTGTCTGAGGAAGACTGGGACTCTCAGATGGCGGTGCTTCTCAAAGCCATCTTCCTCGGGGTCAAGCATGCCGTGCCCGAGATGAGGAAGGTTGGGGGCGGGAGCATTGTCAATGTGTCGTCGGTCCACGGCATGTTCGGTGCTCCGGGTGCTCTCGTCTACGAGACGGCCAAACACGCCGTGATAGGGGCGACGCGACAGATGGCTACCGAGTACGGCCCGGACGGCATTCGGGTAAACGCCGTGCTCCCCGGCCACATGCTCACCGAACGCCTTCGGGAACACATGTGGAAGGATAACCCGTCCGGACTCGAATTCTTCAAAAACCAGTATCCCCTGCGCGACGTGGGACGAGCCGAAGATATCGCCAACGCCGTGCTGTTTCTCTGTTCGGACGAGGCGTCGTTCATCACGGGTCATCCCCTGGTTGTGGACGGAGGTCATTCGATCCAGCTCCAGGAAAATTTCGGCGTACGCCAAGCCCACTTTGTGCAAGAAAACCCGGATACCCAGCTTCCTTACTAGCGCTGAAGGCGACAACAATGCGGGTCAATCGGTTTTGCGGGACGGTTGCAGGACTTACCGGCATCTGACTTGGAAGATGTGAGTCACGCTCGCGTCCCTTCGTGTCAAATTAGTTGTGATTTCCACTCTTAATCAGTTTCGCTGACCTTCAGTATTAACCTGGATCCTGACCTCCCAGCAAGGTCACGAAATAGCGTCTCGCTTGACTTTGTGAAACCGGTGTGATAAATCCCTTGCACCCCAAATGTTCCTGAATCTTGACTTTTTGTCCAAAAGGCTGATTGAAGTCCTAGACTAGTAAAATCATGCTACGATTTTCGTGAAAAATTCCCCCAAGTGTAACTGTTATCGTTACATCTCTGTACACTTGGATTGAGCAAACACCGACAACTCGAAAGGAACAAGACGGCGTAAGTAGGTCCTTACATTTCACAACGGACGAGCAACCGCTAACCCCTCGAATCTCGAATCAAGAAATCGAAGTGCTAAACGAAGTGCTTTTGAAGGCCTTTCGAGGCCGTATCGTGTAGGAGGGAGAAATCATGAAGTACCGTCTTTTGAAGTTAGGATCAATTTCGCTGATTGTTGCGGCGGCGGTGGCGCTGATCGTATCGATCGCATGCGGCACCAGCGATGAAGAAGCTGCACCCACGCCGGATGTGGCAAGAATAATTCAGGACGCCGTTAGCAGCGTTCCACAGGGCGCGAGCGCTGCTGAAATTCAGAGTCTGGTCTCGGACTCGGTAGCGTCGGCCCTTGCAGCACAGCCGGCGGGCGTCACGCGGGCTGAAGTTGAGGCGGCGGTCAACTCTGCTTCCGCGGGTCAGCTTTCGGCCGCCGATGTTCAGAGGATCGTAGACCAGTCGGTTCGTGCGCTGCCCGCGCCCGAGGCCGCCGAGATCGATCTGGGCCAGCTCCGTTCCCTTGTACAACAGTCGGTTGTCGACTCTGTTCCTGAGGGGGTGAGCGCTGCCGACATTAACCGTATGGTTCAAGCGGCTGTGGGCGCTGTGCAGGCCGGAGCGGTTACGCGTGGAGACTTGGAAGACCTTGTCGCCAAGTCCATCCAAGATGTCGCCGCTGACCAGCTCACTGCTGCCCAGGTACAGGACATTGTGGACGCATCGCAGGCGGCGACTCGGGCCGCAGTGGACGCTTCGTTGACGGCAACGCAGGCCGCTGTGGACTCGGCGTTGATGCAGACTCAGAGCACGGTCGAGGAGGCTGCGATGGCGGCAAAAGCGGCCCAAGAGGCTGCGGAGAAAGCGGCATCAGATGCGGCGATGGCGGTCATCGAGCCGGTGCAGCCATTCGGCAAGCCGCTCGGCGTCGGCGGGTACTTCGACTACCGTTGGACCGGCCCCAAGCCCACGACTTTCCAGGAGTCTCCGATGTCGGCCGAACTCGTAAGGCAGGGTCAGTTGCCTCCATTGATGGAGCGACTGCCGGTGCCCGAGGACGTTCACGTAGTTCCGCCGCCGAACGAGATCGGCAGTTACGGAGGGACGTGGCGCGCGACGAGGCACAGCCAGCGTTACCTGCAGCAGTACGCCAACGGGCATCCGCTGCAGTTGAACGCTGACGGTGCCAGCTACGTCGAGCGCGTGGCAAAGGGTATGGATCATTCCGAGGATGGGAGGGTCTACACGTTCTACCTCCGACGAGGAGGCAAATGGTCGGGAGGCTCCGACCTCACATCCGAGGACTTCCGCTTTACTTGGGAAGACATCAATTACTACAACAATGCTGCCTCCAATGAGGCGGGACTGTCGGGCAACGGCCTCGGTCCTGACACTCCCTACAGCCGGGCCCGCGACCCCGTTACCGGCGCAGGCGCACGATTCGCGGTGATCGATGACTATACGTTCAGCTTCACGTTCGATTCCCCGAACTACACGTTCTTCGCGGGAACAACCAGCGCACGCGGCCCCGTTTCCTGCGGTTCGGGCTGGTGCTGGTACACGTCGGACGAGTACGCCAAGCAGTTCCACGAGAAGTACGCCGACCCAGCTGCACTTGCGAAGATGGTAGCGGACGGAGAGCACGAAGACTGGACGAATCTGTTCCAACAGAGGGTGTCCTGGACGAACTGCGGCGACAACTGTATTGAGAACGGCCAACCGTCCGCCGGCGCCTGGAAGATGGAGTACTTCCTCGATGACCAGTCGTCCATGGTTCGCAACCACTACTACTTTGGAGTCGACCCGGATGGGAACCAGCTCCCCTACGTGGACGGCATCATCAATTTCAAGATGGAGAGCGTGGACGTCGCAATCCTGCGCGCCATGCAGGGTGAGTCCGACCTGGATGCCGATACCCTCTCCCGCCAGATGAGCGGAATCCCTCTGTTCATCACGAACATGGAGCGGGGGGACTACAGCATCTACCACTGGCCCGATCTGTCGGGCGGTGACCATAGCCTCTTCTTCAACCAGACTTACAATGACGACCAGGAGATTGGGAGATGGATCAGAACGCAGGACTTCCGGATTGCGCTGTCTCTGGCCATCGATCGCGATGCGATCAACAACATCGTCTTCTCGGGCGTCGCTCATCCCCAGAACTATGTCGTCCACGAGACCTCGCCCCATTATCCGGGCAAGCGATTCGAGACGATTGACGCCATCCCGAAGGACATCGCCAGGGCCAACCAGATCCTGGACGATCTTGGCCTTGTTGACACCGACGGCGACGGCTTGAGGAATAGGCTGGACGGTGGCGGAAACCTTGCGATCTATGCCGGAGTGGACTCCGCAAGGGTCAGTATAGCTGAGCTCTTGGCGTCGGACTTCGCTAAGATCGGAATCAAGTTCGATTGGAAGGAAGACGGCGGTCACTGGGGTCTCATCCGGCAGAACCAGCAGTACCTTGGGATTTCGAACGTCAACGGCAGTTCCAACCTGTGGGCGCGTGGCAATCCTGTTGCCCCCTATCGCTCCGGCGAGCCTCAGGGGCCGTTGATCGGGCAGTACCTGACTAGCGGTGGCTCGGAAGGCATGGCCCCTACCGGACCCGATCCGGACTGGTTGCCAACGGCGCCTGATGACACCTGGCCTGCCGATGCCACCGGGAATATCAAGTTCCTGCTCGATAGCTGGACTGAAGGCGCGCAGCTTCCCGACCACGACCCACGGAAGGTCGAGTTGGGGAAGGCGATGAGTAGAGTGGTCGCGCTAGAGAAGTACCAGCTAGGCACCATTGCCTTCACGGGCTTCAGTCGAGGTCTCATCGTCAAGCGGAACAACTTCCGGAACGTTCCCGAAAGGCAGATCAGGTACGAGCACGGCCTCTACAACATGGTCAACGCATTCGAGGATGGCACGGACAACTACCATAACCCGGGCAACCGCTCGCGACGCTACACCAGCAAGGCGGTCTTTGCCTCCGGCGAGACCATCAGGCCGTAAGACAACATCGGCGACCATAGTCCATCGCGGGGGCCTCCCAGAGGAGGTTCCCGCGATGGTGTTTGTTATGAAAACCTAAGAGAAACGCCAAAATGAGATATTTCACTGCTGAAGAAGCTCCGTATGGCATTCCTGATCGGTGGGAAGACGAGGCCACGAGACTGCTTAAGGTGGGCTGGAAAGGTCGTCTCGTGGCGGGTCTCTCCCAGTCCGCCTACCGTTCCTACGTCTTCCCTGTGGTCAGTCCAGCGGGAGTCTATGTCACCACCGAACGTTCCGCCAGCGATCACCCTTGGCACCAGTCGGTCACCGTTGGCACCGACCGCTTCTACACCTACCTGCAAAGCCCGGAAGGCCCTGTCGAGCAGCCACCCCTCAACATGTACTGGGACTGGCCGTTTCAGGGCCGTGACGCAGGTCGTATCATCAGCAGCGTGGTCGACGAGCGCACCGAGCGGGCCGAGGACCATCTTGAAATTACGCAGAGGCTCCAGTGGCAAGGGCCGGAGGAGTATGGCGTCGGAAGCTATCGGCGCGTCCTCGCCGATGAGATTCGCATCATCGACGTGCGCCCAGGCGACGTTGCCAACATCATCGACGTGCGGAGCCAGGTGCGTCCGACCGACTGGGACCTCCGCATAGGCCCGTGTCGGCATGGGTACTTCACCATCCGTGTCGCGGATCATCTCCGTGTGGTCGATCGGCATGGCGACAAGGTCGGCGGAAAGCTCACCGCTTCGGGCGGCCGGGTAGGGGAGAAAGAAATTCGCTGGCAACTGGCCGATTGGGTGGACTACTCAGGCAAGGACGAGAGGGGCCGGATGGCCGGCGTCGCCATGTTCCAATTCCCGTCGGTCGGAAACGTCCCCTGGTACCTTGTCGACTACGGGTCGGTGCGAATCAATCCCCATCGCATGTCTCACCGATACATCAAGCGGGGAGAAATGCTCGACCTCGCGATTCGAGTTATCGCCCACGACGGCGACGCCGAGGAAGCGGGAATTGCGGACCTGTACGCAGCGTTCGCCGACGAATTCGGGATCCCGACGACCTAGCCACGAGACCCTTCATGCCCCAGGTGGAATCAGAATCCCAGTTAGTGCACCCTACCCAAAAATATCGGGCCGGCGTCATCGGTCTCGGCTGGATGGGGATGCTGGCCGACATAGCCGTAGTCTACGAGCGGGGAACGTACACCGTCGACGACATTGAGCGTCCAACGCCGGAGCTAGACGTTCACCGTGAGTTCCATCATCACCAGAACGTCGGCGGCGCGAATATACCCCACACGTGGGCCGAGGTCTTCCACGACAGGCCCGACGTAGAGCTAGTCGCCGGAGCGGAGCGCGACCCTCAGCGCCTCAGCGCCTTCGGCGAGCGTTACGGAGTAGATGCTCTATACACTGACGCCGAGGAGATGCTGCGCCGTGAGGCGCTTGACATCGTCGCCGTCGCCACCAATGTCAAGGGACGCGCCGACCTGACCTGTCTCGCCGTCGAGTCCGGGGCGAAGGCCATAGCGATAGAGAAGCCGATCGCCCACACCCTTGAAGAGGCCGATCGCATGGTCATTGCCTGCACTGTTGCGGGCGTGCCCCTCGTCGCGGGCGCAACTCCTGCGAATCATCCCTCCTATGCTCGCGCCAACGAACTCATTTCCGGCGGAGCAATCGGTGAGGTCGTCTCCATTGAGGCGGAGGCTCCGGCATCCCAGAAACCGCACTGGATGTATTTCGTCGACGAAATGCCTTTGTGGGTCGTGGGCGTAGGCGACGGCGAGCGGCGAGATAGCGGCAGCGACGAGTTTCTCGGACAGGGGCTGGCACAGACACGCGGCGAATCCGTCGTGCATTTCAGAAAGGGCGCCGGCCTCGTTCGTGTTTCCGGCACATCCGGCGAGATACTGCTGGACAGCAATCCCGGCTCCCAGTGGAGACTGTGGCAGGACGTGGACGTAGGGGCCGGTACGCGACGTGTGGAAATGCCATGGCCCTCACCCCAGTTCGAGGGCGGATACAACGCCGTGTGCGGACTGACCGACCTGATTGACTGTCTGGAAGGCAGGCTCGTCGAGCCCAAGAACTCTGGCCGGCGCGCGGCCATCGCGCTTGAAGTTGAAATCGCCCTGAAGATATCAGCGGCCAGCGGCGGTTCGCGGGTCGATCTTCCGTTGCGAGACAGGTCCCGCGGCCTTAACTACGACTGGTTCCGCTAGATAAGTTCCACGAGCGGGCGCTACCCTTTTGGAATGCAGTTACGTTCATGGTGTTGAGAGGGTAAGGTACAATCAGCTTTGCCCAGAATACCCAAATCCCGTCGGACCGCACCAATGCAGAAAGCGTACAGCGTCAAAGCGACAATTGCCTCCGTAGCCGTACTTATCGCCCTGATGTGGGTAGTCGGTATGGTCAACGCTTTGCTCGACTACCGGCTAAGCGAGTACGGTGTCGTCCCGCGCACGGCAGAGGGGCTGATCGGAATCCCCCTGATGCCGTTTCTTCATGGCAGCTTCGATCACCTCGTTGTGAATACGCTGCCGGCAGTGGTGCTGGGCGGATTCGTGGCTATACAAGGCAGCAGGAAATTCCTGACGGCGACGGTGTTCATAACGCTGGTTGGCGGCGGCGCATTGTGGGTGGTCGGGAGGACCGCCGTCCACGTCGGCGCGAGCGGGCTGATATTCGGGTACTTCGGGTACCTTATTGCGAGGGCCTGGTACACCCGCAGCCTCGCATCGGTGCTCATTGCCGTTGTGGTAGCCGTCGTGTACGGCGGTATTCTTCTCGGGGTCCTGCCGTTCTTCCAGGAAGGGGTCTCTTGGGAGGGACACCTCACCGGCCTCATCGCGGGAGGGCTCGCCGCGCGATTGATGTGGAAGGAAGACGGGCCGGAAGAGTCCGATCAGGACTAGTCCGAGCGGGCCTCGGGCGCGCCGGATTTCGTTGACACTCTGATTTTTCCTATGTTAGACTTCGGTCGCCTTAAGGGTACTGTTCTGAGGCTGTTACGATGCGGTTGGTAGCCCGTTTAGTGGGTGTCGGCTGGTACGTCGCAATTTGCATCGTAGGCGGGGTGTGGGGTGGCGTCTGGCTCGATGAAAAGCTGGGTACCAGTCCGCTCCTTTTGCTGATCGGCCTCATGTTGGGGATCGGAGTTGCCGGAGCAGGCGTGTACCGGATGCTCGCGGCGCTGTTCCCAACGGGCGGTGAGTAGTCGGAGGAGAATAACTAGAGCGTGACCAGAGCGATTCTGCTAGTCGTAGTTATTGCGCTCTTCATATCCATTGCCGGAGGCGCCGTCGGAAACGCATTTGGCCTCGGCTTCCTCGGCGCTCCCATGGCGCACATCCAGCTCCCTGCCGAGCCCGTTATTCCCGAGCCCCTGGCGAAGACAGATACCGCCTTCATTCGGGACATCACCATAACGAACACAATGGTCGCCTCTTGGGCGGCCATTATTTTGCTCGTCGTCGTTTCGGTCATCGTTTCGCGCAAGGCCTCAACGGTCCCCGGCCGGCTGCAGGGGATGATCGAGATGGTCTTCGAGTTCTTCCTCGGTATTGGCGAGAGCATCGCAGGAGAACACGCCCGCCGATTCTTCCCCCTGGTGATGACCATCTTCCTGTTTATCATCGTCAACAACTGGATCGGCATCCTTCCCGGTTTCGGCACAATCGGATGGGTCGAGTCACCGAAGAAGGTGTTATACCACGCAGAGGAGAAGGCCGAGAGAGCCGGAGAGCACGTAGACCTAGCACACGTCGATCTTCAGGTGTTCGAGGGTACGGGAGCGCTGGTGATGCTGCCTCCCGGCTCAGTCGACAACCACATCTCGGTCGAGGAGTATGAGCGAGGCGAAGGCTTTGACAAGGAGAGTCAGACGCCCGGACTGCTGATCCCGTACCTCAGGAGCGCCAACACCGACATCAATACACCGCTGGCCCTCGCCCTCATAGCGATGGTCGCGATCCACTGGTGGGGCCTGAGCACGCTGGGGATATTCGGTCACGTCGGCAAGTTCATCAACTTAAAGCAGGGACCGATCATGTTGATCGTCGGTCTCCTGGAGATCATCGGCGAGCTTGCGCGGATCGTCAGCTTCACCTTCAGGCTATTCGGCAACATCTTTGCGGGCGAAATGCTGCTCATAATCATGGCGTTCCTCCTGCCCGTGATCGGACTCATACCGTTCCTCGGCCTGGAGCTGTTCGTGGGATTCATGCAGGCCATTGTGTTCTCGGTACTGACCCTCGTGTTCGCGTCGATGGCGGTCGTCGCTCATAACGGCGAGCACCACTAATACCTGGCAACTAACCGAAACAAGAACCTCAAGAAGGAGATCAGGATGATTGAAGGAGACATCAAGACCTTGGCGGCTGCGATAGCGATGGGAGTCGGAGCTATTGGGCCCGGACTGGGTATCGGAATGCTGGCCGGCAAGGCAATGGAAGCCCTCGGTCGGAATCCCGAAGCCGGGGACGGCATCCGCGCCAACATGATTCTCGCAATCGTGTTCGCGGAAGCGATCGCGATCTACGCGCTCGTCGTCGCGGCCCTGCTGATTTTCGTAGCGTAAGCACGCCCATTAGGTGAACCGACGTGAAGGTCCGGCCTGGGAATGGCCGGTAGGCTTCGCGTCAAGGAGAGAGCATGGAAGCCCTAGGATTACACCTGCCGCAGTTGATTGCGCAGATCGTTGGCTTTCTCGTCCTGCTGTTCATCCTCAGCAAGCTACTCTACAAGCCGCTGCTCAAAGTCATAGACGAGCGTTCGGCCAAGATCAAAGAGAGCCTCGAAGCGGCTGAGAGTGCGAAAGAGCAGGCCGCCGCCAGCCAGGAGCAGATGCAGGAGGACATAAGGAAGGCGCGCGAGGAGGGCCAGCAAATGATCGCGCAGGCCCGGGATGTCGCAGCGCGGTTCCGCGACGAAGAGATGGCGAAGGCAAGAGACGAGATCGCCGCCGAGCGCGCAAAGGCCGAGGCCGATATTCAGCGTGAACGAGACTCGGCCATCGAGGACCTGCGACAGGAGTTCGCCGGACTCGCGATCAGCGCCGCCGAACGCGTGGTGGAGCGTTCGCTCAGCGAGTCGGACCATCGCGACATCATTGATAGAGTGCTCGAAGAGAGCGGGACCATAGGAAAAGGATAGACCTCAGCCCGACCTCCTCAAGATGTCTTCAGGATTGAGGAGATTTCGGGAGGCACGTTTGTGACTGCTGATAGTCACGGACTGCTGTGGAACCAGACGGAGTAGACGAAGAAACTATGCCACGATATCCGTCGGCAAGAAGGTACGCACAGGCCGTGTTCCAGATTGCATTGGAACACGACAGCCTTGATGTGTGGGTCGACGACCTGCAAACGTTGGCCGATCTGCTTGACGACAAGCAGGTTGCCGCGTTTCTCGACGCGCCGCAGGTGCCGGAAGCCAGGAAGCTGCAGGCCATTCAGGAACTGCTCGGCGATTCGGTCGGCACGCTGTCGGGCAACCTGCTACGCCTTCTCGCGACAAAGAATATGACGCTCTTGATACCCGCCGTCTTGGAGCAGTTTACCGAAATGGTCGACAAACACCGAGGCATTGAGTGGGCAGACGTCACGACCGTGGTGCCGCTGGACGATGCCCAGCAGAAGGAAGTAGCACAACTCTTGAGTGGCATTGCCGGAAGCGAGGTCAGTCTCCGGACCTACGTCGAACCGGAGCTTATCGGCGGCATAGTCGCTCGACTGAACGACCGTGTTATCGACGGGAGCGTCCGTAGCAAGCTGAGGAACATGCACCGGCAGGTAGTGGAACAGATCGGATAGAACGTAGCGTACTGCTTGGCTGTGACGAGCAATACGCAATAGCCGGAGGGTTATATGGCAGTACGAGGACAGGACATAGCGTCCGTAATCAAGCGTCAGATCGAGGAGTTCGGTCAGGAACTCACGATGGTGGACGTTGGCACCGTCGTAGAGGTGGGAGACGGCATCGCCCGGGTCCACGGCCTCTCCGGTGTAGGAGCGAACGAGCTCCTTGAGTTTGAGGGCGGCGTCATCGGAATGGCGCTGACCCTCGAAGAGGACAGCGTGGGATCGGTCATCATGGGCGACCCGCTGGCTGTCAAAGAGGGAAGCGAGGTGCGCGGCACGGGCCGCGTCGCCGAGGTGCCCGTTGGCGAAGCCCTCCTGGGTCGAGTCGTTGACGGCATCGGCAGACCCATCGACGGCAAGGGCCCGATTCGCACGACTGAGACGAGGGCCGTCGAATTCCTTGCTCCCGACGTGGCGTCCCGTGAGCCCGTGAATGTCCCGATGCAGACCGGCGTCAAGGCAATCGACGCAATGGTGCCGATCGGGCGTGGACAGCGCGAGCTCATCATCGGCGACCGCTCCACCGGCAAGACCGCAATCTGTACCGATACGATCATCAACCAGAAGGGCGGCGACCTCATCTGCATATACGTCGCCATCGGCCAGAAGGTCGGCAAGGTCGCGCAGCTGCAGGCAACATTGGAGCAGCACGGGGCGATGGAGTACTCCATCATCGTCGCCGCCAACGCCTCCGACCCCGCCCCGCTCCAATATCTCGCGCCGTACGCCGGCTGCGCGATGGGCGAGTACTTTATGTACAAGGGCCAGGACGCCCTCATCATGTACGACGACCTTTCGAAACATGCATGGGCCTACCGCCAGATGTCCCTCCTGCTCAGGCGACCTCCCGGACGCGAGGCCTATCCCGGCGACGTGTTCTTCCTGCACAGCAGGCTTCTCGAACGTGCCGCCCGTGTGTCGCAAGATCTTGGCGGCGGTTCGCTTACCGCCCTACCGATCATCGAGACGCTGGCGGGCGACGTGTCGGCATACGTTCCGACCAACGTCATCTCCATCACGGACGGCCAGATCTATCTGGAGCCGGAGCTGTTCGCGTCGGGCATCCGCCCCGCCGTGAACGCAGGTCTCTCGGTGTCCCGCGTCGGTGGAAGCGCGCAAACGCGAGGCATGAAGGGTGTGGCCGGTAGGATGCGCATCGAGTTGGCGCAGTACCGCGAGCTTGCCACCTTCGCCCAGTTCGGAACCTCCGACCTTGACGCGGCGACCAGGAGGCAGCTCGAACGAGGCCAGCGCGCCGTCGAGGTCCTCAAGCAGGACCAGAGCGTTCCGCTTCGAATGGAGCAGCAAGTCGCCATCCTCTTTGCCCTCGTTAACGGACACCTCGACGATGTTGAGATATCCAAGGTAATCGCATTCGAGCGGGCGTTCCACGACTTCATGAGTTCGAACCACCCGGCGATTCTTGAGAGCATCGCCGATTCCAAGGACGTTACGGAGGAGACCGGCGAGTCACTGAACAAGGCGGTCATGGAATTCAAGGAGAGCGTGCCGTATTAGGTCGAGATGCAAAAGCAGCGCCGAGTCCTGGTAGTCGGAAGAAACACGGACGATATGGATACCGTAACCGCGACGCTTGAGGGCAACGGCTACTCCGTGACGGGAACGCTGCACGACGACATAGCCGTCGACCTCGCGGGTTCGTCCGAGTTCGACGCCATCCTGATGGCAGACATGACACAGATAGAGCGGACCGGGCTGAGAGGCCAGATCCTGAAGAAACAACCGAAGATCAAGGTGGTGCAAGCCGAAGGCCCCGAATCGGTGCTGACACTGCTCAAGCAGGCCCTGCGGTAGGGAAGAGAAATTGCCAAGCGTAAGACAGCTTAGGCGACGCATCCGAAGCGTCGAGAACACAGCCAAGATAACGAAGGCGATGTCGATGATCGCGGCTTCCAAGATGCGCCGCGCCCAGGAGATGGCCCTTCAGAGCAGGCCGTACGCCGAGGACATGCGCAATCTTCTCGCCGACCTTGCCGCCCAGCCCGCCCCGGACGACGAGGAGTACATCCATCCATTGCTCCGCCGACGCGAGATCAAGCGGGCGGAGATCGTAGTGATAACTCCGGACCGCGGACTCACGGGTGGACTCCACAGCAGGATCAACCGCGCCGTAGGCGAGTTCATCTTGGAGCGACAGAAGGAAGGCGTTGAAACCAGCATCATTGCCGTCGGGCGGAAGGGCCGCGACTTCTTGGTGAGGACGGGGCAGGAAGTCCGGGCGGTATTCAGCGACCTCGGCGACCGTCCCGAGCTAGAGGACGTTCGCCCAATCGCCACGTTAGTAAACGACGAATATGGCGAGGAGCGCGTGGATGCCGTGTACTTGGCCTACGCCGACTTCGTGAGCACGGTCACGCAGAGGCCGGTTGTCCAGCCGCTCCTGCCCGTTGTCCCGGCAGAACTGGAGTACAAGGACATGGTCGGGTACATCTACGAGCCCGACCCGCTCACCGTGATGGCCGCGTTGCTGCCGCGCTTCGTTGACATGCAGGTCTACCACGCGGTCTTGGAGAGCGTGGCGAGCGAGCAGTCGGCCAGAATGGTGGCGATGAGGAACGCGACGGACAACGCCAACGACATGGTTGCCGACCTTACGTTGGCAATGAACAAGGCCCGCCAGGAGTCGATTACGTCCGAGTTGCTGGACATCGTGGGCGGCGCGGCGGCTGTCGAAGCATAGAGAGAACAGAAAGTAAGTGCGTATCGCGTAGAGCGTGATACGCAGGAGGGTTTCATGGCGACAGGAACGGTTACGCAGGTGATCGGGACGGTGGTGGACGTAGAGTTTCCGCCGGAGGAGATGCCGGGAATCTACAACGCGCTGCACACTGACCTCAACGGTGAGCGTCTGGTGCTCGAAGTTGAGCAGCACGTCGGAAACAACTGGGTACGCTGCCTGGCCCTCGGCGGCACTGACGGCCTCCAGCGAGGAACTGAGGCAGTCGATACCGGAGCGCCCGTAACGGTGCCCGTCGGCGAGCCCACGCTTGGCCGCCTGTTCAACGCGCTCGGCGAGACGCTCGACAAACTGGAAGAGGTCGAGTCCGAGAATAACTGGCCGATACACCGCAAGCCTCCCGCATTCGACGAGCAGGCCACGACTGTCGATGTGCTCGAAACGGGCATCAAGGTGTTCGACCTCATATCGCCGTTCACCCGTGGCGGCAAGGTTGGGGCATACGGTGGGGCCGGTGTGGGGAAGACGGTCATCATTCAGGAACTGATCCGCAACATCGGCGCGGAACACAAGGGCGTGTCGGTATTCGCCGGAGTGGGCGAGCGCTCCCGAGAGGGCAACGACCTCTGGGGCGAGATGAAAGAGTCGGGAGTTCTCGGCAGCACCATGCTCGTGTTCGGCCAGATGAACGAGCCGCCCGGCGTGCGCGCCCGTGTAGGCCTGACGGGGCTGACCATGGCCGAGTTCTTCAAAGAGGAACGCGGTCAGGACGTCCTGATCTTCATCGACAACATCTATCGCTATATTCTTGCGGGCATGGAGGTCTCGGCCCTGCTGGGACGAATGCCCTCCGCCGTCGGGTATCAGCCGACGCTGGGCACCGAGATGGGCGACCTCCAGGAGCGGATCACGTCGAGCGGCAGCGGCTCGATCACTTCCTTCCAGGCAATCTACGTTCCCGCCGACGACTACACCGATCCCGGCATCGTGACGACCTTCGGACACCTCGACGCCGTGATTTCCCTCGACCGGGCCCTGTCCGAACAGGCCCTGTACCCGGCCGTCGACCCGCTGTCTTCGAACTCGCGAATCCTCGAAGCCGCAATCGTCGGCCAGGAGCACTACGATGCCGCGCGCGGCGTCCAGCAGGTGCTCCAGCGGTACCGCGACCTTCAGGACATCATCGCCATCCTCGGTGTTGAAGAACTGTCCGAGGAGGACAGGCAGGCTGTCGCTCGCGCCCGCAAGATCCAGCGCTTCCTCACGCCGCCATTCTTCGTGGCTGAGCAGTTCACCGGACAGGAGGGTCGCTACGTCCCGGTACGCGAGACCGTTCGTGGCTTCACCGAGATTCTGGCCGGCCAGCACGATGACCTGCCGGAGCAGGCCTTCTACATGGTCGGCACCATCGACGAGGCCCGTGAGCAGGGCGAGCGGATGGCAGCCCAGGAGTAGCAAGGACAAAGATGCCGCTGACACTTCAAATAGTAACCGCCGAACGAATCGTCTACTCCGAAGAGGTGGACGTGCTCGTCGCCCCCGGAGTTGTCGGAGAGCTCGGCATTCTGCCGAGCCACGCGCCACTGCTGACCATCATGCAGCCTGGCGAGATCCGCGTCGACAAGGGGGAAGAGCAGACCTACATCGCAGTTAGCGGCGGGTTCCTCGAGGTCATTGGCAACAAGGCGACCATCCTCGCCGACACGGCGGAGCGTGCCGAGGAGATCGACGAAGCTCGTGCTGAGGAAGCCGTCAAGCGAGCAGAAGAGCGAATCGAGTCAGCTACTTCCGCACAGGACTTGGAGCGCGCCCTCGCATCCGTTAGACGCTCACAGGCCCGTCTCAAGGTCGCTCGCCGGCGCAATCGCGCCCCACGAGCGGAGATGCCCACAGGGTAAACTCCCTACCGGACCAGGACGCGCCTGCGCGGGAACTTCCAATGGTTGAGCGCAATCCGGCGTCCTATTGCTAATCCGCTGAGGCGCTTTGTACAGGCGCTCATCCGGTTTGGTAGTGTCTCATCCTTAGTACCGGTTGAAGCCGTAATCCTTGACTTATGGGCGGTTCGATGCTACGATTCCCTGAACCTTTCCGAGCCGTTTGAGACGACTTCAGACCCTTGGGAATGGTCATTCCCAAAGATTGCTCTAAGCGGCGCGTAGGCATCCGAACTGGTTCCCGCGCCGTGTCGTGGAGGTTCCGGCGTCAATGGCCAAAGACACCGAGGTGGAACTAAAGAAGGGTTTCCGTGATGTCTACTTTGACCGAACGACAACAAGCCTGATCGTTGGAAAACCCGGGAAGCTGCTCTACCGGGGCTACGGCATTGACGACCTCGCCGAGCACTCCTCCTTCGAAGAAACGAGCTATCTACTCCTTTACGGAGCGCTGCCCACATCCTCACAGTTCGACTCATTTTCCTCGGACCTGAAGAACTCTCGCGCACTTCCTGACGAAGTTGTGCAGATCATCGATCTGACGAAGGCCAGCCATCCGATGAACGTCTTGCGGACGGCCGTTTCGGCGATGGGCATGTCGGACGCGACCGAGATGGACGTTACGCCGGAAGGCGCACTGATCAAGGGCGTACGGATGACGGCTGCTCTCCCCACCATTGTTGCGGCCCACCATCGCTTGCGGAACGGCAATGAGCCGGTGGAACCGAACGCCGAACTTGACCACGCGGCGAACTTCCTCTACATGCTCAGGGGAGAGACGCCCGATTCACGCGATGCCAGGCTCATCGACAAGGACTTCGTCCTGCATGCTGAGCACGGTGCCAATGCCTCGACATTTGTGGCTAGGGTGGCCGCCTCCACGCGAGCCGACTTTTATGCCGCGCTGGCTGCCGCGATTGCGACCCTGAAGGGGCCTCGCCACGGAGGAGCCGCCGAAGGCGCCATGAGAATGGCGGAGGAAATTGGGAGCGTCGAGAACGCCGAGGCGTACGTAAACTCCAAGCTCGAGGCCCGTGAGCGAATAATGGGCTTCGGTCACGCCGTATACAAGGATGTCGACCCGCGTGCGAAGCACTTGCGCGCAGGCGCGAAGGCACTCGGAGAGCGGGAAGGTCAGACCAAGTGGTACAGCATCATCGATGCGGTTACCAAGACCGACGCCATGCAGCGCAGGTCGCGCGCCGGATTGAATCCGAACGTCGACCTGTGGGCAGGAGCGGTCTATTCTCTTCTGGGAATTCCAGAGGACCTCTTCGTGCCCCTGTTCGCGATAGGCCGGATGCCCGGCTGGGCCGCTCACATCGTTGAACAATTGACCGCTAGAGACATTCTTCGGCCCAGGCTTCTGTACAGCGGGCCGGAAGACGTAGAGTACGTTCCTATCGAGGACCGTACATAAGGACCCGAAACGCCACGGAGGGGGTGTGCAGTGTCGGAGCAGGAACAAGAATCAGCCGCCGCGATCGACGATTGTTCGCATCGTTGGATGATCGAAAGTCCCAATGGTCCAACGAGTATGGGCACGTGTATGGATTGTGGCGCTGAAGGAGAGTTCAAGAATTCCGTCCCGATATCGGGGTGGGACAGGGACGGTTCCAGGGCCAAGAAGAACGCCGCCAACAAGAGCGCGAATGCGGCCCGCGCGGGATCCAAGACCAGCTAGGTACTCACACCATTGGTGACGATTCCAGGGACACCTGAAATGGTGTCCCTTTTGGTTTGATGGAGACCTGTTCTCGCATGGAGCGCAAACCTGAAGCAGAGATTCGAAGGCGCATATCGTCAAACGGCCCCATCACGTTTGCCGAGTTTATGGAGGTGGCGCTCTATCACCCCAATGGTGGCTACTACACCAAAGACAGACAGGACTCGACTCACCGGGACTACTACACCAGCCCTTCCGCGCATCCCGCCTTCAGCGCGCTGATCGCCGTCCACCTAGAGACCTTGTGGAAGGCTCTCGATGAGCCCACCCCGTTTCATGTCGTCGAGATGGGGGCCGGCAGCGGCCTCATGGCCCGGGATATCACCGAGTATGCCCGCCAACATCTGCCGGCGTTCTCTCTCGCAATGCGCTACGTCACGGTGGATAAGGAGAGCGGCGACGAGGCGCGGGGAGTCGTCGGCTGTGTGTTGTCCAATGAGCTTATCGACGCCTTTCCCGTACACCGCTTCGAAATCAAGGATGACGATCTCGTCGAGTTGTTTGTCGATGTTGATGCCGACGGGAGATTCCACTCCGTTGCCGGGGAGCCGTCGACTCCGCTCCTTGTAGAACGGCTCGACAGGCTCGGCCTTAAGCTGCCCGATGGCACGCGGGGTGAGGTCAACCTTCGAATCGGTGAATGGGCTGGCCGGGTAGCAGAGATAATCGAGCGGGGATTCGTCGTTACCATTGATTACGGGCACGAGTCGGAGGAGCTGTACTCGCCGGAACGTTCACGCGGCACCCTTCAGACGTACTACAAGCATACTTCCGGGTCGAGCCCGTACCAGTGGATCGGCCGCCAGGACATCACGGCGCACGTCGACTTCACGACGGTGATCGAAGAGGGCCGCGGTGCCGGGCTGAAGCCGCTTTGCCTGATGACGCAGGCGGAGTATCTCGACAGGCTGGGTCTGAAGGTGTGGACGGGCCGGCTGCGCAACCGGGAGTTGTCGCCACATGACATTCGCGCCAATGCCATGGCGATGAGGGGCCTGGTCGATCCTGATGGCCTTGGCGGGTTCAAGGTGCTCATCCATGAGGTGGGCATGCAACGCGAAGATATCGATGGGCTGTTCCCTTCACAAGAGCGCGTGGAGCAGTTGCCGATGCCTCTGCTGCGGAGCGACCATGTTCCCCTATTCGAGGGCGGATATTCCTCAGATATGTGGAATATGGAAGTTCCACCGAGGGATGGGTGAGTCCGAACCCTTGCCCGAGGCGCCCTACGAAGGATCAAATAGCCGCACCGTCTGAACTTGGGGAGTGCCGTAGCGTTCAGTCACGTAGGCGATGTGGCTCCCGTCGGGCGACCAGACAATGGGGCCTTGATTCCCATCGAGGTTTCGGGCCTGGGCATTGGTGAGATTCCTCAAATCTTCCCCTTCAAACTGCATCACATAGATGTCCGCGCCCACCACGGTGTCTTGGGTAGGGAAGTTCGGACGACCCTCAAAGGCGATCCACTCGCCGTCCGGAGACCAGGATGGTCTGGAGTCCTGCAAGCTGGTTCTCTGGCTGCGGTTGAATACACCGCCTCCGTCCGGGTCCATGATGTAGATTTCGAAGTCGACGGTGTTGCCCGCCGTGGCAAAGTCCCGTCTTGCGGCTTCAGAAAGCTCCCCACCGAATTCGGACTTTGGGCGGTTCGAGGAGAAGGCAATATAGCGTCCATCGGGCGACCAGGCCGGGAAGACGTCTGCGTCTTGGTTGTCCGTGAGTCGGGTGAGGTTTGAGCCGTCAGCGTTTATGACGTAGATCTCGTGGTCTCCATCCTCTCGCGACTGAAATGCAAGCCGTTGGCTGTCGGGCGACCATGTGGGATTGCCGTCGAAGTAGAAGTTGAAAGTGAGTCTGGTTTGGTCGCTTCCGTCGGCGTTCATCACATACAGTTCCGGTCGTGGCGCGGCTCCGGGGAATTCCGGCGCGCCGTCAAAGAACGGTTCCGGGGTGGGCTGAAGCTGAGGAGGCGGATCGGCGTCGCGATTCGACGTGAAGGCAATTTTCGTCCCGTCCGGCGACCAGATGGGACGAGAGTACATTTGGGCTGGGTAGACGGTAAGGCTGGAGAGGCCGGTCCCGTCAGGCTTTACGCGGTGAATGTCGGTCCTGCCCTGCGTCCGGCTGAGGAAGGCAATCCACTCACCGTCGGGCGACCATGAGGGTTCCATGTCCTTGGCTTCACGGTTTGTGAGGTTCACTCGCCCGCTGCCATCGGCGTTCATCACGTAGATGTCCATGTTGCCCGTTTCGTCCGAAGAGAAGGAGACCCTGGCGCTGTCCGCCGACCACGATGGGGCGCTGTCGCCCAACGCATCGGGACCTCTGTTCAGCGCAACGCCGGCGACGATCCAACCTCCGACAGTCGTGATGGCGATGATGCCTACAATGACCCCCACGACTATCAGCCCCCGGTCGCGGCGTCCCTTTAGCTTTTGCGGCTTCTGCATGCTTCCTCCCTTACACGAAACGCGACCACGCTCCAACTCCAAGCATACCACCAACGTAACCCAGTCGCATCAGCACCGCTTCCGAGCGCAGAAGCTGGGGCACACTGGGTGAGCCGCTGCGACGGTTTGAGAAAGTGAGACGGTTTGAGAGTCCTGCTCGCTCGCCTTATTCTGGTCGTTGTTCTCATTTTGTGTCGGTCGGTCTTGCCTATTTATAAGGGGCGTTTGAAGCTATTTCTGCGAGGCTCATCCTGCGGATGGCGTACTGGCGATACGGTTTGAGAGAGAAACCGAGATGCCAGAATTTCTGCGCCTTTTTTTTCTCAATTCGTTTCGCACGGATTCGTGCTCAATTCGCGGCTGCACAGTGTCGCTTCAGCGACACTTTCAACATAGTCCATATGTGCTTGTGCGTCAAAGCGGCACCGGGTCACCCCACTCTGACGACAAGCTTGCCTGCAGTCACTCCTTCGCAATAGGCTGTAGACGAGATGCCGTCCTCCAACTCATACGACGCGGTTGTCATCGGCGCGGGCCCGAACGGGCTGTCGGCTGCCATCGTGCTGGCGCAGGCGGGTAGGTCGGTCCTTGTCGTCGAGGGGAAGGAGACCGTCGGTGGCGGTATGCGTTCCGCCGAACTGACCCTGCCCGGCTTCGTTCACGATATCTGCTCGACCGCCTACCCGCTTGGGGCAGGCTCGCCGTTCTTCAGTTCCCTGCCTCTCGTCGAGCACGGCCTCGAATGGGTCCATCCGATTGCACCGGTAACTCATCCCCTCGAAGATGGAGCGACCGCCGTGCTGCATCGTTCCGTGACGAAGACGGCAGATGGGTTGGACTCCGACGTTGAGGCATACGGCAAGCTCATGGGGCCGCTTGTAGCCGGCTGGGACGATTCCATCGAATACCTGCTGTCGCCGTTTCGAGGAACACCAAGGCATCCCCTGGCGATGATGCGATTTGGCCTATCCGGTCTTCGGTCGGTCGAGTCGGTGGCGAACAGCAGGTTTGTGGGGGAAAAGGCCCGCGCCTTGTTCGCGGGAATTGGGGCCCATTCGATGCTTCCTCTCGACCGTTCATCCACAGCCGCAGTCGGACTCGTTCTCAGCATGGCGGGACACGCGGTGGGCTGGCCTTTCGCCCGTGGCGGCGCGCAGTCGATTGCGCGAGCGCTGGTGTCGTACTTGGAGTCGCTTGGAGGGGAGATCGTCACGAATTGGCAAATCGAGTCTCTTGATGATCTGCCGGAAAGCAGGGCGGTCCTCTGCGACATCTCTCCCGCTCAGCTACTAGGGATCGCCGGAGACAGACTGGACGGGCGTTATCGTCGGCGTCTTGAGTCGTATCGGTACGGGGTCGGAGTCTTCAAGATAGACTTTGCGCTGGACGGGCCGATTCCATGGAAGTCGCCACAGACCGCATGGGGCGGGACCGTTCATGTCGGGGGAACGCTGGAAGAGATCGCCGATGCGGAGGCGACGGTCTGGAACGGTAAAGTGCCCGAGAGACCGTTCCTGCTGGTCGCTCAGCCCAGCCTGTTCGACGATTCGCGTGCACCGGACGGGAGGCACACGGCCTGGGCGTACACTCACGTCCCCAGCGGATCGACGTTCGATGCGACCGACCGGATGGAGACGCAGATCGAGCGGTTTGCCCCCGGCTTCCGTGAACGGATTCTGGCCAAGCATGTCATGAGTCCGTCGGCGCTGCAGGACTACAATGCGAACTACATCGGCGGAGACATCAACGGCGGCGTTCAGGACTCCCGTCAGACTTTCGCCCGACCGATGCTTCGTTGGAACCCGTACTCCACCCCGGTCAAGGGCCTGTATATGTGCTCCGCTTCCACGCCGCCGGGCGGAGGCGTCCACGGTATGGGCGGCTACCACGCCGCACGGTCGGCACTGCGTGACGTCTTTTGAATTACTGTCCGCGTCGAGATCGAGTATTGTATACGGACCGCATCCTGAGCCCCACACCGGCATCGAATCCTGCTTCCCTGCATCGAATTAACTGAAGGAGAATTTGTACATGAACCTTAGTCCACCTCATACCCTGCTCGCCGGACTCACCGTCGCTACGCTCGTGGTCGTGGCCGCGGCGTGCGGCTCCCAAGAGTCATCCGAACCGGCTCCGGAGGAAGGTACTGCCGTTGTGCAGCCTGCCTCCTCGCCTCAACCGGAGCCAACTTCGTCCCCGGAGCCCGAGCCGTCCCCCGAACCGACCGAAGCGCCGGTGGCCTCATCCGAGACTCAAGCCGAAGAGGATGACCCTTGGGGAGACCGCTACGATCCCTTCAAGGTGAGTTCGGTAGACGTTGACGGCACGCGCTACGAGGTTATGAACATCCTTCCCAAGGACGCCATTCGAGCGATATTCGAACCAAACTTCTTCAGGGCGGATGAGGCCAGGAATCAGTACCGTGAAACCGATCTGGTAATTGGAGTTTCCGTAGGTGGCGAACACCGGGCATACAACGTGGCCTACCTCAGCGGGCACGAGATCGTCAACGACGTAGTTGGAGGCAAGCCGATTGCGGTCACATGGTGACCGCTTTGCTTCACGGCCATAGTCTATGGCCGAGAACTTGAAGAAGAGACGGTTAACTTCGGCGTGTCAGGCCGGCTGATAATGAACGCTCTCGTGATGTACGACAGGGAGACCAATTCGCTGTGGAGTCAATTTCTTGGCAAGGCCATCCACGGGCAGTGCAAGGGCACGGAGTTGGAGATCGTTCCCTCTCAACTCACCAACTATGGGACCTGGACCAAGGCTCACCCTGACACCAAGGTGCTCGACACTCACACGAGCTACCCGATTGACGACCATTACCTCACCTACTATCGGGAGCAAAAGGCAGGCATCCTCGGCGAAAGGAACCCCGACGAGCGACTCCGGATAAAGGACATCATCCTCGGAGTGACGGGCGATCAGGGCCAGATAGCCTACAACTATCTCGACCTAATAGAGGCGGAGGTAATAAACCACGAGTTCGAAGGGACGCCAATCGTCGCCGCAGTGGACCGAGAGGGCGGTGGCACCGCGATATTCCGGCGCACGGTTGACGGTCAGGTACTGGAATTCGAGTCGCTCGACGGAACCACCATGACCGATACCGAGTCGAGTTCCGTATGGGACAAAGCCTCAGGCCTTGCGGTTAGCGGCTCGATGAAAGGGACTCAACTCGAAACCCACCCGTTCATCCTATCCTTCTGGTTCGCGTGGACGGACTTCTACCCGGACACCGACCTCTACGAACCTGTGCCGATGGAGGGTTAGGCAGGGGCGCCCTGGGGCTGGGATGCTTGAAGCAATGCCAGGGCGGCCTCGTCTCCCGCCTCCGACAGGGACCGTACGTAGTCCTGTATGACGGGCGCCGCCGCGATCAACCGGGCATTCGCCAGTTGGTTCCGGTCGTCACTCATGCGGCCAAACACTGACGCGATGGTGCTCGACTCGGCGTCGATAATCTGCCGGGGGTTGAAGTCGTCGTACTTCCACGGCCCGGATATATCGTCCTTGCTCTCCAGGGAGTCGACGATTTGCCGGGCGTCGCCGTCCCCCTCAAGCG